>NZ_CP017242.1:300000-430631 GCF_001908375.1 Rhizobium etli 8C-3 | reverse complement strand
CTAGCCGGCCGCTCTATCGCCTTGTCCCTGAGCCCTTAGCAGCGCCATCAGCACCGGCCCCAGTGAAAATTCGCCCCGCTCCGCCTTGCGCGTGAGGTCACGCAGATAGCCGCCCGGCGAATTGATATGTCCACTCCGCTCAAGGATGCAGGCGATCGCTGTCGCCGCATTTTCCGGCCCCATCACCTCGCAGGCCTCCTGATAGGCCGACGGGCTGACGCCCAGCATCGACCGCACGACGATCGCCGCGGCCATCATGTCGCGCCAACTGCCGATGGCCCCGCTCGGTCCATACATCGAGATGCCTGCGCAGGCTCGCAGCACCATGCCAAGCGGAAAATTACGGACCGGCTCCCGCTTCGGCCGATCATCATCCACCGACTTCGCGCCCCGCTCATTTTCAGAGCTAGGTTCAAATTCATAGATGGATTCGGTTTTTGAATTCTGTATGTGACGCTCATTTTGAGCATCATTGGTGCTAGTATTTTCCCCTTTTTGCTGCATTTCCAGAACGTTGATGATCTCCCCCTGAAGGAGTTCCATCTCGTCCAGGATTGAATTGACATCGCTGAGCGTCGGCGAGCGAGGAATCTTACTCACGAGGCCGATGTAGATTGCTTCGATGTTCTCCCAGTCCCCTGACGCGCCTTCCTCGATCGCGGCCGAAATGAGCTTTCGGACGTCGCGGCGGCAAATTGTCAAATTTTCCTTCGCCCGCCGGAGCGCTAAACGATCGGCAACGACCTGTTGCGCCATCATGGCGAGCTGCTCGGCTCTCATGAGTAACGGTGACAGATCAAAGCCGAATGCGTTATCGATCGCACCCGCCTTGTCCTTCCGGGCGTAGCGCTTCCCATTCGCGCTGTCCTTACGAACGATCAGTCCGGCCTCAACGAGAAGAGCCAGATGTCTCCTAAGCGTAGCGCCGGCGATACCGTGCGCCCGAAGTGTCAATTGCGCGTTGGATGGGAAAACAATGAGCTGCGCGTCTTGGCGCAATTCGTTGTCTGGATAAAAGCTCAAGAGTGCGTCGAGGACGGCTAGGCTGCGATCCTGCAATCCAAGCAACTCTCTCGCTTCGGAGGCGTCCCTAAAGACCTTCCATTTGTCGGCCGACTTGCCTGGCTTGATCTCGCTCGTCTCAATTTGCCGCCTCACCAAGGCAAGCGTCATCGGCCGCCGCCCAAAGGGCGTCGTCACACTTCCAATCTGCATTTTCTTCACCTTCAAAGAGGCAAAAGAAACCTGCTCACCAAATTACGGTGCCAAAGACTCTTGACTGGGATTCGGGGAAATGCGATTCTCTAGTTGTCACACAGAGAGAGAGGCTTCCACGACGGCAACGTTTAGGGGGCCTTTTTCTTTTGCAGCGTTTCCTTTCTTGGCCTCTAAAACTCTGACAGCTGTCAGGGTTTTTCGTGTCTTAGGCGGGCAAAGCGCTCCGTAAGCGCTGGGATCTCCGCCTCAACAAACTTCAAAAACTCGATCCCGAGTGAACCCTCGGCCGAAATTCGAACCTCTTTCGAGGACATCAACAAGACGCCGAGCTTTGTCCCGCCCTTGTCAGTAATCGGGCTTGGCTCCCGGCGACCGGTCGATGCTGGCTTGATGGCGTTCAACACACGCTGAAATCTTTGATCGGAGGTCTCAGCCACATCCCCCTTCTTAACCAGCGCCGCCCGTAGGGCGTCGAGCGTTCCTGAGTCGCCCGCAACCATCTTGGCCAAATCAAGCCAGCGTGGACGACCAATCTTTGGCGCCCGCCCGATAGCTTCAATGACGTCGGCAGGGACGGATCGATAGACGCTTCGCATCCGAGCCAGTTCCGCGTCCTCGATAGAAAGCGCTGCGTAGATGTCCCGCGGTTTGATTCCGGCTTCATCCATGCGGAAAGCAAACAAGGCGCGCTCGATCCATGTCAGGTCCTGACGGCTGGCATTTTCGATACCCTGCGCGACAACAAGATCGACATCGGAAATCTCGACCTCGATCGCGCGGACGGGCAGGCCAAGTTGCTTGGCAGCAAGCCAGCGCCGATGGCCATAGACCACCTGGTAGCGGCCAGGTGATAACGGATGTTTCCGGATCTGAATGGGCACCTTCTGTCCATCCGTCTCGATCGAACGCTTGAACGCCTCGAAGTCGCCTGCGTCGTCGTCAGGCAGCCTGTCCGGGTAGGGGGAGGGGTCAATGAGCGACGGATCCATATCTCGAACCGAACCGCCTCCCGCCTCGAGGAGAGCCTTCAAACGATCTCGCTCCGTCCGGATGTCATCGATGGCTCGATGGGCCGCTCCGATCACGCCAGCTCCGACGCGATTGCCGGCAGACGGCGCGGGGGACACTGACGGCTGCTGCTGATCCGCAGCCTGATCACTTTCCAACTCCGCGGAAAGCAGTCCGAAGCTTGCGACAATAGACTTGCGGGGGGATTTGCTCATTCACGCCCCCAGCTCGTGTTGATCAGGCGAACAATGGCCTCGTTCACGGCATCGACTGCCTCTCGTGCTCGCTTGTGGGTATCACGTCCGATCTGCCCCATTTCGAGTTCATAGATCGATCGCTTGGCCAGCCCGGCGGCTTCGACCGCGGTGCTCTCGATTGCCGTCGGAAGCAGCACGTCTGTTCCGAAGAGGTGGCGCATCATGGCAACCACCTGCGACTGGGGTGCGTCATTCGGATCATGTCGCGTTACCAGATAACGAATGAAGTCCTGATCGAGCTGAGCTCCGCTTTCGTTGAGAACACTGATCAGGTCTCCCATCATGAGCAGAAACTGGCTCATAGAGGCCACGTCCAGCATCGCCGGATGGACCGTGATAATCATGCTCGTCGCAGCGTAGATCGCGCTCAGGGTCAAGAACCCAAGCGACGGCGGCGTGTCGAGGATAACAACATCGTAGTCTTCCTCCACTTCAGCGAGAGCGAGTTTCAGCCGCTCGAAAAAAATCGCCCCTGAGCTGGATTTGTTCGCCAGAACACGAGGCGTCTCGTGCTCATACTCCATAACCTCAAGATTGCCGGGGATGAGATCGACGCCGTCGAAATAGGTCTTGCGGATAATGTCGCGTATTGGGCGCCGAGCGCCTTCGTCGTATCGCAAGGCTGCGTAGATCGTCTCGTTCGCTCCCACATCGACCTCAGGCTGTGCGCCAAACAAGGCAGAAAGGGAGGCTTGCGGATCAAGGTCCAGGGCAAGAACCCGATAGCCATGGAGGGCAAGATAATGCGCAAGATGCACGCTGGTTGTCGTCTTGGCACTGCCGCCCTTGAAATTCGCGATCGCGACAACCTGCAAATGCTCTCCCTCCCGCCGGCGGGGAAGGAAGCGCAGTGCATCAGCAGGTTTCTGTTTTGCGAAGAGTTCACGCAGTTCGTTGATCTGCGCGAGGGTATAGACGCGATGATTGTTTTCGAGCCTGCTCGGGCTCGGACCGCGCCCTTCGCTGGACATCAGTTTCAAGGTCGAATCTGGTATCGACGTCAGCTTGGATACTTCGTTGGTAAGGAACTGCCGCAAAGTCTTTTCCGACTTCGGCGGATACATGCGCGTTCGAAGCTGCTGCAATTGCTGAGACAGGAGGCCCGCATGGCGCGTGATCTTGCTGCCAGCATCTTCCTTGGAAGCAACCACCGATTCTACCCGTTGTGCTATCGCCATCTTTCCCTCTTGGCGGCTTCGTGCCGGTTTACCGGCCATTGCCCGCCAAAGATAGAACACGATTCTCTCGACCGGTCCAGAAGTTTAGGGTTAACAAAAGGTTAACAAAACCCAAGTTCCTGAACGAACCGACAAGTGGCTTTTCGGATTTTTGTTTTTCCACTCTGAGGGTTAGCCAAACACACCCGGCTTCATGATCCCGAATTGTTCTCCTGTGAATCCTACAAATCCAAGCTAGCCGTCGGGCGACGTCAGTAATCCCTTCTACACCGCAACACCCGATTCACCTCGAGCTACCTTGTCGGATTCTACAACTGCCCAGCGATTCTGATCCGTGCTCATTTCCCCGCAGACCTAAACGACGGAGAAAAACATGCAGGTAGTCGCGATTTCGGCACGACAGGGCATACCGGAACCACAACTTCTCGAAGCACATCACAAGCTTCGAGCTCAGGTATTTTCCGATCGGCTCGGTTGGGAAGTCGATGTATTCGACGGCCGGGAAGCAGACGCGTTCGATGCACTTCAGCCAACTTACATCATTGCCGTGTCGGACAGCGACCAGGTGGCAGGATGCGCCAGGCTCCTTCCTGCACTTGGCCCAACCATGGTGTCGGACGTCTTCTCCTCGCTTCTCCCGAAGGAGGGATTGAAGGCCCATCGTTTCATGATCGAGAGTTCACGCTTCTGCGTTGATACGAGCCTCGTGGATGGAAGGGGAGGCGGCTCAGTCCATGAGGCGACGCTGACCATGTTCGCCGGCATCATCGAATGGTGCATGGCGAATGGCTACACCGAGATTGTCACTGTGACCGATCTCCGGTTCGAGCGGATTCTCGCTCGCGTTGGGTGGCCGCTGCATCGTTTGGGTGAGCCCAGGAAGATCGGCGTGACGATGGCCGTAGCGGGCACACTGCCCGCGAATGCGGACGCATTCCAAAGGCTCCGCCCTTCCAACTACCGTTCTGAACTCTTCCCTCTCAGCTAGGCAGCGTAAGGAGAAATCCGTGAACCAGCTTCGCTCTCATCCCCGCCTTGTCCGCAAACTTCAGGAGGCGCTCGGCGATCAGCTCTGCGTTGCTCTGGATGACGTGAATGTCGTCGAAATCATGCTCAATCCGGACGGAAAGCTCTTCATCGAACGGCTCGGCCACGGCATCGCGCCCGCCGGAGAAATGTCCTCTGCTACTGCAGAAATGGTGATCGGAACCGTGGCGCATGCGCTCCAGTCCGAGGTCGACACGGAACAACCGATCATCTCCGGTGAGTTGCCAATCGGCGGCCACCGCTTCGAGGGTCTGTTGCCTCCCGTCGTCGCCAGACCTGCCTTTACCATTCGGCGCCGCGCCTCCCGCCTCATTCCGCTCGGGGATTATGTCCGTGCAGACGTGATGACCGAATATCAGGCCTCGACGATCCGCAGCGCAATTTCCTCCAGGCTGAACATCATCATTTCCGGGGGGACCGGTTCGGGCAAGACGACGCTTGCGAACGCCGTCATCGCCGAGATCGTCAAATCGACGCCGGAGGATCGGCTCGTTATTCTTGAAGACACCGCGGAAATTCAGTGCGCGGCAGAGAACGCCGTTCTCCTGCACACCAGCGATACGATCGACATGGCGCGGCTCCTCAAGAGCACCATGCGGTTGCGTCCCGATCGGATCGTCGTGGGCGAAGTCCGCGACGGCGCCGCCCTTACATTGCTCAAGGCCTGGAACACCGGCCATCCGGGCGGGGTGGCGACCATCCACTCGAACACCGCCATGTCGGCGCTGCGTCGCCTTGAACAACTGACCGCCGAAGCGAGCCAGCAACCGATGCATGAGGTGATCGGGGAGGCCGTCGACCTGGTCATCTCGATCGAGCGGACGCCGCGCGGGCGGCGTGTTCGAGACGTCATCCACGTCGAGCGGTTCGCGGGCGGCCAGTACGAGATCGAATCCGACCAGCTCACGGAAGAACAGGAGGCGCGCCATGTCGCGTAAATATGCACTCATCGCCATCGCGCTCATTGTAGTGCCGAGCCTTGCATCTGTAACGCCGGCGATGGCCAGTTCCGGCGGCAGCCTTCCGTGGGAGGGACCACTCGAGCAAATTCAGGAATCGATCACTGGCCCGGTTGCCGGTTACATCGCGCTTGCGGCCGTCGCCATTGCCGGTGGGATGCTGATCTTTGGCGGGGAGCTGAACGATTTCGCGCGGCGACTTGTCTATGTCGTTCTGGTCGCCGGCATCCTCCTCGGCGCCACCACCATCGTCGGCCTATTCGGCGCGACCGGCGCTTCGATCGGGCTGACTGACGAGCAGATCACGTCAACTGGTTCAAACGGAGAAGGGGAGGGGACTCATGGCTGAATCCCTGTCCGGCTTGCGGCGCAACCGCATTCACCGCGCTCTGTCTCGTCCGAATCTGCTGATGGGCGCGGATAGGGAGCTGGTGCTGATCACGGGTCTTGCAGCGGTGATACTGATCTTCGTCGTCCTCACGGTCTATTCGGCGCTCTTCGGTGTCGCCGTCTGGATCGTGATCGTCGGGGCGCTGAGGATGATGGCGAAGTCCGATCCGCTCATGCGACAGGTCTACGTGCGGCACATTTCCTACAAGCCGACCTATAAGGCGACCACCTCGCCGTGGCGGCGGTACTGAGGAGACGGCCATGGTAGCTCTCAAACGCTTCCGGGCAACGGGTCCATCCTTCGCCGATCTCGTTCCATACGCCGGCCTCGTCGACAATGGTGTCCTCCTGTTGAAGGATGGAAGCCTGATGGCGGGTTGGTACTTTGCCGGCCCGGATTCCGAAAGTGCGACCGACCTCGAACGCAACGAGCTGTCGCGGCAGATCAATGCGATCCTGTCGCGACTTGGAAGCGGCTGGATGATCCAGGTCGAGGCCATCCGCATTCCGACGGTCGACTATCCCTCAGAAGACCATTGCCATTTTCCCGACCCGGTCACCCGCGCGATCGATGCCGAGCGCAGGGCGCATTTCGCACGCGAACAGGGACATTTCGAGAGCAAGCACGCACTGATTCTGACCTACCGGCCTCTCGAGTCCAAAAAGACCGCGCTCAGCAAATACGTCTACTCGGACGAGGAAAGCCGCAAGAAGTCCTATGCGGACAAAGTGCTCTTCATTTTTAAGAACGCCGTCCGAGAGATCGAGCAGTATTTTGCGAACACGCTATCGGTCCGGCGAATGGAAACCCGCGAAACGGTCGAGAGGGGAGGGGAGCGGATTGCCCGCTATGACGAGCTGCTTCAGTTCGTCCGCTTCTGCATCACCGGCGAGAGCCATCCGATCCGGCTTCCGGATGTTCCCATGTATCTCGATTGGATCGCGACTGCCGAGCTTGAGCACGGACTGACGCCGAAGATCGAGAGCCGGTTCCTTGGTGTCGTGGCGATCGACGGTCTGCCGGCCGAAAGCTGGCCGGGCATTCTGAACAGCCTTGACCTGATGCCGCTCACCTATCGGTGGTCATCGCGCTTCATCTTTCTCGATGCTGAGGAAGCTAGGGCGAAGCTCGAACGCACGCGCAAGAAATGGCAACAGAAGGTCCGGCCATTCTTCGACCAGCTGTTTCAGACGCAGAGCAGATCGGTTGACCAAGACGCGATGACGATGGTGACCGAGACCGAGGATGCTATTGCGCAGGCCTCGTCGCAGCTGGTTGCTTATGGCTATTACACGCCGGTCGTCGTACTGTTTGATCACGATCGCGAAGCGCTGCAGGAGAAGGCGGAGGCAATCCGCCGGCTGATCCAGGCAGAGGGCTTTGGGGCACGAATTGAAACGCTCAACGCCACCGACGCCTTTCTCGGTAGTCTGCCGGGCAACTGGTATTGCAACATTCGCGAGCCACTGATCAACACCAGCAATCTCGCCGATCTGATCCCACTCAACTCGGTCTGGTCGGGAAACACGATCGCGCCATGCCCATTCTATCCATCGAACTCGCCGCCGCTGATGCAGGTTGCGAGTGGCTCGACACCGTTCCGGCTCAACCTGCATGTCGATGATGTCGGCCACACGCTGATCTTCGGCCCGACCGGTTCCGGCAAGTCGACACTCCTGGCGCTGATTGCTGCACAGTTTCGCCGATACGAAAGCGCGCAGATCTTTGCGTTCGACAAGGGAAGCTCGCTTCTGCCACTGACGCTTGCCGCGGGCGGTAATCACTATGAGATCGGCGGAGACAACGCGGAAGAGGGGAGGGCGCTGGCCTTCTGCCCTCTAGCCTACGTTAAAAGCGACGCTGATCGGGCCTGGGCGACGGAATGGATCGAGATGCTGGTCGGCCTACAGGGGGTCACCATCACGCCCGACCATCGCAACGCCATCTCGCGTCAGGTTGGCCTGATGGCCAGCGCGGCCGGTCGCTCGCTTTCGGATTTCGTGAGCGGCGTGCAGATGCGCGAGATCAAGGACGCACTCCATTACTACACGGTCGACGGGCCGATGGGTCAGCTCCTCGACGCAGAGGAGGATGGTCTGTCGCTTGGCGCCTTCCAGACTTTCGAGATTGAGCAGCTCATGAGCATGGGTGAGCGCAATCTCGTGCCGGTCCTGACCTACCTGTTTCGCCGGATCGAGAAGCGTCTCGATGGGTCACCGAGCCTGATCGTCCTCGACGAGGCCTGGCTGATGCTCGGCCATCCTGTCTTTCGCAGCAAAATTCGAGAATGGCTGAAGGTGTTGCGCAAGGCGAATTGCGCAGTCGTTCTCGCCACCCAGTCGATCTCGGATGCTGAACGGTCCGGGATTATCGACGTGCTGAAGGAATCCTGCCCGACCAAGATTTGCCTTCCAAACACCGCCGCCCGTGAGCCAGGGACGCGGGAATTCTACGAGCGGATCGGCTTCAACGACCGTCAGATCGAGATCGTCTCTAACTCGATCCCAAAGCGCGAATACTACGTCGCCACTCCCGAAGGCCGGCGTCTCTTCGACATGTCACTCGGCCCGGCAGCACTCAGCTTCGTCGGCGCGTCCGGCAAGGATGATCTCAAGAGGATCCGCGCGCTCAGATCCGAACATGGCCTCGACTGGCCGATCCATTGGCTACAGACGAGAGGGGTCCAGGATGCCGCATCGCTGCTTAACTTCGAATAAATGGTCCGCCGGCCTGGCGGCCGTCGCTCTGACGATGGGCGCCGTGGCACCGACCCATGCCGGCACGGCCACGGGTGCTGCAACTGAATGGACGCAAGTTCTCAACAACGGCGAGCTGATTTCGCTAGTCGGAAAGTCTGGTGAGCAGATCCAGAACCAGATCACGCAGATCAACCAGCTCGCCGAGCAGATCCAGAACCAGCTGAAGATCTACGAGAACATGCTGCAGAATACTGCGCAGCTTCCGAGCCACGTCTGGGGACAGGTCGAAAGCGACCTCAATCAACTCCGAAGCATCGTAGATCAGGGCCAGAGCATTTCGTTTTCGATGGGGAACGCAGACGATGTGCTCCAGCAGCGGTTTAAGAGTTATGCCGACCTCAAAAGCAATCTTCCGAATGCCGAGAGCTTCTCCTCGACATACCAAACCTGGTCGGACACCAACCGCGACACGATCGCCGGCACGCTGAAGGCGGCGAGCCTCACGGCCGACCAGTTCGATAGCGAAGAGGATACGATGTCCTCGTTGCGGTCGATGTCCGAGACGGCTGACGGCCAGATGAAGGCCTTGCAGGTCGGGCACGAAATCGCCGCTCAGCAGGTCGCCCAGATGCAGAAGCTGCGCGGTCTAGTCTCCCAGCAAATGACGATGATGGGCACGTGGCTCCAAACAGAGCAAACCGACGAGGACCTGGCGCAAGCGCGGCGGGAGACGTTCTTTGACGCCGAGGTCAAGAGTATTCCGGAGGGTCAGAAAATGGAGCCTCGCTGGTGAACCGCGCCATCCTCGTTGCCCTGTTGCTCGCTGTTGCCGCTGTATCGTCTGCAGCGACTGTGCTGGTCATCACTTCCAGAGACGGCGGCAAACCTGCCCTCACCGAGCAGCGCGCCGCCCGCGAGAATTTCTCCGGCTCCGGTAAGGAACTGCCGCCAATCAAGGACGGTCAGGAGATGCGCCCGAGATGGTGAAGGCAATCGTTGCACGTTCATTTCTGATTGCAGGGCCTCTGTGCATCGCCTTTGCCCTACCCGCGCTCGCGCAGGAGGGACAGGTCCTCACGGAACTGGAAAACCAGGTCTCGACCGCTGCGAAGGGGTGGGAGACCACCATCATTGATGCCGCGAAGTCCCTTTTCTGGATCCTTGCGGCAATCGAGATTGGCATTGCCGCCGTCTGGCTCGCGATCCAGGCCGCCTCACTGGACAGTTGGTTCGCCGAGCTGGTGCGGCGGATCATGTTCGTCGGTTTCTTCGCATTTGTTCTCGACCAGGGTCCGACCTTTTCGCGAGCCGTGGTCGACAGTCTTTTCCAGATCGGCGCCGGCGGCGGTTCAGCCTCGCCCGCTGAAGTGTTCGACGCCGGCATCCGGGTCGCCGCGCAAATTTCGCAGCAAGCACAGTTCGGTGTATTCGAGGACAATGCGCTGGCGATCGCGGCGGTGTTGGCAATGGGCGTCGTCGTCATCTGCTTTTCACTTGTCGCAGCGATTTTCGTCTCGGTCATGGTCGAAATGTATGTCGGCCTGCTCGCCGGCATGATCATGCTCGGACTGGGCGGTTCGTCCTTCACGAAAGACTTTGCTGTTCGCTACCTCGTCTATGCCTTCGGCGTCGGCATGAAGCTCATGGCCCTGGTGATGATCGCCAAGATTGGATCGAACGTCCTGCTTGGCCTCGCCCAAGCGCCCACTGCCTCGTCCGATCAGTTCGTCACGACCTTGGCCATAGCCGGTATCTCCGTCGTGGTCTTCATCATCGCCATGTATGTCCCGAGCATCATTCAGGGCGTTGTCCAGGGCGCATCGGTCTCCGGCGGAATGGAAGCGATCCGCCACGGCGGGCAAGCGGCGTCTTTCGCAGCTGGGGCGGGCTTCCTTGCCGCTGGCGCCGCCGGCGCGGGCTTTGCAGCGGCTCAAGCCGCCCGCGCCGCGGGTTCCTCGGTCGCAGGTGCCGCTCTTCGTGGCATCGGCGCGGGCGTCGGTTCAGGCGCGCAAGCGACGGGATCGGCGGCGAAGGATAAGGCGATCGGGTCTCCCGGCGCCTATGCGGGTTCGATCCTCGGTCTGGCAAACGCCAAGCTCGATGAACAGCGGAGCGGTCATAGCGGACCGAAGCCTCCTCCCGAACGCAACGACAAACCGTAATCGAGACAAGGGAAGAATAAATGGCAGCGAACCGCGCCCCGGAAAACCCGTATGTTGCCGCCCGCCAGGAATGGAGCGAACGCTATGGTTCCTATGTGAAGGCCGCAGCCGCATGGCGCATCGTTGGTGTGCTCGGTCTGGTCATGGCCGTCATCGGCTTCGGCTATGCGATGTATCTCAGCACCCAGGTTAAGCTAGTGGCCTATATCGTCGAGGTCGACAAGCTCGGAACCGCGGTCACGGCCGGCTTTCCCGAGCAGATCGAATATGCCGATTCCCGCGTGGTGCGCGCGACGCTCGGCAACTTCGTCACCAGCTTCCGTTCGATCACGCCGGATGCCGTCGTGCAGAAGCAATATATCGACCGGACCTACGCGCTGCTGCGAACCTCAGATCCGTCGACCCAGAAGATCAACGCCTGGTTCCGCGGCAATTCGCCATTCGAGAAGGCGAAGACATCGACGGTCGCCATCGAGGTGAACAACATCGTGGCGCTGTCGAACGAGACCTATCAGATCGACTGGACCGAGTACGAGAGGGATCGGAAGGGCAAGGAAACGGGGACGCACCGGTTCCGCGGGATCGCGACGGTGACGCTGACCACGCCGCAGGACGAGGCGATCATCCGCCTCAATCCGATCGGCCTCTACGTACGGGATTTCGACTGGACGGCACAGCTTTAAGGGCAGGGATTCTTTCAATGAAAAAAACGGGATTGATCGCAGCCGCCGGCTGCATAGCCGGACTTTTGCTTGCCGGGGGCGCGCAGGCGCAAAGCATGACGAGGAACGAGGTGAAGGGAACCAACATCTCGGGCAAATGGCGCGGCACGCCGGGGCTGGTGACAATGGGGCCGGACGGAAAGGTCATCTTCCTATTTGGCGAAACGCAGCCCTCCGTCGTCTGTTCGCCGCTGCAGGTTTGCGATATTGAGTTGCAGGGCGGCGAGGTTGTTCGCGATGTCCTCGTCGGTGACACCGTGCGCTGGAAGGTGGAGCCTGCTTCCTCCGGGGCGGCAGGTGGGCAGGCGATACATCTGATCGTCAAGCCGTCCGAACCGGGCCTTCTCACCTCGATGGTCGTCACGACCTCCCGGCGAACCTATCATATCCAGCTCAAGTCCCATCCGAGCCAGTATATGGCGCGCGTTGGTTTCGAATATCCGGAGGACGTGTCGACCAAGCTCGCCGACATCAATGCCCGCCTCGAAACTGGCGGTATTCCCGGCACGGCGCCGGACAAACTGAACTTTTCCTATTCAATCAGCGGCGGCGCATCCTGGAAGCCGAAGCGTGTCTATTCAGACGGGGCGAAGACCTACATCCAGTTTTCGAAGGCGATCTCCGGTCAGGATGCGCCGGTACTCTTCGTCGTCTCCGGCGGCCAAAACCGCATCGTCAACTATCGCATGAAGAACGACATGATGATCGTCGACTATGCGGTCGACAAGGCGATCCTCGTTTCCGGGGTGGGTTGGCGGCAACAAAAGATCACGATCCGGCGGGGAGGTTGAATGATGCGGAAGCTTCTCCCGTTTGTCATCGCCGCGGCATTGCTTACCGGTTGCCAAACTTCTGACGATGCAATGAGCACCAGCTCAACTCCTGTAGCCATCACCGGGCCGGCCGCAAGCGCCATCGCCGGCGACATGGCAAGCCGGCTCGCCGAGCAGATCGGCCCGGCCGGTGCCACAACGACGATCAGAATCGAGAAGGACACGTCCGAGTTCGCGACCGCCCTCGACGCGGCCCTGAAGGGGTGGGGCTACACTGTGATCACGGACGGCAAAGTCGGCAAGGACATCAAGCTGGTCGAGCTTGTCTATGCAATCGATGGCTTCGACGGGCAGGTGCTGGCGCGGCTTTCGACGTCATCTATCGCCCTTAGCCGTGCTTATACGACGACTACGGCGGGTGCTGTGCCGGCTAGTCCGCTTTCGATCATGCAGCGCAACTGACGGAGACGAATATGGTCCAATCGCTCCAGCTTGGCGCGTCCAACCAGGCCGACGATCAGAATGGCATGCGCCGCCTCAATCGCCTGCCGATCATCGTTGCCATCATCGTCATCGTGCTGTTCTTCGGTGTCGTCGTGATTGGCCTGTCTTGGCGCGGGCTCTCCTTCAACCGTGGCAACGACATCGAAAGCGCGTCCAATACCCCAGCGACAAATTTCGGCGACCAACTCAAACGCGGTATATCGGATGGAATTATCGGGGATCCGCTTGAGCGCGAGGCTTTCCAGCCGACGCCTGTCACTGAGCAGAAAGTCGAGAGGCAAGAACCGGTCGCTGAACGACGGCCCACAGATGGGCAGGAGCAGCGGACCAGGCTCGAATCCGAAGAGGAATGGAAAGCGCGCCTGAAGCGAGAGCAGGATGAGCAGTATATCCGCGAGGCCCAGCGCCAGCGGATGGCCCGCCTGCAGGCCCACGCCACGGCGCTCGATTCGCCGCTGAAAGTCGACGCGTCCGATGCCGAAAAGGCCTCAGATCCCACGAGCATTGGCCGTCAGACGACAAAGGCCCCGATAAACAATGCATCCGACCTTTATGCTGCCGCGATGAAATCCGGCTTGATGGGTGAGAATGTCGATCCGAACGCCCAGACGTCGAAGGAGGATTTCTTCAATCAGGACATCAAGGACCTTGGCTACCTGCCGAACCAGGTCGTACCGCAGATGTCGCCCCACGAATTGAAGCGCGGTTCGGTCATCCCCGCCACCTTGATCACCGGCCTCATTTCTGACTTGCCGGGACGCATTACCGCGCAGATCAGCCAGAACGTCTACGACAGCGCCACCGGGTATCGTCTGCTCATCCCGCAGGGCGCAAAGCTGCTCGGCCGCTACGATTCCAAGGTGTCCTTTGGCCAGGAACGGGTTGTCGTCGTCTGGACAGACCTCATTTTCCCGAACGGTTCGACGCTGCAGATCGGCGGGATGGCCGGCGCGGATGCCGAGGGCTATGGCGGCTTCAAGGACAACGTCGACCGTCATCTTTGGCGGACCTTCGGTTCAGCGGCCCTGGTGGCGATTATCGGAACGGGAATCGATATGTCGTTGCCCGAAAGTACGACGCTTGCGACGCAGGATACGGCCTCGGATGCCGCGAGGCGGAATTTTGCGGAAAGCTTCGGTCGCGTCGCGGAACAAACGATTTCGAAGAATCTGAACGTGCAGCCGACGATCCGTATCAGGCCAGGCTACAAGTTCAACGTCTTAGTCGATCAGGATATTATTTTCCCGGGTTCCTATAGCGGCCGATAGCTCGGTTACGAGTCTCAGATCGGCGCTATTTCGTCGCGTTTGGTTAGTCCCTGCTATGCGGCTACGATGAGGTGGCGGCGCAGATCTTTCTCCGGCTATCTTTTTTTCCGGAGAAATTGAATGCCATGTAGACGTGAGTCAATCTATCGTGCAACACTCTGGGTAAGCCTCGGGAAAGCGGTATGATGGGTCACGACCCGAAGCCTCACTGGCTGCATCTGGCCGGACGTCACATCACATAATTAGGCGGCGCGCGAAAGTGCCGCGAATTGGGAGGGCTCGCAACTGCGAAAGAAGATAGGAGAAAGTCAGTGGACGGATACCTTCGCTCTCTCATCGACATGGCAGAAGCCGCGCACGATGAACGTATGATCAAAAGCGCCTTGAAAAGCTTCGCGAACTCTTCTGGTTTTGAGCGTTTCGCGTATTTGCAAACCGAAGGCGCAGCGATCTGTACCTTCAACTCCTATCCCGATGATTGGCAGGACATTTACCTCTGCAGCCAATATTCCCGCATCGACCCAGTGGTCACGGAGGCCAAGCGTCGCATGGAGGTGTTTTCCTGGACGGCTGATGATTGGAAAGCCCGTGGAACCTCCGAGCTCAAGCGCTTTCGAGACCAAGCGATCGAACACGGCATTCGCAGCGGGGTGACAATTCCCGTCGAAGGAAGTTTCGGCTCCACGATGATGCTGACCTTTGCCTCGTCGGAGAAGAAGGTTGAAATTTCAAAATTGCAGGATGCGCAGAAAGCGATGCGCGCAGTCCTGACGATCCATTATCGGCTGAAGATCATAGCTGCGGCGACAATTGTCGCCCCTAAACGGTTACTTTCACCAAGGGAAGCGATGTGCCTCATGTGGGCAGCAAAGGGCAAAAATGCCCCGGAGACTGCCGTGCTCACGGGAATCAACCCGAGAACAGTGCAGCACTATCTCGACAGCGCGCGTCGAAAGCTTGAAGCAGCGACCGTTCCGCAACTCGTCGCGATCGCTAAAGACCACGGGCTGGTCTGAGCGTCATTCTTCGCCATCCAGGGCAACATCAGGGACATAGCCAAGCGCATCGATGATTTCCGAAAGCTCTTCCTGCTGAGCTTCGGATTTCTTCTGACGCGCGAGATACTCGTCTTGCAGGCTCTTGAGCACGTCACTTGAAGTCGACGGGACGGCGGTCGCGCGGGTCCACTCTTTATAGACAGCTTCGTCCGCGGCGAGCAGCCGGCGGTGTTCGAGGATTGCAGCGACTGCCAACGCTTCTAATTCTGACTTTTGCATCGAACTGCAGCGAGATTCTCTCACATCACTTTTGTCGTTCGCGTCGCATGAGTCCACGTCCTTCATCCGTTTCTCCTCTCACTTTATTCTCTCATTGCTCGAAAACAACGCCCTCGCATATACGGTTTAAGCGATGAGTGCACGGCCTGACTTCCAGACGATCATGCTGCCTATATCCGAAGGGAGTGGATGATCAGCTGGACGAGCAATATCACGTGCCGTGCGGAATCGGAACTATCGTTCCTGGAACGATCATTCCTATTCAGGCTCCGCTCGCGTCATGGATCTCAAGGAGGTCATGGCGATCAATCTGCGTCGGATACGTCATGGCAAGCAACTGACGCAGGAAGAACTGGCGGACCGGTCGAGCCTGAGCGCGCGCTATATCGGGGCGATTGAGCGCGCCGATGTTTCGGCCAGCGTCACGGTCCTCGGCCAGATCGCCGAGGCGCTGGGTGTCGACCCAGCCGAGCTTTTGACGAAATCCGGATGACGGCCCATCGCAGTCCGAGGTTTAGTAGCGGCGCTCAGCTTTTCATTGGTTTTGAGAAACTGCGTGGAGTGTGGCGCGCTGTCCTCCTAGGACAGCGGACACTTGAAATGAAAAGCCAAGACATTGTCATACTCCTCAAGCTCATCAGCCTGCAGGACCAAGACCTGATAAAGGGCACCTCAGTCTGTTTTTGCGAGAGACTTGAGCGACATGATCAGTGTCATCGGATTTGTCGGCGACGCTGAGAAACCGTAGTGCTCATAGAACGCCTTAGCTTCGTCAGAAATCGCATGAACAAGAAGCCCGCGAATGCCCATGATGTGCGCGGCTTGCCCCACCCGCATCACGGCATCTTGCAACAAGGCGGCGCCAAGGCCCTTGCCCTGCCAGCTTCGATCGATCGCCAGCCTTCCGAGCACAGCCATAGGAATCGGGTCCGGCATGTTGCGTCTGATAGCGCCCGGTGCATGCGCCACGGCGAGCGCGCCGGAGGACAGACAATAATATCCGACCACTCTTGCGCCTTCGCAAACGACGTAAGTCCGGGATGCGCCGCTGACCTGATTGCTTCGGGCACGGCGGCGTAGCCATTCATCGAGGCTGTCATGGCCGCTATCGAACAGGTCGAGTTCATGCGCTTCGCCCAGAAGCGTTGGGGCGGAAAGCATTATGCCTGCCAGGGTTTTGGCGCGCTCATAAGCCGCTCAAAACCCTCACCGCTGGGCGGCTGGTCAAGGACGGCCAGATAATGCTTATAGCTCTCGGGATCGACCTGAACGAGGGTCTGATCAAGCAAGGCGTCTTCGGCAGCGCGGCGAGCCGCGTCGATCATGAAGTCCGAGCGCGTTTTACCGTGCGCTTTGGCGGCGCGGTCGATCAAAACGCGCACATCGTCACGTACCCTCAAGTTGACCGGGTGCGTACTGGTTTCTGAGGCGGATTTTGTTGACATAGTTATATCCTTCCGCAGCCATTCTAACACATCGAGATACACAATGTGTATCTATTTCGGAGAAGGGGATGGGTTGTCGCAATCGTCGGCATGGGTACTGCATAGCCCGGCGTATCCGTCTCGGAGAGCATACTGGGTTGGCCCTCAATGAGTTTATTTGCGCACTAAGCCATAACAGTATCATGTCTGCCGCCAGCATGGCGGGCGGTTGACTGTGGGCATCTCGAATGAATCGGCTTTGCCGAGAGTCTTGCGTCGGCGAAAAACAGATCGAAACCGAGTTGTGCTAGATCGGCATGAGGGATTTTGCGTGTCATCGCTGCGCCACGCCACGCTGCCGCGGACTGCGGCTCATCTAGCTTCTCGCTGCCTGGTGTCAAGCGGTATCGCGAAGGATCATTTTGCTCCGATCCTCGACAGGTCGATGCGTATCTCTGCCGTTCCAACGCTGGGGCTTTGTTCGGGGTTTTGAATCTTCGCACCCTCCGGATTGCTGTGGCTGTTTGCTTCGTCCTCATCTGAGGGCGCCACACTGTCTGCGGCCACGCTTCGTCCCGGATCAGGAGCTTGAAACACGCTCGCTCCCTCGAACTCGCCGGTCTTCCAGGCGTAGACCGCGTCCTCGAAAATCTGCGGAAAGACGTCTTTGCTCGTTGGGTTGCCGTACCACTTGGCGACGATCCTCAGCACCTTGGCGAACATCGCCGTGCCTTTGCGAAGGTTTTGGCAGGCATCGACAAGGTCGGGTTTCAGATCCGCCGGTTCCTTGACGCCAACGCCTGCGGGAAACTGTGTCAGGCCGACGCGTACGACGGCCTGACCAGCATATTGCCGCACGATCGCCATCGCCTCGTCCGCCGTTCTGGGTTTCGGCACGAGGATCAATCGGGCGCCCGATTTGACGGTGACGGCGAGAGGATCGGCGGAGCCCGCAGCCGCCACGAACTGCTCGACGATAGCGGGCTTGAGGGAAGGGTCGGCGCAATCTTTTATTAGGGCGGCGTCGAGCATGGTGTCTCCTTGGCGCTCAGGTGTTGAAGGCAATGACAAGCGGTTTAGCGAAGAGCTTTGCCCATGCGTTGGTAGCGGCTCGTTGGATGGAGACGACGGATGTGCCTTCGGTCCACCAACCGTTTCCGACGGCAAGGATAAGATCCGGATCGTGAAGCATGGACTGGAGGACCGGCCAAACGATCAGTTGCTCATAGCAAATCAGTGGTGCTGCCCGGCTGGTACCGATGGAAACGACCGGGTTTGCGAAAAAATCCGCCTTCGCGCCGCCGCTCTCCCCGAACAACGATCGCCACGGCTGCCACATCGAGCCGGGAACCGGCATGCGTTCGCGATAAAGGATGCGAGCGCCCTGGCGATCGATCGTCACGAGGACATTGTCGTAACCCGAGGCATCGACCGTTGCGGCGCCGGCGATGACTGTGGCATCGCTATCGGCGAGTGCGCCTGTCCATAGACGCTCCACAGTCGGCGTCCAGAAGCCGAGCGCGCTTTCCGGTAACACCACATAGCGAGCGCCATCACTGGCCGCGCCACGCACCGCTGCGATCAGGTCACGCTGGCGGTGAAGACCGGCGTCACGGCCGAGCGAAGCGCCCAACTCCAGATCGACGCCGCGCCGGGCTTCCGGTAGTTTCGGGTCGGTCCAGGTAGCGGCGGACCACAGCCAAAAGCCAGTCAAGGCGATGGCGACAGCTGGCCAAATGCGGGTTACGAGGCCCGCAAGGCCAGCTGTGATCAAGCCCAGTCCCCACCATCCCCATCCTGGAAACACAATACCGGCGGCTGTGACGGGATGCGCCCAGCCCGTAATGCCGAACGGCGGCATGGCCATGATGACGGCCGCAAGGAGATAGCGGAACGGACGAGTGCAAGCGTTCGTCGTCCAGAGGATGGCATGCACGATGACAAAGCTCGTGGACGCACAAAACCAGAGCAGCAAGCCCGGCCAGATATCCGACGAATAAAAGGCGGCCACACCTTGCGGCAGCCCCCGTGATGCGGCCAGGAAGTATCCGGCCGAGACAAGCGCCGCCAGCAATCTCGT
The DNA here is from genome assembly GCF_001908375.1 of Rhizobium etli 8C-3. Classification (NCBI taxonomy): domain Bacteria; kingdom Pseudomonadati; phylum Pseudomonadota; class Alphaproteobacteria; order Hyphomicrobiales; family Rhizobiaceae; genus Rhizobium; species Rhizobium etli. The sequence continues at coordinate 411,664 of NZ_CP017242.1, read as the reverse complement.
CCGCGTCAGCGACCAAAGGACGGGAAACCCCGTCGCGACCGGCAATAGAGCCACATGGCCGCTCCACCCCACCACGCCGATCGCGATCGAAGCGGATATCAGTAACGCCGATCGAATGTACTCACGGCGCATACGTGAGGACCTCCTGCGCCAGGCCGAGAATGCCCGAAGCAGGCACCGGGCCGAAGTATCGGGAATCGTAGGAGCTGGGGAATGAGGAATGCAGGAAGACATATTCTGGCGGTACAACGCCGCTCATAAACGGCGCCAACGGCCGATCGCTTCCGTCTCGCGTTGCGAGATTGGAAGAGGAAACCACCCGCCCCTCCACGCTCACGCTGGCGCCGATTTCGACCTGCTGTCCGGCGACCGCGATCACCGTCTTGATCAGCGGCGCGACGCCGCCCGGGCAGGAACCGGAACGGAGATAGCCGCGCGCTCGTGCTTCTTGCATTTGCGCGGTTGGCGGTGGGCAGATGAACACCAGGTCATTGACAGCAACGTGACGATAGAGCGGAACAATACGCCAGAGGCCGAGTGGCTCGCTCGGTGTCAGATTGATGCGGTAACCGCCGGCTAGGGCGGTGCCGATCGCCAGTATGGCGACTAATGCGGCCACCAAAATGATCCCAGCCGCTCGTCGTTGTTGCGCGGTCATCGCCTGGCGCGTTCCAGCTCCCGCCGTCATTTCAACGAGAGCCCTTGGCTCTTCGTCTGACGCAACGTCTCAGCCTGCTTGAGAGCTTCTGTCGTTCGTTCATGAGCAGTAAGTTGCTGGACCGTCCGCATGGAATTCCAAGCGGACTGGACCTCCGCCTTTTGGCCCGCCGTCATGCCTGCCGTGATGGTCTCGAAGGTCTTGCCATCAGTGTCTTTCGCGGCGAGAGGCATGAAGGTCCGTTCCCCGAAGCGCTCGGACACAGCCTTGGCGAAACCCTCCAATTCCGCTTTGACCATCTTGTCGGCCAGCGCGTATTCGAGACCGGCCGGAAGATCGTTGCGATCGATGGCATCACGGACACGCTCGAGTGTTTGCCTGGCCGCTGGAGAGAGTGCCGGGATGTCGACCGATACCTTCAGTCGGACGGCACGCTCCTCCGCCTCATGTTTCAACTCAGCCTCGGCCCGCTCACGAAAATAGCGTTCCAGGTTCCGGGCGAGCGCCGGTACATTGGCGATGGCTTTTTCCCGGCCCTGCCTGTCGGCGCGGCTGGCAAGAAGGCCGGTCTTGCCCTTGAGGGCGCCGAAGCTCTCGGGGGCGCCGGCGACCTTCGCGAGGGTGGATTGCGCGATCGATTGGTCCTTGACCATGGCGTCGACATTGATCGCCTTGAAAGCGGCTTCCGGTTGCGCGTAGACGAGCTGGAAACGGGTCGACACATCCTCCCATTGCTTCTTCAGACCGGGATCGGCGGCGAGCTTGTCTTCGACAGCCTGGTCGAGCGATTTCGGAAAGGTGGTGATGCCTGATACCATGGGCTTGGCCTCCTTGATTGTGCCCGGGATGGATTGCTTGTTGCTGCCGCGGACCAGTCCGAGCGCCGCACCGATGGCGGCGAGACGGGCGCCGAGGTCGGCGAGTTTCTGTTTCTGCCGGACGGCCCATTGGAGGCGATCGTGTGCGATCGTGCGGGCGACGTTCATGAGGTGCAGGCCGCGGGCCTCAGCAAAGCGCAACGCCTGGCGATAGAGAGCGCTCTTCTCGTAGTCGAGGCTGGTTTCCTTGGCGTTTCGGCGCGACAGGATCGGGATGAGGCCGCCGGATTTCGCGAAGGAGCGACTGCCGTAGTAGACTGCGAGATCCTCACGATGGCGCGTCATGGCTACATAGGTGAGATGCCTGTCCAACGAGAGGGAAGCAAGCACCTTCACCCGATCGACTGTCGCGCCCTGGCTCTTGTGGATCGTCGTCGCATAGCCGTGATCGAGATTGTTGTAGAAGCGCTGCTCGATCGTAACCTGACGGCGGTTCTCGCCGTCACCAATCTCCGCAACGACCCGGCCAGGTGCGGCTTCAAGCACCTTTGCGAGCATGCCGTTCTTGACGCCAAGGCTACCCTCGTTCTTGAGGAACACGATCTGGTCGCCGGTCGCGAACATGCGGGTTCCGTCCTCTGTCTTGAACGCAAATCCGTCTGCGACGACGCCGCGCTCGACCAGCTTGGCGCGGGCCATATCGTTGAGCTTTCGGACGTCGCGGCGAAGGTGTGCGAGGATCAGGCTGGTCTTCGAAGGGTCGTAGTCCCGATCCCAAGCTGCGATCAGGCTTTCGACGGCCTCGTCCTTCAGTCTCAAACCAATCATTCGACCATGGGCGGTGTAGGCATCGACAGCCTTGCGGACATTGCCACGAGCGAGATCGAGCGAGGCGTCGCGCATCCATTGCTGGCGCTGACGATAGATCGTCTCGAGTTCGGCATAGCCGATGCGATCGGCGATCGCACGGAAGGCGGCGCCCGCTTCGATCGGTTGAAGCTGTTCCGGATCGCCGACAAGGACGAGCTTGGCGCCGGCCCTGGTGACGGCTTCGACGAAGAGCGCCATCTGCCGTGACGACACCATACCGGCCTCGTCGAGTACGAAAACAGTCTTGTCGTCGAGCTGGTTGCGACCCTGGTTCCAGCGAAGCTCCCACGACGACAGCGTGCGGGAAACGATGCCAGCTTCCTTCTCCAAACCTTCGGCGGCTTTGCCAGCCAACGCTCCGCCGACCACACGATAGCCGGCCGTTTCCCACGCCTCGCGCGCAGCCTTCATCATCGTCGTCTTGCCGGCGCCGGCGCGGCCGATGACAGCGGCAATCCGCGTGGCCCCGGCTACATCCTCGATTGCCGTTCGCTGCTCATCCGACAGACGGGAATGACGCGCAAAGGTCGCCTGCAGCACCGCCTCACGGACTCCATGGGAGGCGCGACCGGAGAGCCAGATCGCGCGAGTGGCCATCTCGACTTCAAGCCGGATCATCTCCCGCGTCGTGTACTTGGCGGGTGTCCGAATACCAGTCGCAAAGTTGATCCGCTCGCGTTCGAGGCGGAGGGCCTCCGGGCTCTGCAGGATCCTCGCCATCAGGCTCTGGAACAGAGCGGCATCGTCGATATAGCGATACAAGACCTTCGCAACATCGCGTTCGTCGAAGACGCTCCTCTCCCGGGTGATCAGGTCAAGCACGATCTCCGGACGGCGCTGGATGCGCCGCGCATTCTCGCTGCGGCGCTGCTCCTGAAGCTCGACGCGTTCGAGCTTGCTCGCCGAGGTCTCCTGCGTCCGATCGGACTTCTCGGCCTTGCGCTCGATGGCTTTGGCGCCGGCGCCGAGGTGAATGGTTGGCACGAGGTCAATACCTTGCTTTTCGAAGGAACGACCATCGATCCGGACATCCAAGCCAGCAAGCGCCAGATGTTTGTTCTGGCAGGCAAACCAGCCGTCGCGAAACGCATTGAAATCCTCAGTGCTGCCGGCCCATAGCTCATAGACGATCTTGCCGGCGTCATTGCGGATCGGCTTGCCGTCCGGGGCGAGAACCGCGACCTTCTTCGAGCCGAAGCCGTCTTCGGTGAGCGGCCGCAATGTCGTCATCAGATGCACATGCGGATTGCCTGGGGCGTCGTGATAGACCCAGTCGGCGACCATGCCCTTCGCGGTGATGTGCCGCTCCACGAAATCCCGGACGAGCGCAATGTTCTGCGCGGCCGTCAGCTCTATTGGCAGCGCGATGGTGACATCCTTGGCAAGCTGGGCATCGGAGCGCTTTTCGAATACCTCCACCTTGTTCCAGAAAGCCTCGGATGCGCCGGCGATCGAGCGATCGGCAATCATGCTGCGCACCCATTCCGGCGCGTCGGCAGGGATCACGAACTCCTCATGCAGGAGCCCCTGCTTTCGCGTGTAGTCGATCGTCCGGGCTTCCCGCTCGAACTCCATCTTAGCGCAGTGCCGGTAGGCCGCCGACAGGACGGCGCTGCGGCCGGAGCCACGGGCGACGACGCTGACGGAGAAGTGAGGGACGGCCACGGCGGAGTTCTTTCCCGGTTGCGAACGAAATCAATGCGTTCGTTGGGAGCGGCGGCCCCGCCAGGCTCTCCAGCAACACGTCGCGCCAGCGACGTATAATTGCGCCCTTGGAAGCCCCTTGGAAGCCGCTCCTTCGGAACGGCCGGGATGATCCACCAAAGCATCGCCGTTGGCGATTGTAGGATTCACAGTAGTGCGTTCCGCACTCTGTTCCGAAAAACTGGCTTCGAAAGACACGCTTTCTCAGCCAGGGAGACAATCGGAATGAAGAAGCCATCCGCGAAAATCCGCGACGAAATTGCCAAACTGCAGGAGCAGCTCAAGATAGCCGAGACACGGGAAGCGGAACGCATCGGCCGGATCGCGCTCAAGGCGGGCCTTGGCGACATCGAGATTGACGAGGCGGAGCTTCAGGCAGCGTTTGACCAGCTGAACAGGCGATTTCGCGGAGGGCAGGGCGGTACGACCGGAGGGAAAAAGGGGGCAGGCGATGGCAGCGGCGCAACTTCAACCACGGCGGTCGCGTCTGGCCCGAATGCAGGCGGGACTGGCGAGGCTTGAACGGATGAGCAGGACGATGACATCCGACGCCCGCAAGAAGGACACGCGCGAAAAAATCGAGCTCGGCGGCCTGATCGTCAAGGCGGGTCTTCGCTACGAGAAGCGAGCGCTGGTGCTGGGCGCGCTGATCGATGCAGCGCGCCGCATCAAGGGTGACGATGGCGAGCGATCCAGGCTCACCGCACTCGGCGTGGAGGCGTTAGGCAATGACGATCAATAGGATTGCGCTCGTCATCTTGCCAGCGGCGTTGATGATCCTGGTCGTCATCGGAATGACCGGGATCGAACATTGGCTATCCGGGTTCGGGAAAACCGAGACCGCACGCTTGGCATGGGGGCGGGCAGGGATCGCGCTTCCCTATCTCGCAAGTGCCGCGGTCGGCATCTTGTTCCTGTTCGCGACCGCCGGCTCGATCAATATCAAACAGGCCGGTTGGGGCGTCGTTGCGGGATGCAGCGGGACGATCCTGATCGCAACACTCCGCGAAACAATGCGCCTTTCCGCTTTCATGAAGACGCTGTCCGCCGACAAGACGGTCTTGGCCTTTCTCGATCCGGCAACGTCGATCGGAGCGAGTGCGGGGCTGTTATGTGCCTGCTTCGCACTCCGCGTCGCGCTCATCGGCAATGCCGCCTTCGCAAGGGCCGAGCCGAAACGCATTCAGGGCAAGCGGGCGCTCCATGGCGAAGCGGATTGGATGAAGCTCACAGAGGCGGCAAAGTTGTTTCCCGATACTGGTGGCATCGTCATTGGCGAGCGCTATCGGATCGACAAAGACAGTGTCGCGAGCCAAGCGTTTCGCGCCGACAGCGCTGAGACCTGGGGCGCCGGTGGCAAGTCGCCGTTGCTGTGCTTCGATGGCTCGTTCGGCTCGTCGCACGGGATTGTCTTTGCCGGTTCCGGCGGTTTCAAGACGACGTCGGTGACGATCCCGACGGCACTCAAGTGGGGCGGAACGCTTATCGTGCTCGATCCATCGAACGAGGTCGCACCGATGGTCTCCGCGCATCGCGGCGGAGCGGGAAGGGACGTGTTCGTTCTCGATCCGAGGAAGCCGGACATCGGCTTTAACGTCCTGGACTGGGTCGGACGTTTCGGCGGAACCAAGGAAGAGGATATCGCCTCGGTCGCCTCATGGATCATGAGTGACAGCGGCGGCCCGCGCGGTGTCCGTGACGACTTCTTTCGAGCGTCAGCTCTCCAGTTGCTGACGGCGCTCATCGCCGACGTCTGCCTGTCCGGTCACACGGACGAGAAGGAGCAGACGCTTCGCCAGGTACGCATGAACCTCTCCGAGCCTGAGCCGACATTGCGCAAGCGGCTGCAAGACATCTACGACAATTCCGGCTCGGATTTCGTGAAGGAGAATGTCGCAGCCTTCGTCAACATGACGCCGGAAACCTTCTCCGGCGTCTATGCCAATGCGGTCAAGGAAACGCACTGGCTTTCCTATCGGAACTACGCAGCACTCGTGTCGGGACGGAAGTTCTCGACCAGCGACATCGCGGCCGGGAATACCGACGTCTTCATCAACATCGACCTCAAGACATTGGAGACCCATTCGGGTCTTGCGCGTGTCATCATCGGTTCGTTTCTCAACGCGATCTACAATCGCGACGGACAGATCAAGGGGCGTGCTCTGTTTCTCCTCGATGAGGTCGCCCGCCTCGGCTACATGCGGATCGTCGAAACCGCACGTGACGCCGGACGCAAATACGGCATCACGCTGACGATGATCTACCAGTCGATCGGCCAGATGCGCGAAACCTATGGCGGCCGCGACGCGGCAAGCAAGTGGTTCGAGAGTGCCAGCTGGATTTCGTTCGCGGCCATCAACGATCCCGAGACCGCCGATTACATCTCCCGACGGTGCGGCATGACCACGGTCGAGATCGACCAGGTCAGCCGCAACTTCCAGGCAAAGGGATCGTCTCGAACGCGCTCGAAGCAGCTCGCGGCACGACCGCTCATCCAGCCGCACGAAGTTCTACGCATGCGGGCGGACGAGCAGATCGTGTTCACAGCCGGCAACGCGCCGCTCAGATGCGGCCGCGCCATTTGGTTCCGCCGCGAGGATATGAAGGCATGCGTTGGCGAGAACCGGTTCTATTCGATGGGCGGAAGGGAGAAGGAAGGTTCGAATTCGACGCCTGCGGTAAACGCCAATGAAACCAAACCGACTGTAACGTCTGCAGGCGAAGAGGGATGAAAAGCTTGGCGCAAAAGAACGTCATACCGTTCAGGAAAAATCGGAAGGTCGCGAATGATCGTCCCGGCATCAATGCGGCGCGATCGACGTCACGTCGTTACCGTCGCGGTCGTGGCAGAGGCATTCCGATCACCATGGTCTGGGCCGTGGTGATCGGCGCCGCCGGCTGGCTGTACCTCGATCACAATGGCCATCTCGACAGCGCGGCTGTCTTCGCCAAAGCGCCGGCACAAGACGCGCTATCGGCGTCGTTCGCGCTCTGTGGCGACAGCCATCGGGCGAACTGCGTCGTCGATGGTGACACCTTCTGGTTCGAGGGCGAGAAAATCCGCATCGCCGATATCGATACGCCTGAACTCAGCCCGCCCCGCTGCGAGGCTGAACGGATCAAAGGTGAAGCGGCGAAATCCCGCCTGCTGACGCTGCTCAACGCTGGAAAATTCTCCCTGGCGGCCGGGTTCCGTGACGAAGACAAGTACGGTCGCAAACTTCGCACCGTGTCTCGTGCGGGCAACTCGCTGGGCGATGTTTTGATCGACGAAGGGCTCGCCCGATCCTGGGATGGTGCCCGACACGGCTGGTGCCAGGGCGGGTGACAGCGAGCCATCGCTTTCCCAGCACGGGAGAGGGGTTTGGGGAAAGGGAGAAGGGAACCGTCCCCTTTCCCCATGGGAGGAAGTTTGAAGGAGAGGCGTTGCCCTTCCTTCATGGGGTGAGGTTTGAGAGGGGCGGCAGAGCCCCTTTCACAGCCGCTCCTGCCGGTCGATCCGGCTGGACCGGCTCTCGTGGAAAGGCAAAGACCAGAGGCGGGTAGCCGCCTCTGGTCTCGACCTCAATCGCCCGAGTCGAAAGGCTCATTGCCCTCAAGGCCGATGTGCCATCGTTTGTCGGACCACCGGGACGGGAGGTAGATCTCATCACCGCCGAAGTGCGCAATGATGATCTTGCCGGCCTCGTGGAACAATCCGAAATCGACCTTGTTGTCGATTGCCCAAAGCCGCGCCGCAGACAGAAATTCGCGCGAGATATCGGCGGGAAGATGCACTTCCGCATCGAAATTTCGGCGCAAACTTTCAAGCCAATCCGGCTGTTGATCCGGCAGCTTCTGGTCTTCTCCAACCAAGTGGGTGATTTGATGCTTTGTCATCAGGGTCTCCTTTTCGTTTCTGACGAAAGGTGCCCGCACCGTAGTCCGTGAGGGGTCAGGGACCGCGGAACGCGGCCGCCGTGCGGCGAGCGGAGGAACCGATTTTCTCTGTGCCGCTTGCGGCGCTGGTAAAATTGGAGGGGCCGCGATGTCCTTGACGCCGGAGTGCGACCTGAAAGTCGCACGAATCTCTGTTTCGAGAGGAGAACACGTGATGTGAACTTTACGAAACCGACCGTTCCATCGGTCGTTCCCTACCCGAACATGCGAAGTTGGCAACGACTCCGTGTGGAGCTTCGGGGACAACGTAACCACCGGGTGACCGGTCCACCGAACCGTGAGGCGAAGTGGAAACTGCCAGCACAAAGGCGGTGAGGTGCAAGGGACGAGCAATGACGACCAACACAAGTGAACTTCCGATAAACGCCGTAACAAGGAACAAGCCAAATGTGCTGATAGGCTTGAACCAAAAGGTGTGCAGCAAGGTGTGGTCCTTTCAGGTTGGACCTCCATGGACGGAAAGCTGCCGGCGAAAAGGAAGGGTCCGACTGGCTCTGAGATTCATGCGGAACAGGGTAAGCCCATAGCGCTGCCGGTAACGGCAGGCGAACCGTAAGGAACGCTGTTGGTGTTGTGGGTAAAGGAAGGCGGAGAAAGCAAAGGCCCGGCTGTAGTAGTCGGGATACGGGCTGCAACATTGCCCGACACGAAAGTGGGCAGACTTCCGCCCGGTCATTCATGGCGAGAGAACATGACTAATTGCTGGACGAGGAAAAGCAGATGACGGCAATCGATGCGAAAGCAGCGAATGCCGGTGCGTCCTCGCACGAAGGGCAGATGTGGGATCAGACAGACTGGTCGCAGATTGAAGCAACCGTGAAGCGACTTCAAGTGCGTATCGCCAAGGCCACTCGCGAAGGCCGATGGGGTAAGGTAAAAGCCTTGCAACGTCTGCTGACCCGCTCGCACAGCGGCAAGATGCTGGCTGTGAAGCGGGTGACGGAGAATCGCGGGAAGAAAACGCCGGGAGTGGACGGAGAAATCTGGACAACCCCGGTGGCCAGATGGAAGGGAGTAATGTCGCTGCGGCACCACGGCTACCGTACGATGCCGTTGCGACGCGTTTATATTCCCAAGAGTAACGGCAAGAAGCGCCCACTCGGGATACCCCGTATGCTGTGCCGCGCAATGCAAGCCTTATGGAAGCTTGCGCTGGAACCAGTGACGGAGACCTTGGCGGACCCGAATTCCTACGGATTTCGGCCCAAACGCTCGACAGCCGACGCCATCGAGCAGTGCTTCATCACGTTGGCAAGACGAAAGTCCGCCACGTGGATTCTAGAGGGCGATATCAAAAGCTGTTTCGATGAAATCAGCCATGATTACATCCTCGAGCATATGCCTATGGACAAGGCGATCCTGCGGAACTGGCTTCAAGCCGGATACATTGAAGAGGGAACTCTGTTCGAGACGCGGGCGGGAACCCCGCAAGGGGGCGTGATTTCGCCCACAATCGCGAACAGAGTGTTGGATGGGCTTGAGGCCGCAGTCGATGCAAGCGTGGGATCGTCGAAATCCACGTACCGAAAAGCCAAACCCCACGTCATCCGTTATGCCGACGACTTTATTGTAACCAGTGCGTCGAAAGAGGTGCTGGAACACAAGGTCTTGCCGGCGATCAGGAAATACCTGGCTGTTCGCGGACTGGAACTCTCGGACGAGAAAACCAGAATCACGAACTGAGGCATGCTTCCTGCTGCGAGAGGATCGTGACCCGACTGGGCGGAGACCGTGTGCGGACTCCGGTCGCAGCACGACTAGAGCCGTGCGCGCCGGCGCCTCGCCCGGGCCCGACTCTTCACGGAAATGAATCGGTCGCAATTGTTCGATTCATATATGTCGTTGGACGTGTCAGGGGTAGGCCGCGATGATGTCAACATGATCGCACAGCCTTACCAGCTCTACATCGAACGCACTGACGCGGCGAAGAACATGGCTCGCTTCTATGCCCTGCAGATTTCCATGTCGCTGTTCGGTGAAACCTGCCTGATACGTCGCTGGGGGAGGATCGGGACATCGGGGCAAATGATGATCCATCATTTCGGGCGGGAGGAAGAGGCCGTCAGACTGTTCCTCGATCTGACACGACAAAAGAGAGCCCGTGGCTATCGACCGAGGACTATTGCCCAGCGGCCGTCAGCTGACCGACGATGACGCCCGCGGCGCAACAATGCAGGGCCGCCAAAGCGGCCCCGGCGCGTCATTTGCGGCGGTTCCAGTCGGTCTCGAACGAAACGTCGATCTCGACTAACAAGGGGATCTTGATCGAAAGCTTCAGACCGAGCTTTCCCTTGCGGAAGAAATGACAGATTACCTTGCCGAGATTGCGGAGCCGGCGGCTGTGGCTGCGAGGAACTGGGCGAGTTGTCGCATGGTGGGTTCTCCTTTCGGATTGCTGATATCGTGGGGATCGACTGCAGACCTCGAAGGAGGGCCGCACCGGGACGGTCGAAGCGGGAGCGGAGAACCTGGAGCCGCCTGAATTTTGAGAGGGCGAGGAGCAGCCTGCGGCGGGGAAAATTCTGGCTGCGCATGGTTGCGTCATGACGAAGGGGATGCATCATCCCCAGATGCAGATAACAGCCTGTCGAAGGAGAGACGCGACGGCTCGGTCAGCCTCTATGGCAAGTGCTTGAATTGGGGCAGGGAAGAAGCCGCCTCAGAAGGGCGGCTCGGCCTCGATCGCACCGACCTGTTCGGCCAGGTGCACGGCGAGCTCGGCCTGGGCAAGGGCAAGGTCGAGCTCGGTCTCGATCTGGCGGCGCTCGGCTGCGTCGCATGTGTTCTTCAGCTCGGCACGTAGTTCTTCGATGTGCTGTTCGATCGTCATGGTCTCATCTCCGTGAGTTCGTGAAAGACGAGCCTGCAGGGCGGGACGGGGTGGCGGGGTCAGGGATCGCGAATGCGACCGCCGGAGGCGGCGGGTGGGGGAGCCGATTTCGTGTTGGCGCTTACCAAGCGGCGGTGCGAAATTGGGGGTAACCGCTCGTCCTTGACGCTGCCATCCCGGCCCGGCATCATCGGCGATCTGAGCGGCTATCCCCATTTCCGTATCGCACCAAAAAGCCGGTACCGGGCTCGACGCGTGGTTCCGGCTTGACATTTTGGTTGAAGAGGCCCCGCCCGATGGGCGTAGAGGTGAAGGTGCCGATGGTAGCCATTGTCATGTTCCTTTCGTTGTTCGGGCCGCGCCCTTCGCGGCCTCGATGGCTGTCGCAAAGACCGGGGACGATCGGACCGCACCTGTCGAGGCCGGAATGAAATGGAGGGCGGCCGGGAGGAACTTTGTTGCTGCGCGAGGAATGGCGGCAAAGCCGTCAGGGGAAGAAAGTTTCGGATGGCTGTTGCGGGAGGAGAGGCGGAGCCGCTCTCCGGTCAGACATGCCTCATCGAGCCCGCGGATGGAGCGCCGCTAACGTCAGGCAAGGGGACGTGGCAATGGCCGCCGCACACAGTTGGGCCGTAGCTCCGATCTCGGCACATCGGCGGACCGATCACTCCGGCTTTAAGTCAGGCCGTACCAGGTCCCACGACCGGCTCCATGAAGGGTCAGATGTCCCTGCTCGGTCAACGCCCGAAGATGATCCTTGACGGTGTTGCGGCTTGCGCCTGTGGCCTTGGCCGCGTCCATCACCGTGACGCGCCCGCGTTCACGCGCCAGTTCGAGGATCGCGACCGACAACTCCGGCAGGTCGCCCAGCAGGATGTGTTCACGCTCGATCTTGCGCTCGAGCCGCTGCTTCTGGCGCTGCAGGCTCCGGAGGAAAAACTCGACCCACGGATTCCAGTCCTGTTGATCTGTTCTGATCGTGCCCTGCGTTCGACGAAGCGCAAGGTAATAGGCTTCCTTGTTCTGCTCGACAACGCTTTCGAGAGAGCTGTAGGGCACGTAGGAATAGCCAGCCCGAAGGAGGAGCAGAGTGGTCAAGGCTCGCGACAGGCGGCCATTGCCATCCTGGAAAGGATGGATTTCCAGAAAGACCACCACGAAGACAGCGACAATGAGCAGAGGGTGGAAGGTGCCATCCTTCTCCTGGGCCTGTTGCCAGGCCACTAGGTCCGACATTCGCCCCGGCGTGTCGAAGGGGGAAGCTGTCGCGAAGACGACGCCCAGGCTTCGTCCATCTTCGTCGAAGGCCTCGACATTGTTGGCAAGGGTTTTCCAGTTTCCCCTGTGTCGCTCATCCTTGGTCGAGTGAGCAAGCAGATCCCGATGGAGTTGGCGGATGTGATTTTCGTCAAGCGGGATCGCGTCGAAGGCGGAGAAGATTGTTTCCATCACCTCGGCATAACCTGCGACCTCCTGTTCGTCTCGGCTGGTGAACGAGCCGATACGGAGGTTCGAGAGCAGCCTTTCGACTTCGCGGTCGCTTAGTTTTGCGCCTTCGATACGGGTCGACGAGCCGATGCTTTCGATCGTCGCCACCCGCCGCAAACTGGACAACCGGTCGGGCGCGATGCGGCCGAGCGCTCGCCACGCACCTTTGAATTCGTCGATCTCGGCGATCAACGACAGGATCTCAGGCGTGATACGCAATTTCGCAAGATCAAGGACCGTCATCCATTATCCCATCCGTTTCCATCCAAATGGGATATGGCACATCGAGATCCATTTTTCCATCCATTTTCATCCAATATGAACTAATGGACGGCGGAAGTCACAACGAAGAGGCCCCGCCCGATGGGCGGAGCCTCGATGAACTCAGTCGCGATTGGGGCGAGACCAGATCAACTGATAACCGTCCTCGCCTTCGACCTCAGCCAGCGTTGCGTAGATCGGAGCCGGGAAGCTCGGGTCGTCCAGCTTGACCGAGAGGTAGTCGCGGTCCGTTTGTTCCGAGCGCTTCTGCCAGGCGGCGCCGAGCTCAACGTTATGCGGTGCACCGCATAATGTCGATTATGCAGAGAGCGGGATTTTGCGGAGTGTTGGTCGCTGAAGCCTGCTTTTGCCGGTGTTTTCGGTGGATTTTACTCCGCATAATTCCGGAGGGTTGAGGAGTGGCGCCCCGCTTTGAGCGGAGCGCCGTGGTGCTGGTCAGCGTGACCAGATGAGCTTGTGCTCGCCCTTGTCGCCCTGGACGAGTGAGGCGTAGACGGGCGCCGTGAAGGACGGATCGTCGAGCTTGAGCGAGAGGTATTCGGCGCCCGTTTCCCGGGCGGTCCGGCTCCAGCCGGCTCCGAACTCGACACCCGTTGCTGTGACCCGGAAGTCCGGGGCGCGATCGTTGTCGCGGTCGCAGGGTTTGATGGATGCCTTGACGTTGAGGGTGAGGGTCTTGATGGTGCCGTTGTAGGCGCCGGTTTCGTCGCGGGTGAAGGTGCCGATCTGAGCCATTGTCGTTTCTCCTGAGAGTTGTTCGAAGCCGCCCGATGCGGCCTCGATGGCGGTCAAGAGGCGACGGGTTGGCCTGCTGCATCCAAAGGACCACAGCGCCAGCGGAGGACGGCGGTAGCCGAGCTTGTTGCTTCGCGAGGAATGGCCGCTTGCGGTCAGGGGAAGAAGGTCGGCGAAGCCGTTGCAGGCCAAGGCCGGACCGGCGCCAGACCAGCCGAGATGAGAGGCCGTATCGGGGCTTCGCGGCATTGTCGGCCGAGAACGACGTGGATGATCAGAGCCACATCAGCATGAACACCGCTGTCGCAGTGTCATTGCCCCTACCGATGTCATTGCCCTCATGGTCCGGGCCGACGACACCAAACCCGCTCGATATGGTGCGGGCCATGTCAAGCAGGATGCCGGTGGAACAAGCGTCTCACGCGGTGCGCCGAAGCCGCCTCAGATCTGTAACCGATCCGATCACGCCGGTGTTTCCAAGTCCGAGAGTAGCGATGCGATCAAAGCATCCGGTGCCTTGAACCGTCCGCGTCGCAGTTCTGGCGGGACGACCGCCTCGACCGCTTCCAGCTTTTCGGTAGGATCCATGCGCAGGTAGACCTCCGTTGTACGAATGTCGGTGTGACCCAGCCACAGGGCGACCTTCCGGATGTCATGGGTAGCCTGTAGCATTATGACTGCGCAGCTATGTCGAAGCTGGTGCGGCGAGACGTTCTGATCACGCAGCGAAGTGCAGGTTTCCGCCGCCTTGCGGACATGCTTGTCGAGAATATACTCGAATCCCGCACGCGTCATCGCATCCCCTTGTGCGTTGACGAAGAGTTCCGGCACTCGGACCAAGCCCCTGATGCTCAGCCAGGCGCGAAGGTCCCGAGCCGTGTCCTTCCACAGCGGTAGGCAGCGCTCCTTACGGCCCTTGCCTTGAACCATTACGGTCGCGCCGTGTCGAAGTGACAGGTTTTCTGCGAGAACGCCGACCAGTTCGGAGACCCGCAAGCCTGCTCCGAAGCAGAGGTGCATCATGGCCCGGTCGCGCACGCCAAAGCGTGTCGCAAGATCGGGGACGTTGAGGATTGCTCGCATTTCCTCCATTGTCAGGTGACGGATGAGCTTCTGGTCGTGGCGCTTGGCCGGGATCGCATGGACCCGGCCGATCTGCTCCAGGGCGGAGGGCACCTTGTGCTCCACATAGCGCATGAACGTCTTGATGGCAGCAAGCCGGACATTGCGCGTGGACGCGCTATTGCCGCGATCGTGTTCAATGTAACCAAGGAAAGCGACGATCATCGGCGCGTCGAGGTCCTCAATCGTCAGCAAAGACGGACGGGTGCCCAGCCGTTTCGCCGCATAGTCGAACAATAGTTTGAAGCAGTACGCATAGGTCTCGCAGGTTTGCGGACTGTAACCCCTTTGGCGGGGCATATAGTCACGCAGAAAGCTGGTGATGAGTGGAGCGAGCTTCGTCATACGTCGCCCTCCCCAACCAGCTTTTCCGCGGCCGCTGCGATGTCGACCATCATTTCTGGCGTCGCCTGAAGATACCAGTATGTATTGTGGATACTGACATGACCCAAGTAGGTCGATAGGGCGACGAAGTGCTTGGCAATCGTGCCGCGTTCGGCGCCGCATTGTTCCAGGACACGGGTTGCGAAGGTATGTCGAAGATCATGGATGCGCGGCTGCCGACTTCGATCCGGCGCGATGCCCGCTCGTCGCAGGATGCAGCGGAATGCATAGTTCACCGTCGATGGGTAAAGCTGTCGGTGCTTGACGGATGGGAAGAGCCAATCGCTCTCGCCTGCAAGCTGGCATCGCGCGTCAAGATAGCCTTTGAGCGCCTCGACGACGGTCGCGTGCAGCGGCACTAACCGGCTTTTACGGAACTTGGTTTCGCGAATGTGCAACACGCCGTCATGCAGAATGTCATCAACCCTGAGCGCAAGAGCCTCGGAGACACGCAGTCCAGTGGATGCAATCAACCCAAAAAGCATGACGTAGAGTTCGCGACGCAGCGGATTGGGCCTTTGGCGCCTTAGGTGACCGGTAGTATCGAGAATCCGGGCTATCTCGTCCGCTGTATAGATGTAGGGAACCGGCCTATTGGTGATCCGCTTGATATCTGGGGGCGGTATCTCGTGGCGAGGGTCTTCCGCCTGCAGGAAGCGAGCAAACAGGATAATGGCTGTCAGGCGATGCGCCATGGCGTTTGGGCTTTTGGCCGCCATGGGCAACCACGTAAGAGCTGTTGCAGTGCGAATGTGGCTCTCGCCGCGTTCCGCTGCAAAGCGCGCGAACGCGAGAAGATGCCGCTCGGCCTGGACAAGCTTATAACCTAGCGCCCGGCGTAGACTGATATAGCGGTTGACGTCGGCACTCAGCATGGCAGCCTCCCGCCCCATGGTTGCGCGATCTCGGACAAGAGGCCGATGTCTACCTTGGCGTAGAGCGCGGTCGTTGATGGAGAACGGTGACGCAACACGGCTCCAACGCCGGCAAGGCTTGCGCCGTTACGCAGCATCGCAGTCGCCGCCGAGTGCCGGAGCACATGCGCCCCTCGATGGATACTTTCAATCCCCGCTCTGTCGAGCCCGCGGCGCACGATACATTTCACGGCAATTCGGCTGAGTGGCCTGATCGGTGCAATATCCGTCAGGAACACTCGAGTCGTCGCAATGCGCGGCCTTGCCCGCTCGATATAAGCTAAAATGGCATCGCCAACGTCTTGAGGTAGCGGGAGCCGTTCCTCCCGCCGGGCCTTGCCGACAAGCGTTATTCGGCCATTTTTCCAATCAATGTCACGGAAAGTGAGATTAGCGGCTTCGCTGGCCCTGAGGCCCAGCCGACCCAAGAGTAGTATGACAGCGCGGTCGCGTAACCGGCTTTCGCCGCCACAAGCGGCAAGGAGGCGGTCGATATCACTTTGACCAAGGAAACGCGGTGTCGTCGCCAATTGCCAGCTCGCAAAGCTCGGAACTGCATAATCCCGGCCAGCGGGGCATTGCCCGTTCGCCACAAGATATTTGAGGTAGGCGCGCGTTGCGACAGTGATACCCTGAGCCCGAGCGCGGCCATGCGGTTTCGCGCGATCAAGCACGAAGCCACGGATCGCGGCCGCTGTATAAACCTCTGGATCAGTGCCGAGCGACACCAGAAGGTCGATCAAGATTGGCTGATAGGTATCGAGTGTGGAATCCTTGATGCCACGCTGCTCTCTCATCCAGCATCGGAACGCGGCAAGCGCCGGCCAGGTCTCTTCCAGCGACGGGTGCAGTTCTGGAGGCAGAAGGTTCTTCTCGTGCAGATAAGAGAGGAACAGCCCGGCCGCACCCTGCGGAGCACGCGCTTTTTTGCTACCTCGGAACACCGACGCCGATGCGGCGAAGCCAACAGCGAGCGTGTCGATCTCGAAGCCCGTCGCTCGCACCCAGTCACTCCATAGCGCCAACAGGCGCACCACCTCCACGATCGTTGCAGGCGAATAATTCCGCTGGGATAACCACTCCTTGAACCCATCGACATGCGGCTGTAGCCAGTTGATCCGAACATTAATACTGCGGCGATGTCTGTACTTTCGCTTTGTCACTATTACCTCCAGTTGCTTGTCGGCGCCGGAGAAGTCCGGCGTGTTGAACAAATCGGAGGTTTAAAATCCATTCCAGCAGTCGGTATGCAGCTCATCCGTTATCGGCACGGCGAGTTTGGCCTCACAGGCCGACGTGTCTTGCTGCTGGTCCTCAAGATGATGACAATGACATCGGTAGGAGCAATGACACTGCGACAGCGGTGTTCATGCTGATGTGGCTCTGATCATCCACGTCGTTCTCGGCCGACAATGCCGCGAAGCCCCGATACGGCCTCTCATCTCGGCTGGTCTGGCGCCGGTCCGGCCTTGGCCTGCAACGGCTTCGCCGACCTTCTTCCCCTGACCGCAAGCGGCCATTCCTCGCGAAGCAACAAGCTCGGCTACCGCCGTCCTCCGCTGGCGCTGTGGTCCTTTGGATGCAGCAGGCCAACCCGTCGCCTCTTGACCGCCATCGAGGCCGCATCGGGCGGCTTCGAACAACTCTCAGGAGAAACGACAATGGCTCAGATCGGCACCTTCACCCGCGACGAAACCGGCGCCTACAACGGCACCATCAAGACCCTCACCCTCAACGTCAAGGCATCCATCAAACCCTGCGACCGCGACAACGATCGCGCCCCGGACTTCCGGGTCACAGCAACGGGTGTCGAGTTCGGAGCCGGCTGGAGCCGGACCGCCCGGGAAACGGGCGCCGAATACCTCTCGCTCAAGCTCGACGATCCGTCCTTCACGGCGCCCGTCTACGCCTCACTCGTCCAGGGCGACAAGGGCGAGCACAAGCTCATCTGGTCACGCTGACCAGCACCACGGCGCTCCGCTCAAAGCGGGGCGCCCTCATTCGATCACATAGCCCAGCGCGCGATAACCCACGCGTCGCTTTGCGGCCATCCGGGCCAGAACGGGAACGGTGCTATCGACATAATCGACGACCAAGACGTCTCTCTTACCATCATGCTGGCGATGCAGACGACCGACATACTGCGCCAGAGTTCCCTTCCAGGCGATCGGCATGGTCAGGAACAATGTGTCGAGCCGGGCGTCATCGAAGCCTTCCCCGATATAGCGCCCTATCGCAAGTATCAGGCGCTCATCATCGTCTGCGACATTCAACGCCGTGTTGGCTTGCTTGCGATCCTTCGCCGACATGCCACCGCGCAGCACCACCAGATTTTTCACGAACGGCTCGAACTTCTGCTGGAGATAATCGAGGTGATCCTTCCGCTCCGTTAGCAAGATGGGCGAACGTCTGGCCTCGAGAGATTTCAGCACGTCATCGAATATCAGGTCATTTCGGCCTTGGTCCTGCGCAAGGGCCGCATAGATCGCTGGCATTGACGGGCGCTCTGCCGAGACGAGTGACGCTGGCAACTCAAACTTCGTCGAACGGTCGCGGGCACGGTGGCGAATACCACGCTCGGCAGCTTGAACTCTTGCATCGACCCGATGGCGAACGGGGCCGCATCGCATGAAGATGATCGGATGATGACCGTCCTTTCGGGCGACCGTCGCTGACAGGCCGACGACATATCGCGCCTTGGATCTGCGAGCGACAAGTTCAAAACTTGCAGCGGACAGATGGTGGCACTCGTCGACAATCAGATGACCGTAATTGCCCACGATGTCATCGACCTCGCCATTGCGAACCAGGCTTTGGATCAGCGCCACATCGACGATCCCTGTCGGCTTCCTTTTCCCGCCACCGATGATGCCGATCTGCTTTGGGTCGATGCTCAGGAAGGAACTCAGACGCTCTACCCATTGGGTGAGAAGCTCTCTGCGGTGAACAAGAACCAGCGTGTTGCGGCTCCGATGCGCTATGAGTGCAGCTGCGACAACTGTCTTACCGAAGGCAGTCGTGGCGGCGAGCACGCCGTTATCGTTGGCGACAAGAGCATCAAAGGCCCGCGATTGTGGCCGTCGCAGTTCCCCTTGGAACGAGACGCCGGCGGGTAGAGCCTCTCCATCTTCGCGGAGATCCTCCAGAATGGCGGTCGCGCCATGGCTCTTGATGAGCTCAATTGCTTCGTCGAAGCAGCCTCGTGGCAGCGCGACATGGCGTGGATGAAGCTCGGCACAGGAGATGATCCGCGGCTTGCCGAATGTCGGCAATCGCATTGCTTGCGCACGATAAAATTCCGGGTTCTGGAATGCTGCCAGGCGCACGAACTGCGCAATCAGTGCGGACGGAAGCCCGGTCCTATCGATGTAAACCTGGTCGGCGATCACGACCTTGATACTTTGCGGGATCGCAGCCTCAATTCGCCGCGGCTCGCTCCGACGTGACGGCAACATCTTCCACGGCTCATCGGCATGTTCGTCATCGACTGGCATCCGGACGCCCAAGACCCGCCCCGACAATTCGGCTTCGTCCGCGATCCTGAAGACTTCGTCCGCCGACAACCTGGGTAAAGACGACAGGTATGCCCACTGGTCATCGTAGGGTTGCAGGCCGCCATCGACAAAAACGCTGTTTCCATTTTCGCGGGCTTTCCTTTGCAGGGGAAGCGCTATCAGATTGCCGAAGCCGCCAAGTGGCATGGTATCCTGGTTGGGAAAGAAACGGTCATAAGACGTGAAGCCGATCTCGGGGCGGTTCTCCATCGTCTCTGTGATCAGTGCGGCCCCCAGTTGCCGGGCGACCTTCGCGGGAACGGGTTCGGAGAAGAATATCCAGACATGGCCGCCGTTTCCCGACCTCGACCGTTCGAGGGCCGCGGCAATTCCTTTTGCACGACAGGTGGCGAGCAGGGCTCTAGTATCGTCCGCCCAGCTTTCTTTGTCGAAGTCAGCAGCAAGGAACCAGCATGTTTCATCTTGCAGCAATGGATATACGCCGGCAACAAAGTCGCTTGAACGGGCATCGCCGCCACGAAGGTGCTTTTCGATGATATCCTCAGAATACGGGATGAACGCCTGATGCGGGCAGTCGCCGCATTTCACCTTCGGCTTTCCGCAGATTCCTTTCGCCCACTCGTTGGAACAGGATGGCGAATAGCCGGTGCGTCCATCCTTTCTATTTTCCCATCGCACCGGAAAGACATCGGGGCGCCCGGCAAACAGCTGCCGGAATAACTCCACCTTCTCCATCGACGGTGAGCTGTTGGTAACAGGGGCATCGGCGAAGGCTGGCTTCTCGGCGGCAATCTGGCTATCGGAAATCATCTGTTGCTCAAACGCTTCCAGCTCACGCTCAAGCGCCATCCGCTCGTCATTCAGATCGGCTAACCGCCGTCGAATGCGCGCAATGTTCTCCCAAGCATCATTCTTTTCCGCCAACTTTGCAGCTTTCGCCTAAATGATCCCGCGGACCAGCATAGGCCAAAGACGTCCGTATTTTAAGACGCACTATCTATCTCAGCGGCACAGAAGGCTCCGGAATTATGCGGAGTAAAATCCACCGCAAACACCGGCAAAAGCAGGTTTCAGCGACCAACACTCCGCAAAATCCCGCTCTCTGCATAATCGACGTTGCCGGCGTAGATGCGGAAGTGCGGGCCCTTGTCGGAGGGGTTCTCGATGCGGGCGATACGGGCCTTGACGTTGAGGGCCAGCGTGCGGATCGAGCCGGAGAAGCCGTTTTCGGTGGAGGTGAAGGTGCCGATGGTAGCCATGTCCAAGTTCCTTTTGCTGTTTCGGGCCGCTCCATTGCGGCCTCGATGGCTGTCGCAAGGACCGGGGACGATCGGACCGCACCCAAGGGGCCGAAATGAAATGGAGGGCGGCCGGGAGGAACTTTGTTGCTGCGCGAGGAATGGCGGCAAAGCCGTCAGGGGAAGAAAGTTTCGGATGGCCGTTGCGGGAGGACGATCGAGGCGGAGCCGCTCTCCGGTCGGACATGCCTCATCGAGCCCGCACATGGAGCGCCGATAACGTCAGGCAAAGGGACGTGGCAATGGTTCCTATCGAGGGCCAATCGCAACGGTCGAAGGCGGTGCAGCAGCCAACCAAATCGGCAAACGCCCAGAAACTCTGGTCGGCAGCACCAGTGCTATGCGGAGATGGAGGCAGGAAATCCGTAGCTATTGTCGGAAAGCTCGGAGCTCACGGTCATGTCGAGAGAGTTGTCTGCACGACGAAAGACTTCATAGGCGAGCCGCCGCGCACGACGGCGGGTTACAGAAGCTATGACGGCACGCACAAACGGCGGCTTCGCTTCGTCATACGGGCGCGCGAGCTCGGCTTCTCGCTCAATGAAATCCGCGAACTGCTGCGCCTCATCGACGAGCGCAACCGGCCTTGTGCCGAGGCACGCGACGTCGCTGCCGTTCACCTTGCCGACGTCCGGGCGACGATCGCCGACCTGAGGGGCATGGAGCGCGTTCTCAAATCCGTCGTTGCCCAATGCGGCGACGGCACGCCCCCGGAGTGTCCGCTGATCGAGACGCTGTTCCAGGAGCGGGCTGTCAACTGATCGAGCTAGGGCGCCTATGCGGCGCCCCGGACCTCGTGCTGACGAGCAACGGTCTGCTGCACGTGCATCCAGTCGGCGATCTGCTGCGCCTTGCTCGCGGCGCTGAAGATGGCGCGCTTGTCGGAGCGCAGCACCTCGAGCCAGGAGGCGATGTAGCGGGCATGGTCGGGCCGGGGCTCGACGCTGAGGCCCAAGTCTGCGCAGATCATCGCGCTCAGGAGCTCGACGGTGCATTCCTCCATCGCATAGGCGGCCGAGCCGAACCGTCCGGAGAGATCGCGGTCGAGGCGGTGGCTGGCGCCGGAAGCGTGGCCGCATTCGTGAAGCAGCACGGCATAATAGGCGACGGCGTCACGGAAGCAGGCGAAATCGGGCATCTGCACGTTATCCGTGGACGGGCGGTAACAGGCCTGCGAGCCGCCGTGCCGAATGTCGATGCCGAGGGCGGTACAGAAGCGTTCGGCCCGCTCGATTCGCTCGACCTCGGGCAGCACCGGCATTGCGGGCGGCGTGTAGCCGTCGACCTGCGCGCAGTTGAACACGGTATAGCCGCGAGCGAACATGCGGCGGCCGGGCTCGTCGCGATCCGCGTCGCCGTCCTGGGCGTCCGCCTCGCCGCGATCGGTGGTCTTCCAGAACACGACAAGGTGACCGCGTTCGCCCTTGCGAACCTGGGCGCCTAGCGCCTGCCATTGGCGGTAGGTGCCCCAGATGCCGGCGGGATAGCCGGCCGCGTGCGCCGCAGCCCAGAGCGAGACGATGTTGACACCGCGATAAGCCTTGCTGGCGGCGACGTTGACGGGTGTGGTGATGGCCGATCCGTCGTGATGCCAGGGCATCCGGTAGTCGCCGGCGCCGGCCTCAATGGCGGCGATGATCTGGCTGGTGACGCGCTCGTAGATATCGGTCGGTGTCTGGCGGTTGTGATCAGTGGTCATGGGTACCTCCTTCAGCTCGCCCTCTCCGTCGAGGGCGAGGCGGCAGGGGCAGACGCGGGAGGCCGGCCCGTCACACCCTGTTCTCGGTGCTGGTGCGGAACAGGGTTGATGGGCTGGCAGCGTCTGCCACACCCGAGCCCTGCCTCGACGGGCGAACTGAAGGAGGCGCAGACCATGATCGCGCGCGCGGAACGGGCCGATGTCTTGCGGTGATGCAGGCATTGGGACAAATGGTCGGCTGGCAAAGCGCTGTCAGCGGGCCTTTGGCATCGGTTGCCTGCTTCAGGCAGGCGGCAGTGCCGGGATCGAAGAAGCTATCGGCCAGCACCCCGACATGCAATGTTCGCGCGAGGCTCGCGAGCATTGTGCGGAGCCGGGCACGGTCCGCAATCATCGCCGGAAGCGGGCCGAGTTCTGCCGATATGCCGTCGAGCGTCTTGGCTATGCGCGTTGCGGCGGGTCCGGACAGCTTGGCGCCGGCCTGAGGCTCATCGAAATAAGTCATCGAGTTAGCCGAGGCTGCTCTGGTTCTCGACGTCCGCACGGAAGCCGGATCGGCTGGAGCCGGCATAGCCGTCGAAGGCGGCGATGGAGACATGTTTATACTGAATCATGCCGGCGATTGTGCCGAAGGGATGCGCGACTGCGAGGTGCAGGCAATGCAGCGCGGGTGCCTTTCCGTGACGCGCAGTGAAGATGGGATGATCATGCGTCATCGCGTTCGATCGGTCGCCTACAAGGGTATGTCAAACCAAGGTGAGCCGGCCGAGTGGATTACGATCGAGCCTGTCGCCAAAGCTATCGACGTTCTGGAACGCCTGTCATTTCGGGTAGCATCTGCCCGTGGCCTCACGACGCTCTGGCCGGTTCTTATCGCAAGGCCCGTTTGCAAGGATCACCTCTCGGCCGAGATCGTTCGTCAGCTCAACCGTTTCCGCGACCATCGCAACGACCTGTTCGGCACAACGGACACACCGGCAGTTCCGAACGGACCAGGTGATCGGCCCTGGCGGATCACGACGAGGCAGTTCAGACGCACGATCGCATGGCACATTGCCAACCGTCAGGTCGCGGGAGAGCTGGAAGGCGTGGGTCTGAGCGAGCGAAAGATCGTACGACATATGAGAGGCTCCATTCGGAGCGGGCCAATTCCCGCTCGATGGCTCCTCAAAGGGGGCCTAGCGACGGGCGCGATCACCGCGAGGCGAAGCCGAAGCGGCCGCAGCTTGCTATCGGACCCTTTACGGGTTGAACGTGGAAGATCCGGCGCTGGGCCAGGACGCCATCACAGACAAGCGGGATTGACTTGCTTCGTCTGGAACGCAGATTCTGCGCACGGCTTTCACGCTTGTGCCATTCGTTTCCCGCCGCTCTCGGCAGCAAGGTCGGTTCCGTTTTAGAGCCGACGGCAAGAGCGCCTGAAGAAATCGATCGGTCGGACTCACTGAGGTCGGCTTTCTGGAGCGCCTCCTTTATCGATTTTGCCTTCAGTGCGACCAACGTACTTTGCACGCAGCTCTCGATATCAGCGACGCTTTTGCCCTCAATCGAAGCGATTTCAGCAATGGTCCTGCCTCGAGCAATCCACCGAAGGCAGGCCTTTTCGAGCGGCGGGAGCGTCCGTTCCTTCATGGCGAAAATCGCGTCCAGTTGGGCCGTTGGCGACGATGCCCCCGAGAAAAGTGGCTGCCGCCGAGACCTGTGCGACGGCAGCCAAGGTGCCCCGGGAGGAGTCTGGGAGATCAATATCTCGTCTTCAGTACTCGGAGTTATGTTATAACATCTCGCATAATAGGAATTATGGAACGGGCAGGCGATTTGAGAGCCGTTGCTTTTTACGCCCAAACCTCGTTTTCCTAGATTGTGCAAAACCTCGCCCATATAAACGAGATCATTTGTTCGTCTCCGCGAAGTCTGGAGCGGACTTCGCGCTGGAAATATAGCAGCGTAGCCCAATTGTCTGCGCAACAGTCCTCGCGGAATGAATTGAGATTTTGCGACACTCTGAGGTAATGCCGATGATTTCCAAGCGACCGGCCATCGAAGCCGACAAGCCTTTTCTCGTATGGCTAAAGGAGGTTGGTATGCGAGAATACGCCGTTGCACTCTGGGGCTCCTGGTCGCCTGATCTGGACGTGCGGAACTCTATCGATGGCTGCCAGATCATCGTCGAGGACGGCCATGATGTCGGCTGCGTTACCGTTGAGAAGCATAGTGACCACCTATGGCTCGAGGAATTATTCATAGAGCCCGCATCTCAGCGGCGAGGAATTGGTTCGAAAATTCTCTGGGGCGTTATAGCGGATGCGGAGAGCGGTGAAATTCCGCTCCGCTTGAGCGTCCTGACCAATAATCCGGCCTTGGATTTCTATCTGCGGCATGGCTTTCGAATTCATCAAGAGTCGGCAGAGAGGCAAGTAATTTGAGCCGGATTCACTTGCCCCTACTAAACAATCGGAAATCCTAGGGTAACGATCTCGGCATTTCGTAGCAATCGGTTACACGTTTCAAACGTAATATTCCCGCAGGATTTTCATCGTGCGATCAGAGCGGCTGGCTATGACAAATGAAACGCCATATCCGTTTACCCGATACCGCAGGCAAAATAGTATGGCTGCAATGCCCATCGTGTGTCACGGCAATCATCTTGGTCAGCAACTGAGATCCCAGGGGCACGACATCCGACTGATGTCCCCCGAATATGTGCGCCCCTATATCAAGGCCCCAGAAAAACGATGATCGTGATGCGGAGGGAATAGCAGAAGCAGCCACGCGGCCAACTATGCGATTCGTTGAGGTCAAGGAAGAAGAGCAGTTGGATATGCAGAACCTTCATCGCGCTCGTGATCGGGTTGTTGGAGAGCGAACTGCTCTGAACCAATTGCGGGCAATTCTCTTGGAGCGCGGGATTATCGTTCCTCAAGGCCGCCGTCATAGGCTGGAGAACTGGCTTCACTTGGCAATGAACCGATCGCAAACCTCCCGTTTGCGTCATCGATTCAGATTCATCAGCTTTTGGGAATCCCGAGAGTCAGATTCATTGAGGGTTGGTATTAGGAAGGGTGTGACCAGTAGTAAGGCCCTACATCACGGCCTGCTCCCATCTAATGGGTTACCAATGAAATCCTACCGGCGTTCGCCCATCCATTTTGTTGAAACTCTTCTTATCTGAACGGGGCTTTTTATTGCGAGGAATGAACAATGAATAAAACGGTTTACCGCGGTAAGCTCGACTATATCGTAAATGGCAAGGACGTTGTCACCAAAGAATATGAGGTAGGCGCTCATTCCCTTGCGGACGCCATTGCTGCGGTCGAGGAGTATCTGAGCGCCACTCCTCCTCCTTCACTATGGGTGCGGATATCAATGGACGGAGTCGAAATAGATTTCCGTCAGTTAGAGAGTTCAGCAACCCTGCCGCCTAAGATGGGGCCATTTCATTAGATCGTGCTGGCGCTTCCACCTCTTCTCCCTTCGGAGAACGCTGCGACATGAGAAGGGTGCAAATCGAGGGAGCGCTCCTTTCACCTATCGATGCGTACGTCCATATCGCGCTTCCGAGCAATTCGCTGCGGCGGCCGAACATCAGGGCCGGCCGATCGGCTGCCGGGTCTCCTCGTCGACGACAAATATGTCGCCTTCGTATGGTCCACCGTAAGCGGTTAGCTGACGGCGTCTGACCTGAAGTTCCAGGGCAAGAGGGCTTCGATTTCGGATGCGGGCCAGCCTTGAGCGATGCGGGTCAAGGTCTGCGAGAGCCAGTCGAGCGGATCGACGCCATTCATTTTGCAGGTTTATGCCGACCGGCGAACTATGCCGAATGCTTCTTCTGGCGTCGACGGCACACCGCACGTTCCCGGCCTGTTCGGCCGGGAACCGTTGGTTGACTCTCGGCATAGTTCTGATGCTCAGAGGGCATTCAGGAATTCCAGAAGCCGGTCGTTTGGTCGAAATCGCTCGGCCTTAGCGCGTTCGTATGGCTTCAGCTTTGCGAGTGCAGATTCTTTCAGTTCGAGGTGCGCATGAAGATAGGTCAGCGTCGTTTCCATCGCTTCGTGGCCCAACCACAGGGCAATGACCGAGCAGTCGACGCCCGCCTGCAGCAACTCCATGGCAGCGGAGTGGGTTCTGTCGCAAGCTTCTCAGCGAATTTGCAACCTGATTGATCATGGCATAGATTCTGGTTGAATATGAGCAGGCATGTCGAGTTTCCCCGATCATGATCGATTTCAAAGGAGAAAGACGTGATTTTATACGCGGTATTTTTCTACGTGAGATATGCGGTCTCCTATCGTGATCTGGAAGAGATTATGGCCGAGCGCGGCGTTGCTGTTGACCACGCGACGCTGAACAGATGGGTGGTGAAATATTCGCCCCTGATTGCCTGCCAGGCCCAGCGCCGCAAATCCGCAACCAGCAGCTCCTGGCGGATGGACGAGACCTATATCCAGGTCAAAGGCAAGTGGACCTATTTCTATCGCGCTGTCGACAAATTCGGCAAAACCCTTGATTTCATGCTGTCTGAGCACCGCGATGAGGCCGCGGCCAGCGCTTTCTTCGCCCGCACGATCAAGAGCAATGGCTGGCCCGAAAAGGTGGTCCTCGACAAGAGCGGCGCGAACCTGGCAGGATTGCAAAACATCAACCGGCTGCTGCTGTTGTATGGATGGTTCTGGCTGATCGAGATCCTGCAGGTCAAATATCTCAACAACATGATTGAGCAGGACCACCGGTTTATCAGGAAGCTGACCCGACCCATGAAAGGCTTCAAATCTTTCCGATCTGCGTCAGCGACACTGGACGGCATCGAAGTGGCCCACATGATCCGCAAGCGGCAATTTTCAACATATGGCCAATCGGCATTTCAGCAATTCGCCGCACTCGCGGCATAACTGTGTCCAGCGATAACCGTCTCTGCGACCTTTCCAAAAACTTGCAACAGAACCTGCGAAATTTGTCGTCAGCGTCTCAAGGTCGGTCGCAGCGACGGCGGCCAGCAGGGCGTCGCGGTTATGGAAATGCTTGTAGGGGGCATTGTGCGATACGCCGGCCGCATGACCGACGGCCCGCAGGACGACGGCCTGTTCGCCGCCGTCATCCAACAGGTTCGCCGCGGCCTGAATGAGCGTATCATGGGTGCTCATTTCAGGCAGTCGGGTTCTTCGTCCGGGCTGACGCCCGCCAGCGTCTTCGAATCGCGCCAGAGCGCCTGAGCCAGTTCCTCGTCGTACGACATCGTGGCGGAACGTGTCTCGCCGAGGACGCCGTCCTTCCATTGATAATAGCGCCCGGACCCGAAATCCTTCCCGGTGGCGAGATCGGCAAGCGCGTGGCCGGACTGGGTCAGATCGCCGAGGGTCAGACCCATCCGCCGCATCAGCCAACGAACCGGCGGCGATCCGATCAACGCCCGCGCCGGTCCCGGCAGATCCCTTAGCAACCCGGTTTCCGCGATGGCGCCCGGATCGTAGGCGATAGACGAAATACTGAGGCCCGCAACCTTCAGCCGCCGGTCAAGCTCGTAGGCATGTAGCACGGTACAGAGCTTCGAGGTCGTGTAGCGCGTGCCTCCAGGGAGCGGTTTGCCTCCGTCCAGTCCCGTCTTCGCCAAAGCGAACGCATCCGGCCTTACCGCGCGGCCGATAAACTTGCCGTCTGCCGTATCGGGATCGTGCGTCCCGCTGGCGGTGAACACCACGCGGCCATCCCCTTCGAGGCTATCGATCAACAGCTGCACCAGCAGGAAATGGCCGAGATAATTGGTGGCGAAAGTCAGTTCGAAACCGTCTTCGGTGTAGGTGGCGTCGCCGCGGAACGTCGCTCCGGCATTGCACAGGATTGCCTGTAGTCCGCTGATCGAGCCGCTTTCGATCATTTGGCGGCACTGCGCGGCCCCCTTGCGAACCGACACGAGAGACGAGACGTCCATTTCGACGATCGCCACCTTCACGCCCGCGCCCGAGCGGATCGACGATGCAGCCAGTTCGAGGTGCGTGGGATTTCTGCCGGCCAGAACGAGGTCGATTCCCTGTGCGGCCAGTTGCCTGACGCATTTCAAGCCGATACCGCTGTGCCCGCCGGTGATCAAAATCGTCGACATTTTCCAGCCCTGTGGTTGATGCCGTCAACAAATACAGGCGGAGGTTGACGGCGTCAACCTAGCGAGCAGTGTCTTATTGGGTGTCACTTACTATATTAGTTGGTCGACGACCGCCGTCTGGGCCGATGGCCGACTGCCATCTATGAGGGGACCCAGTTTGCCAGCGGCATCAAGGAGGTCATCGCGCGGATCCTGCGGATCGATCCCGGCCTGGTGGATGTGAGAGCCCGACGGTAGGCACAGCATCCGGCATGGGGCGGATGCTGACGGAGGGATGACCGGCGCGCGCTATGTCTCCGATCAACAGCAATCCCGCCGAGGGACTTTTCCCCCCGACTATCATGTCGACGCAGCCGCCGGGGCATATGCGAGCACCGCACGAACATCCGCGCATGCTTCGCTTTCGAATGCTCCGTGGATGAATTGGCGCACAGCCTCGGCGCTGATCCCGTCGTGTTCCGCACCGCCAATGACACGCGTGCCGATCCCCCAGATTGGCCAGCCGCTTTCATCCCGCTACCTCAATGAATGCTTGTCGAGAGGCGCGGAGCGCTTTGGCTGGGTACGACGGACACCCGAGCCAGGCTCGTTGTGAGGAGCAGACGGCGCCTTGATCGGATGGGGTGTGGTGAGCGGCATCTAACCGGCCTTGTTGACGGCGACGGTGGCCAAGCTTCGCATCGGCGCCGACGGCACGACTCGCTTCGTGACAACGCACCATGAGTTTGGCAAGGGCATGAGGACCGCGCTCGGCGCTGTGCTGCTCGATGGACTGGAAATCGACCCGGCGCGGGGGTCCTGGGGAACCTTCAGCGTGGTGCCGATCGCGGCGCTGGCAGTCGAGCGAATGCGGGCGGCGCTGTCGAACTGCTCGGTGGCAGGCAGGGGTCGGGCAACATCCATCGGCAACTCGCGGCTGTGCGCCGCCCCTATCTGAGCGTCGACGTGTCGCAACTCGGGCCCAGCCAGGAAGCCGCGGCACTCGAAAGGTTGCGCAGGGGACAGTATGCAATCACGGGCGCGGCCTTCCCCTAATTTACATCGATGAGCTACATCGCCCATTTCGTCGAGGTCCGGGTGGAACCGACCACAAGTGCGAGCGACGATCGTCGTGTGTCCGGGCCGAGACTGGCAGCGAACACGAAGAAGTGTTGCACCGCTGCAGTAATAGGCAGAGTTTTCATAGTAATAGTCATGGTCGGAAATCCCTGAAGCTATAATCGTACCCGTAGCAATCATGGAGGCTAGACATGCGACCGACGTCCGACGATCAAGACGGCCCTTTGAGATTGGCCGCCCAAGATTCTGAGTTTTCTCGGCGTCGATTTTTGCAACTGTCAGCAATCGGTGCGTCTGCCGGTTTAGTCTCAGGTCCCGTATTCGGTGAGGACAGCGGTCAGCTGCCGGCTGACACTTCGGCTTGGACCGCTGCCAATATTCCTGACCAGCGCGGGCGCAGGGTATTGGTGACGGGTGGGAATGGTTACCCACAGGAAGACCGAAGCGGTCTGGGGTATCACGTTGCGCTCGGTCTGGCCCGTGCCGGCGCCGACGTGACGATTGCATCACGCAACAGGGAGCTGGGCGAGGAAGCGGTGCGCAGGATCGGCGCGGCTGTGCCCGGCGCCGCCATCCACTTTGAAACGCTCGATCTCGCGAACCTCGCATCGGTCAGGCAGTTTGCGGACAGCATGAGCGCGCCTGGCCAGAGCCTCGACCTCCTGGTCAACAATGCTGGCGTCATGGGGCGCCTGAGCAGAGAGGCGAGCATCGACGGGTTCGAACGGGTTTTTGCCACCAACACGCTTGGACACTTCACGCTGACCGCCTTGCTGCTGCCGATGTTGCAGAAGGGACGCGATCCGCGGATCGTCTGGGTTGGCAGCTCGCGCATGTCCGCCGCTATTCCGTTCGACGACCTACAGCAGGAACAGAAGTACGATTACGCTGCAGCATACGACAATACCAAGCTCGCTAATCTCACGCTGGCCTTGGATATCGAGCGTCGAAGCAAGTCGGCTGGTTGGGGCGTTGCGAGCCTCGCCGCACATCCGGGTGTCGCGCGAACCAGCCTCATCCCGAACGGACCCGGCCTTAACAGCCGCGAAGGCGAGCGCTTCAGGACGATGGGTGAGATGTTCCAGCCGGCGGAGCGGGGCGCACTTTCTTTGCTTTATGCGGCGACGTCACCGCAGGCCGTTGGTGGGGGCTATTACGGCCCTAAGGAAGGGGTTAAAGGTCCGCCGGCAGAAGCGCCGGTTCCGCCCGCCGCCCAGGACCGTCAGGCGGCGACCACGCTGTGGACCACATTGGAGCTACTGGGAAAAGTCTCGTTCGGCTAGGCCGGCAAACGCGAAGAGAGCTTTACCTCGCCCCGCCCATCAGATCTGCCGCGTGAGAGCGCGTGGGATGTAAAATCGGTGAAGTAGACCCACCATCCTTGGTAAGCGATGCATACACCCCATCTGGTGATGGCAGGTCAACGGGTTTATCCGTGACAGAGCGATCCAGGAATTAGCTCGGGTGTGAACTTCTATGTCTGCTACTGTGTCTGATCATAGAACCTTCCATATGATTGAGGCCGTCGCCGGCCCATTGGAAGGAGCTCCGCGACAAGTGCGGCGACATTGGTCGAATGACTTCAAGGCACAGGCTGTGGCCGAGACGGTGCAGCCTGGAGCGAGCGTCTCGGCAGTAGCACGGCGACTTGGTGTTGATCCGTCACAGTTGTTCACGTGGCGTCGCATTGCCCGGCAGAAAGCCATGTCTTTGCCGTCGAAAGCCGAGAAGGGGCAGCAAGCTGCCCAAGCATTCCCATCTTCCGCAGTCGACATCATCATCGGTGATGCGGTAATCCGCACGGGTGCCGAGATCGATGAGGCTCATCTTGCTCGGGTGATCCGTGCGGTGCGCTCCGCATGATCCCGGCCGGTGCGAAGGTGTTTCTGGCAAGCCACCCCGTGGACTTTCGCAAAGGTCCAGATAGCCTTCTGTCGCTGGTGCGCGATGCCGGTAATGATCCGTTCAACGGCTCGCTTTATGTCTTCCGTGCAAAAAGAGCAGACAGAATTAAGATCGCCTGGTGGGATGGTTCCGGTGTTTGCCTGTATTCGAAGCGGCTGGAAAAAAATCAGTTCGTTTGGCCGAAGATCGGCCATGCCAGGGTGCAGCTCAACCACGCACAATTGATGGCGTTGATCGACGGCATGGACTGGAAACGCGTCCGTACCGTTGCTGTGAAACGGCCGGAACTTGTTGGGTAAAAGCCCTGCGGCAGAGTGAATCAGGCGGCTAAAACTGCGGGAAATCGTCGGCAAAATGTGCTCTATTTGCAGGCATGACACCAGCCGATCTGCAGCTTCCCGATGACGTTGATGCGCTGAAAGCCATGATCCTGGCGATGGCTGAGAAGGCTGCGCGCGCGGACGCTCTGGAGAGTGAAGTCGCTGATCTCAAGGCTCGCAATGCGGACGCCGACGAGCAGATCGCCAAGCTGAAGCAGGTCCTCAAAGCCTTCGACCGTTACCGCTATGGAAGACGCTCGGAGAAGCAGAGCAAGAACATCGACGCGGATCTCGACGAGCAGGGTGCGTTTGTCTTCGAGGAGATCGAGACCGGCATTGCCGCCATCCAGGCATTAGTCGAAAAAGGAAGAGGTGCAGGCGCTGCGAAACGTGCGCCGCGTCCACGCAAGGGCTTCCCGCCGCATCTGGAACGTATCCATGTGGTGATCGAGCCGGACGAGCTTCCTGAGCATGCCGGCAAACCGAAGATCCTGATCGGTGAAGATACCTCCGAGCGGCTGGATGTCATCCCACCGAAGTTCCGGGTGATCGTCACCCACCGTCCGAAGTATGCCTTCAAAGACGAGGACGGGGTCATCCAGGCCTTGGCACCGGCGCACATCGTCGAGAGCGGCATCCCAACGGAAGCGCTGCTCGCCTATATCGCGGTCTCGAAATACGGCGATGGCTTGCCGCTTTATCGGCAGGAGGCAATCTTCCTGCGCGACCATGTCGAAGTCGATCGCGGCATCATGGCACGGTGGATGGGCAAGCTCGGGTTCGAGCTCGAGATCCTTGCGGACTACACCTTCAACCAGATCAAACAAGGCGAGCGAATATTCGCCGACGAAACGACATTGCCGACGCTGGTGCCAGGATCGGGATCGGCCAAAACCGCGTATCTATGGGCGTATGCCAGGGACGATCGGCCATTCGGCGGAAGTGGTCCGCCGATGGTGGCCTATCGTTTTGAAGACAGTCGATCCGGCGATTGTGTCGCTCGGCATCTCGACGGCTATCGTGGCATCCTGCAGATAGATGGCTACACTGCTTACAACCGCGTCGCCCGACCTGACCGGGGAAACGACGGCGCGCTATTGGCTGGGTGTTGGGCGCACAGTCGCCGCCGGTTTTACGAACTCCATACGAGCGACAGTTCCAAAGTGGCAACGGCGACGATCGAAAAGATGGGCGCGCTGTGGGCGATCGAGGAAAAGGTGCGTGGACAAAGCCCTGATCGGCGTGTTGCCGCCCGCCAGGAGGCGTCCATGGTCGTGGTTGCCGATCTCTACAAGCTGTGGCAAGACACGCTGCCTCGCATCTCTGGGAAATCCAAGCTCGCCGAGGCCATCCGCTACGCCATCAACCGGCGTGAAGCCTTCGAACAGTTCCTTCACGATGGACGGATCGAGATAGACTCCAACATCGTTGAACGGGCTATCAGACCCCAAGCAATCGTTCGGAAAAATAGTCTATTCGCGGGTAACGCCGGCGGCGGCCGGACGTGGGCGACCATCTCAACCCTTATTCAGTCCGCCAAAATGAACGATGTTGATCCGCTCGCTTGGCTAACGCAAACACTCCAACGCATTGCGGCCGGATGGCCGGCCAGCGATATCGACGCTCTCATGCCCTGGAACTTTCAAAAGTAACGGTCTCAGTTCACCGCTTACCATCCTTGTGAAGAATCAGGTGATAAAACAGGAAGCCATTATTTCAAGAGAACTATAGTCTGAACTGCGGAGCGAACTCAACGCACCGCAGTTTGTGATGGCGGCTTACGTTTCCCGCCTGTATGGTAGATCACCAGGGCTCGACCTCTTCCCGTCCGAGGAAACCACCTGTTACGCCAGGCTTTGGAAGCAGCGCCGCCAGGACTGAAGCTTCGGCTCCTTCCTCTACGGTTTGCGCTCGCTCGCCCCCGCCGTTAAGATCTGTTGCGGGGGTGAAGCCCGGCGCCACCGAGTCACCTTGATGCCGCTGTCCGCCAGCTCCTTCGCCAAAAGAACGGTTGCCATGTTGAGAGCCGCCTTCGACCTGTTATAGCCGATCATCTGAACGCCCGCGAATTCCCAGGCGGGATCGCTGTTTCTCGTCAGGGAGCCAAGCCCGCTCAAAACGTTGACGATCCGCGCCGAGCGCGCCTTCTTGAGGAGTGGCAGCAGGGCCTGAGTGACTTCCAGCGCGCCGAAGAAGTTGACTTCGAAGAGGCGGCGGACCTCAGAAAGATCCGCTTTGCCCACCGGGCCGTCTAACGGTGATCCCGTGCCGGCGTTGTTCACAAGAGTATCGAGTTTGCCGAAGCTGCTTTCGATTTGGTGCGCACTGGCACGGATCGTTGTGCGGTCCGTGACGTCCAGTTGAAGGAAGCGGGCATCAATAGCCTCTGCTTGCAGCCGGCCAGTCGCTGCCTCGCCAAGGGAGCCATTGCGGTGCACTCAGCAGTACGATATATCCCTGGTGGCCGATCCCCTTGTTGGCTCCAGTGATCAAGGCAACGCCTTTTGTTGAATCGGTCATAGAGTTTCCTTACCGAGATAATTGGCCTCTTCGATTGACGGGGAGGCATAGGGTTGGCTGGCCAACTGCTGTCATCGGACCGGGACCAGCAAAGTAATTGTAAGGTCGTTCATGGGATTCTTATTGAGGTTTCAGCGCTTACTTAACTACCTTCGTCCGGAATGTTTAGAACTTGTCCGCAGGCTTTACAATGTACTGCGTCAGCATCGTGTCGTAGAAGTCCACATTCGTCACAGGAGAAGGAAACCTTACTGGGTCGGACTACGGCTTGTGCAAGTCGAACAAAAAGCGAAACACCTAGTATCATCGCTACGATCGAAGTTAATTTCCCCAGTGTCCCTGGTAGAGTGATGTCGCCAAATCCGGTGGTAGTTACAGTCGCGACGGTAAAATACAATGCATTTATAAACCCGCCAGCCCCCGTTTGATAAAAGAATGTTGTATATACAAATCCGGTGGTTAGAAATAGAAGCGTAAGTAGGTTTATACAAGCTCGTATAACGTCTTCCCGGGCGTTCAAACCAAAATGATATATCATCAGCTTAAATACATTGCTCTGGCTTAACGACCAAATACGAAATGCCCGAAGGAAGGCGAAGCTGGAGAAGGTTTCCGGGAAAAGGAGCGTCGAAAGAACGAGAACATCCACCCACGTTGTCGGACGTACTATCCAAGCGCGAACAGTCGACGAAATTGAAGCGCGTATGATGAGGTCTAATGCCAGTAAAACTGCTAGAATGTAGTCAAAAAGCATATAGCTGGGGTTGCTGATGTAGGGCCCAACAATAAAAAAGAATATGATCGACAAATCGATAAGGCCCAAGACGCACTGGAAACGAACTGCGCGGGGACTGGCGCCAAGATAAAGCGACCTTAGGCGACATCTGAGAGCGCCGATTGAGCGCCAGATAGAATTTTCGTGGCTCCAAAAATACCTGCCGTCTGTAGCTTTTGGTCTAGCGGGGAGATCAGCGCACACGACCCGTCCCCATCTCAAGGAAAGAAGACGGGTTACGCCAGAACATCAGCTTCCACCGCCGCTGATACAAACTCATCGCGCCCCCGGGTGGTAACGCCGCATTCGCCTGATGCCTCGATGCATGCCTTCTTAGCAGCAAGATATCTGATACCCCTTTCGGGGGGCCAGCGAAATTCGAGTGCTTGTAAAGCCTTCTCAGGTCCATCAATTAGTTCAATACTCCCGTACCCTATCCGCATGTACACGGGGTTGCACCCCCAACTCACAGCATCGTTCTTGCCTATAAGACGCCCTATCGGCCTCATGCCTTTAGGAGGCTTCTCCCAGCTAACCGACAAACTATTACCTCCTGGCAATTTGCTATTATCATCGTCGGAAATTTAATAATATTATCGAGATTTTTCTACGAAAATTCGCCCAAAGGGAGTTTCATTTGCAATCTTCATTACCCTATCTAGGGCACGTCCTGCTTAATCCGGTTCATATCCAGCGGCCTTGAAGTAGTTGGCATATTCGGCTGGCGAGGACTGGTCGAGAACGGTGGCGACTCGCCCCACAAAGCTTTGATAGTTCGCCCGGCCTTGGCTCGCAGAAGCGCCTTGAGTTCGAGAAAGCGATTTCGATGGGGTTGAAGTCTGGACCGCACCGCTCGATTGTATCCCGAACGCCGGCGATCTTGTGGGGCTGGCAAATTGTCCGTCACGACGATGTCACCCGATGCCAATGCTTCCTTGTAGGCCTTCGAGCCATCAAGCTTTGGTAGGAAAGCATCCCATTTGGCCCCCATGAGGTTGGGATCGAGCAGCACTTTCTCGTACTGTTCGTTAACGACCTGATGGTACCGCGCCATCCAAACATGTGATTGTTGGCCACGTTGAAGATTGTCGGCACATTGAACAGGGGTTTGCCGTCCACCTTCCCAGTGGGCCGAGGCGTCCGCATCGTGCCACCAGCCGCCGGATCATGGCAGCTGGCGCATGACATTTGGTTGTCGGATGAGAGTATGGGGTCGAAGAACAGGCTCTGTCCAAGTGCCACTTTGCCCGCATCGAGACGATCGATTTCAGGCAACGGCGCAACGGGTTCGTTGCGATCAAAACCAAGCGAAGGTTCAGACAGAGCAAAACACAGTCCCATCGCCACAGCAAGGGAACGGCGGGACGGCTTCATTGTAGCCGCACCCGCGCCCCTTCGACATTGACATCGGCATCGAAAATATAACCGGCGCCGCGTTCCGTGCGAATGTATTTCGGGCTGGATACGCTCTGTTCCAGCTTGCGTCTCAACCGCAGGATCAACACATCGACGCTCCGATCATAGATCTCCTGGTCATAGATGCGCGTCGCCAGAAGCAGCTGCTCGCGCGAGAGGATCTGCCGCGGCGCGTTGAGGAATGCCATCAGCAGATTGAATTCGCCGGCCGTCAGCTTGATGTTTTCGCCGGACGGATCGGTCAGGCGACGATGCCGCGTGTTCACGCGCCAGCCGTCGAACGTGAAGATCTTGTTGGGTGCGGATCCCTTCCGCTCGGGCTTCTCGCGCATCGCGACCTTGACGCGAGCCAAAAACTCCGTAAGGCCGAAAGGCTTGGTGATGTAGTCGCTAGCACCGAGCTCGAAACCGATCACCTTGTCCGTTTCGTCAAGGCGATCGCCACTGATGATGATGATGGGAATATCCGATTTGCTGCTGAGGTTACGCACGATCTGCAGACCGTCCTCCTGGCCAAGGTTCAGATCGACGATGACCAGATCGGCTTCTTCCGCCGACATCTGCCGCGTCAGCTGGCGGCTGTTTTCAACCGCTTTCGCTTGGAAAGCATTCTGCGAGAGATAGTCGACCAGCAAATTTCTCATCGAGCTGTCATCGTCAACAACAAGGATGTTCTTCATGGCTAACTCCTTAAACATGCGCAGATTTGACTGCAGGGAGACAGCTGGGAGGTTATGGAGTGACCCGATGTGCGGCAACGTTCATGCGGCGCATGGCGCGATAACGTAAACGAATGATGATCATGCGCACGAAGCGTAAAAACCCCACAGAATCGATAACCTCAACGTATGACTGTGAAAATTGCTAGGGCTACTACTAAGCACCGCCAAAGGGCGTCTCCCAGGCAAGACGATGAGATTTCAATTGTAAGACCTAAACGCCTGCAATTTCCTCGACAAGGCTTACAAGTTACGATCCATGCCAACGTCTGAAAGGCATTCTGAGTCCCCCAATTGCTCCCGTGGTGACTCGAATACTGCCGGCCCCCGACCGTACCGCGACTGCGGGAATTTGACCGGTGACGGCCGTGTCGCCAGGGCGGACAGCGGTCTGGACTGGCGGGAAGATGAATGTCCGGTGTGTATCAGTTGTGTGGGAAACGGCGGACACGAAAACTTACA
The DNA here is from genome assembly GCF_001908375.1 of Rhizobium etli 8C-3. NCBI lineage: Bacteria > Pseudomonadati > Pseudomonadota > Alphaproteobacteria > Hyphomicrobiales > Rhizobiaceae > Rhizobium > Rhizobium etli. The sequence continues at coordinate 374,132 of NZ_CP017242.1, read as the reverse complement.
GCTTCGTTTTCCGATCCAGGCCAGTTTATCGGTATCGAGATACCGTTGGCGAGTGGCGTATTGCGGCGAAGCTATCCGAATTCCTCATTGCCGTCGTGGCGATACACCTTGTCGACTACGGTCAAGACAGTTCCATGGGGTGTATCTCCAACTGGCTGTTCGACAATATAGTGGAGGGATTCAAATGCGCGATCGTCGGGCCGGCAGGCAGGCAGCGGTATCACGCCGATGATCTCGATGTTTCACTGGCTGGTCGATACGGGGTTGGACGCCGATGTTGTGTTCATTACCAATGTGCGCACGCCAGACGATATCATCTCCCGTCAGGAGCTTCTGCATATAAGCGCGCGGCTGTCCAGCAAGCTGAAGCTGGCGATCGTGCCCGCTGCTGCATCGCCGGCTCGACCGTGGCACGGACCGACAGGCAAGCTCTACGAGATGCTCGTGAGGACTTTCGCTCGCGATTTCAACGAGCGGGAAACTGTCTGTGGGCTGCCGGGCTACACGGCGGTTGCTAAGGCCCTGCTGGCGGATATGGGTTCCCCATGGAGAAATATAACGATGAAAGCTTTGGCGGCGCACCGCCGGCTGCGTCCCCACCCGCAGCAACCAAAGGTTCATCGGCAGCTATCGCGGCGGCACCATCTGTGGCCATAGGCACCCCGCTCCCGAAAGCCCGAAGGGGCTGCGTCTCCGGGGCAGTCGAGGCCTGCGGCAACCAGACCTTTCGCCGTCATTGTCGCGTGTTGTCGCAAATTTCACGGCTTCCCCACAGCGCAAGTGTCACTTCGGGACGGCTTTGCGCTCACCGGCGTCGCCAATCCCCTGCCCCGCGCGCGTCGTGCCCGCAGCGGCGACCTCTCGCGCCGTATGTCAGCTGACCGGAATTGATGAGATTCTGCTGTGGTTTCCTGGTCATAGATCGGCACGGCGGCCCCCCGAATTCCGGCACCACGATTGTCAACGCGGGACGTCGGAAGCGTTTCGATTGGATCGAGAGTTCGTGCTGTTGCGGTAACGACAATCTGGCCCAATTCTCAAGGAGCCGCAGGCGAAGCTTTGCGTACCGGCGATAACAGCAATGACAAAACCGACCCGACATGTATTCCGGCGGTATCCTTCTCCATTGCCCATCGACTGAGTATCTCCCCTCCCCTGCGCGCTGCCCAATAATCGCCGAGAACACTGACCCAGCGGGTGTCGCAGCTGAACAGCGCCATACGGTGTCGCTCACACCAAAAGGAAAACGGGAACGACCAGGTTCTGAGCCGTGGCGGTCGTTGCATGCCGTGCGAGCATGCAGGGCAAATCTCTCCTGCTTTCCACCGAAGCAGGCTGCGATAGCGCGATGGCAAAGCATGAAAAATCATAGCGAATAGACGTTCCACCGAATTGCTTGTCGCCACGGCGATGTACTCCAGATCGCGCGGCACGGGTTCCCTCTCCAGCTCCAGCGCGGGTCGATCCCAGCCGACATGCGCTTGCAGCTCATCCAGGGAAACAGGATAGACGTCGGCGACCCGCTCCAGCCAGGAGCTCAACCGCTCTTCTGGCAAGGGCGGTGGCACGATCGGGAGCGGCGCCCGCCCCTCCCCCCCTCTCATGGCTCAGGCCGTAGCGAAGGGTGGCTGTGTAGCAACGCGGTGGAAGCGACAGGCCTTCCGTCAGGCAGAGGCGAGCGATACCGTTGAGAGATTTTAACCCCGCCCTCCGGAGGAACGGGTATTGCGCCTAGGCCTCAGGTCGTACCGCCTGCAGTTAGCGGACGGTTCTGCGATACTTGCCTGGGCTTGATCCGGGTCAATCGCGACGGCAGAGGATATCTCGCTGCGACTGAGCTGCTGCGAAATCTCTGCTCCGCCCTCTGCAGCATTTCCTCTAAATTGAGTCTCCTGGCCCACATAATCTGCTACCCCAGAGCGGCGGGGAGAGTTCAATTTCCTTCTTTTGACATCTCCATTATCATCATCCGATGAGCTTCCCCTTTTGCGCTTCGCGTGCAGCTGGGGTCGCTCAGCCGCCTCGGCTTCGAGCCGTAGTGAGACGAAGCCAGGCGCTATGCCGGTCATACCTCTAAGGAATTTTTGCGTATGTAAATCGACCCGGGCTATCTCTTCGGGATACCCTCGGTCAGACATCGCATGCTCCTGGTTGCCACCCAACAACATTCCGTATCTCCGTCGGTCATTTACTTGTTGTGCGCTCAGCCCTGTCATCGTGCTAAGATAGCGCATCGTGGACTTATCGATCCCTACCAATTCGCCGGCACGTAAGGGGTCGAAGTCGTCACTCGGTTCGATACTCGCCTGCAGCGATCGCCCGTGATCATCGGGACTGTCAAAAGGTTCGATGCTGCGCCGTACTGGTCTACCTTGGGAACTAGAACCGGCATCCCAATCGACGCTTCCCTCTGGCGATCTTCGGTAAAGGTCGGATCCGCGACTAGGCTCCCTTGATCCTGGATAGGGATCGGAACTCCCACTCATCCCGATATCGTCGTGCATCGATCCAAGCTCCACCTCCGCCAAGCTATCCCCGCCAAGGCTGAACGGGTCGCTTGGGCTGATCGGGCTGATCGGGCCGCTTGCTGATGTGTAAGAGGAAGCATGCAAGCTTGGCGTCGAGATATTGTCGATGTCACGAAGCTCGGGATAGTTAAAGTATGTTGGAATCGGTCCTGTTGATTGTAGTGGGGAGGGTGAAGAAGCCCCATCATCTTGACCAAGATGACCCGCAAGTAGGCGACGCTCGTTGAGAGACAGAGGATGATCATCATCCACTACCACCACCTCCTCGCTGGCAATCTCAGAGTCTAGCGTTTCTGAGCGCGCTTCGTCCGTGGTGCCTGAAGGAGAGCCTATATGTTGGTGCCGGTCGGGTGCATAGTTGCGAAGCACACCCGACATATGGCGGAGGTAGTGGCGGGTGAAGGGATCTATCCGCCTCGCATCTGCGTTGATTAGCTCGGTGGCCTGCGCGTATTGAGCAGAAAGTTCGTTTGGCGTGATATGCCACTCATCGACCGGCGCATATTCTACGCGTACACCGGTCATGTGTAGGATATAGCTCCCCACGTCAGGATAGATAGGAATGCCGTTTTCCGCGTTTAATGCCACGTTTCGCGTCCCGTGCTCACGATCGATCTGCCCAATACTTAAGTCTTCTACAGGGCGAAACGTTCGCTCGCCGCCGCTAACTGCTTCGACTGCGTTTTCTGTTGCTTCACCGTTTGAACGAGCCATGTCACCTTAACCAGTTATGAACTTCGTACAAGGTTGCCAGATGACAGTCTCAGGTTCGAGCGGAGTTTCGAGAAAGTTACATATGCAGTCTTAAACTCAGCGTCTGGTTCGTAAGCGTCCGGTTAGGCCATTTCCGGAGGAAGTTTGAGGTTTATAGCGCGACGATCAGGATAAGACGCGTATTGCCTCACCCGAGAGTGTTCCCCTCCGGACCGGGACAGCGCACCATGGTCATCCCAGTCGGAGCATCGACACTATCGGTAACATTTTGTTTGAGACAATGCGCGCTTGATAATGACACGTCAGTTCGATGAGCACCGGGTTGGTTTGTTGGAAGCAAAGGCGCGATCACCGCCCATTGCTGGTCATCAAGCCAGAATTCTCCTGCCATGCTCCAAAGCTCGGTTTATCGGAAGCAGTAAGTCATAGAGAAGCAATTCGATCAATCGCTTGATTGGGGTTTGACCCTAGTCTAAGTCTAGTCATATGCTTCCATCCGTTACCAATACTCTCCTAAATCAGCTTTACCTTGTCACGTCCCGGTATTTTTTGTTATAAAAGCGTCAAGAAACTGGAGCATGCCCTCGATAAGCTGTATCTCCTCACTATCACTCAGCGTATTGGCGCAATGGCAATTTGCAATTTCCTGACGAACTTGATAATAGAGACTATCAATATCTGGCGGTTCGCGATTTAGCCAGCGTTCTATCGTCCGCCTTGCCAGTAAATCTAGAACAATCTTTTGGCAGAAATCATCCAGTCCTGATGAATTAGACATGTTGGCGGCTGCACGGCTGGGATTCGCAGTTGTGTCTGAACTTCAAGAGAGCACCTGATATTGAGCGAGAAGCATGGTCAAAACATAGGAGCGAAATTGCAATCTTAGACTTTAAAACTGTTTCATTCGTAGCGTTGGGGAGCGACGTGCGCATTTCTATGGCGGGCGTTTTTGGAACAAATCAACAGGCTGACGCCCAGATCCCTGAACTTGAAAACCGGATTAAACGATTGAACGCGTTATCGCTCAGGAAAGAACTTTTGCCGACAAGGCAGTGCGTTTACGCTCAATTCCCGATCTCGAACCGGTCTCCGCAGCCATGTTAAATCCCGGGAATTGGGCAAAATGACCTCCGGTGAGGCGCCGCGATGAGGCCTTGCTCCCGCGCCCTACGTTAGCGGAACGATGCGAGGCAAGCGGACGGTCGCGGGAAGACGGAGAGCGGCGAAAGTCTTTACGCCGCTCTGGCAGCATGTCCTCACTTGTCTGCGCCGCGGAATGAACGATGGTGGGAGAATAACCGAAATTCCGAGCCTCACCTCGTCCTGACGCGCGGTGAATCGCACGCCCGCTCAAATTCCATCCAGGAAAAACTTACAGCCCTCGGTTCACAGCCTGGCCCCGTATGCAATCCGGGCAGAGGCCACAGACCGTTTTTCTTAGCCTTCTCGATGTAGTCCTCGATTGGAGGCCGGTGTGTTCCGTCCTCCGAGAACAGGCGCCACGCGTTGCTCTGCGCCTCTTCGTCGTTTAGCTGCTCATCTGTAAGCCGCTGCCCATTTTCCTCAAATTATAGCAAATTTTTTCTCTTAAGCTCAAATTCATTTGTTCGAGCTCCCTATGCCACAACCATTCGCCGAACGACACGCCCATACCCAACGGCACGACATCCCTGTTCGCCGCGCTCGACGTTGCGACCGGCGCGGTGATCGGGCAGTGCTACAAACGTCACCGGGCGAGCGAAGGGATTGCCATCTTGATGCCGGATTCTCCAGCGTCAGGCTGAAGGCGACCGGTCTGCCGCGATCATCGGCCAGACAATGGATCTTGCTTGTTCTTCCGCCGTGCGACGTACCGATCACTTGTGCCCAAGCCCCCTTTTGAGCCTGGTGCAGAGCGATGCGCCTTGATGTGTGTGCTGTCGATGGAAAGCTCCTGCGGAACCGGACCTTTGGCAGTCATCTTCTCGAAGATGCGATGCCAGATACGCCGTCATGCCCAGCGGTGATAGCGGTTCTAGACGGTTTTTGCAGGGCCATATTCCCAGGGACGTCGCGCCAGCGGCAACCGACCTTCAAGACATGAGAAAGAATGCTGGAGATGATACGTCGGTCATCCACGCGCAGCGCCGCCGGCGGGTTTTGTCGGGCGAAATGAGAAACTGGCGGGAACAAGACGCTCGCACGCGTCGGCGAGATCGAGAACAAGATTGCCGGCCATGACGCTGCGACGCCTCAACCATCGCCGATGTCGACACCAGAGATGGCATCCCTAGCGGGGAACCTTCGTGCCGTCTGGGGAGCGCCATCGACCGATGGCAAGCTCAAGAAACACACCGTGCGCACGGTCATTCATGAAGTGATCGCCGAGCTCAACGACGTACCTCCGAGATCGTCCTCGCAATCCACTGGGTTGGCGGTGTCCATACGCAACTGCGCCTCCCGAAGCGGCATCGCGGCCAAAGAAACGCTGCGCCCGACGACTTCATCGAGGCGGTACGGCAGCTTGCCCTCATTGCCAATGATGATGTGATTGCCGGCGTCCTCAATCGCAACGGACTTTCAACAGGCAACGGCAATCACTGGACCCGTGAACGCATCACGGCACTTAGATCATACCGCAAGATTCCAGTCTTCCGCCCGCAGCCATCGAGCCTTGGCATAATCTGGGCAATGCCGCACGATTCCTCGGCGTCTCCCCCAAGACTTTAAGGCTGCCGCTGGAGCCGGCGAGATCGAGGGCCTTCATCCCTTGCCTGAAGGTCCGTGGATCTTCAGCCGGTCAAAAATCTCACCCAGCAAGCCCAGCAGATCGCTGATCGCGCCCGACAAAACCCGAAATACCCTGCGAGATCGCAAAATCAGTTTCCAGCACAACGGTAGCTGGTGAAGAGGGGCTCGTTGAGATGGCGTACTCGTGACATCGGTTCCCGAGACGCCAATGCTTTCCTATCGGTGGTCAAACCAGGAGGGTCGGAACCCATCGCGGCCGATGGACTGGGCGCCGGCCGTATCAGCGGACCACGCCGTCGCGGTCTCTTTCCTCCCGTGGTCCTTCAAACCCGTTTAAATCCTGGCGGTTTTCCTGGCCTCTCGCGTCCTGCGACCCACCCCCACGTAAAGATGCGCGGCTGTTGACCGCGCTGGCCGACATTTCGCCGAGCGCCTGCGGATACTGCGACGCCGGCTGGATGGCGCGCCGACGTCGACCAGCCGCTCCACTCTCGTTTTCGTCTCCGAATGCTTCTTCACTGCTTCGAATTCGAGCGCCGGGCTGATGCGGCGGATCAGCAAGCGCTGGCGCCAGCGTGTTTCGAGGCAAGCGTCTCAGCCGCCCCCTTGAATTCCTATGAGTCGCGGCAGGTACCGCAGAACCAATGTCACCATCAGGCTGCACCAACGGACGCCGCAGGCCCTCTGGGCGGTCAGTATGCGGCTCCGTGGGGTCGGTTCGGCGGCCTCTACCGGTTATCGCTCTTAAAGCCGACACCTCCTGCTGCAGAGCGGCGACACCCGCCTCCGTTGATCTCAAGGCTGAACTGAGTCCCTCGTTGCGACGCAGGAGATCTCCATTCTCGGCTTTCAAAGAGGCGATTTCGAGCATGTGATCAGCTGCCTTCTGGTCTGCCCTGGAAGCTAGGTCGACCAGAAGCCTGACAGCTTCATCGCGACCAGCATGTTTGAAGAGGCTCGTATACGCCGCAATGCGCGCCGCGTCCGTGGCAGATCGTGTATCAAGGTCGTGCGGCATGAACAATTCCTATCCTGAACGCAACCGAACGGATTTTCGGTTTTTCGACGGCATCGACTTGCACCCGGCAATGGATCAGGCGCTTGCCTCCTTGTCAGCACCACTGCGCCTGCGTGCCGCAAAAGAGCGAGGAGAGATGAGCGCGCATCGGGCTCAGCGAGGAATACCACTTTCGTACGATGATATCCTGCCAAAAGGAGCGGCTACCTGGAAGGCCAGTCGTCATGGGCTCGCCCCCAAAGAAGGAAGAGGCGAGTCCTTGGCCGCACGTGCTGCAGGAGATGTTGCCTTCCAATCTGCAGCATTTAATGCGGTCGGTGGCTTCAACTACCAGAGCGATAAAAAAGTTCCTCTACCAGTGTGCAATGGAGGGCGCGCCACTTCAAAACAACCGAACAATGCGGCAAAATTGCCGATGACGCTGGCCATCGACCCCTGCTGGAGGGGCTCAACCGAATCTGCCGGCATCACTGCGACAAACCTCGCCGCGTCAATTCACGACCTGCACATCTTCATTCCGAAGGTCGTCGATGGCATCAATCGCCTCCTCGGCGGACCAGCCTGCACGGAGCGCGGCGGCAACCAGGCGCACTTCGGCTTCCTGCTGAAGTTTCAGATAAAGCCCTTCGAGCGCCTCTCTTGCTGTGACGACATGTTCATCGTGGAGCGGAATAGCTGGAATTCTATCTAGCCGAGGCAATTTTCATCTCCCCTGTTAACGATGGTTCTTCTCGGGGTGTTGCCATTCGAGTTGCTCGAAGGCGATGTTCGTCGTCGATGACATTCTTCGCGGTCGGCGTCTCCGCTTCGCACGGTCCATGCGTTCTTGCTGGAGCACTTGCCATTCTCATGTTGATGCGCCCGGACTGCAGCTAGAGTTTGCGCTAGATGCGTCAACCCCGAATGTCAGCGCGCGAGCCCAATCCATGCGAGTCCCTTCCGACATTCCTGTCTTTCGTAAGATTTTCTGCTGCAGGTCGCCGGCGGCAATGCAAGCAAGTTCGTTGTAGAGGGCAAAGCCCGGCTTATACGGGTAAGAGACCGTGGACTGCCGACGCAGCAACGATGTAGAGGGCACGTGAGATCTTTCCCATGTACGACACGGGCTGGAGAGGCAGCCACCTCGATGCCGCCCAGTTCGACGCCCTTAGCATTGGGGGCCGCATCAGCCTCCCCCGCAGTGCCCGCTCGACATCCATGAAAATCAAAAGTATTAAAATCGCGTGCCGGAGACGTAGCGAGAGGAAGATTGGAAGAACGCAGGCCACCGGCACACTATTATTAAATTAAATATGATTTACAGATATCACATTCATTTAAAAACCGATATTATATATTTTTACCTTTCAGATAATATTGTAATATCACCACCGGAATCACTACAAATGTCATGCGATCCGATGATTATCAATATAAACGAGTATCCGATTTTTGCAAAACGCAATTCGCTACAGTTGTAATTAGCCGTAAATTGGCGTTCCCGGTGATTTTGTCACCGCCGATTCATCCTTGAGAAGGCAGGTAAGATGGGGCGCGCAAGGGGACTAGGACTCGCACCGCACTGACGACAGCTTATGCGGCGGGGCTGCGCGCCTCGGAAGCTGTCCATCTCAAGGTCCGCGACATTGATGGCGAACGCGGCATCATCCGCGTCGAGCATGGCAAGGGCGGCAAGGATCGCAACGTCATGCTGTCAGCGCAATTGCTAACGATTTTGCGGGTCTGTTGGCGGCTGCGAGACCCGAGGTCTGGCTGTTTCCGGGGCGGGACGAGACCAAGCCCATCGATGTCCAGGTTCTGTATTCTGCCTGCCGTTCGGCGTGTGTCGCGGCCAGCATCGACAAAAGGGTGACGGCGCATACGCTGCGGCAAAGCTTTGCCACCCATTTTCTCGAAAGAGGAACCGACATTCGCACCATCCAGGTTCTGCTCGGCCACAACAACCTGTCGACCACAGCGCGCTACACGAAGGTTTCCGACACCCTGATCCGCAGTGCCGAAGCTCGCCACGATCATGGATGACGCTGAACACGATGTGCTCGCCTATCTGACCTTCCCAAAAGAGCATCGAGCCAAGTTGCACTCGACGAATCCGATTGAGCGTCTCAACGGCGAAATCAAACGCCGTACCGAGGTCGGCGGCATCTTTACAAACGATGAAGCCATCGTCCGTCTCGTCGGGCTCGCGTTGCTCATGGAGGCGAACGACGAGTGGACCGTTCAGCGGGGGAGATACCTATCCCTTGAGACCATGGCTCAAATGATCCGCAATCAGCCTGCCCGCTGTGGCTCGCTGATAGTCGCTCCGACCTGGGGCGGAAAGCACGGCAATCAGCCGAGACCTAGACCACACCACATAGCGTAATCGCTCAGGGCCTAGCCTATCGGGCGGCGGCTCTCCACACTGTCCTTTGTTGATCGAGGCCGGTGTGCCGAAGCTATGAGGAGAACCGCCATGCAGTATTATGCCGGACTGGATGTCAGCCAGCAAACGACCTCAATCTGCATCGTTGATGACGAGGGCAAGATTGTTGCCGAACGGAAGGTAGCGTCGTGCCCAGACGCGATTGGTGAAGCGCTTGAGCCGTTCACGGTAACGCGTGCAGGACTGGAAACCGGTCCCCTGTCGGTCTGGCTATGGAATGGATTGAAGGAACGCGGCGTTCCCATCGTCTGCATGGATGCTCGCCATGCCAATGCGGCCTTAAAGTATGATGCCTGCCAAGACGGACCGCAACGACGCCATCGGCCTGGCACAGATCGTTCGTACGGGTTGGTGCAAGAGAGTTCATGTCAAGTCGACGGCAAGCCACGAAGCTCGGGCGCTCCTTGCCACTCGTAGCCAATTTGTGCGAACCCGCTGCGACCTGGAGAACCAGATCAGAGGTGTCCTTCGCACCTTTGGTATCCTATTTGGCAAACGGATTGGTGGTTTCGCCAAGCGTGCCGAGGAAATCATCGACGGCGAGCTCCATGCGTCGCCGACAATCCAGGCTGTCGTGGAAGCATTGATGCGGGCACGTGCCAACATCATTGAGCAGATCCATCATCTCGAGGCGAAGGTTCGCTCGATAGCGCGGCAGAACAATATCGTCAGACGGCTGATGTCGGTCCCTGGTGTTGGAGTTATCACTGCGCTCGGCTTCGCCGCAACCATTGATGACCCGACACGATTCAAACGATCATCCAGCGCCGGAGCCCATCTTGGGCTGATACCTCGCATCTACGCCTCCGGTGAGACGATGAGATCAGGGCGCGTGTCTAAACGGGGCGATGACTTCCTTCGACGCAGCCTCTATGAGGCAGCCAATGCGCTGCTGACACGTATTCCACAGTTCTCCGCTTTGAAGAGTTGGGGATTGCGCATCGCCCGGCGTGGCGGCTATCGAAAAGCTAAGGTGGCCGTCGCCCGAAAGCTCGCCGTGATCCCTCACGCGATGTGGATATCCGGGGAACCTTCCGCTGGTCATCGCAAGAGCCGAGTGAGCTCGCATGATTTACGCCGGTATCCATGGATAAATGAGATCAGCGAGATCGTCCGGTCAGGACGATGGCGCGGTCAAAACCGATTCCAGGAATGCGATGCTGCCTGATACAGGCAACCGCGAACACCACATTGGTCGACCGAGCCTATCCAACGCCATGATGAGGCGGACAAAGTGCCGACCTCGAAGAGAACCATGAGCCTGACCTGTGACGCCCTCGGCGATCAACTTGACAACCGCGATTAGAGAACTTTCCCGGACATGCTCTTCCTCGGTCAGTCTCTGAGTGTCTGAATCAGAATGACCGCCGTGTTTTCAGAAACGGGGCGACGGCAGACCCTCACGAACGGCGTACCTTGGCAGGTTCCACAATGCCGGAAGCGATCATGCTGCGAACACCGGCGTGTATGCTGTTCCGGTGCCATCTCTCGTGCCAGATCATCGAGATCTGATAGGTTGGCATCATGCCTTTGTTAGGCACAAAGGTTTCGAGGCCATAGCGCGCGGCGAGAAACTGCGCGGACGCTGCGGGCAGGACCAGAACGGCTTCGGTTTCCTGCACAAGTCTCGCAGCGGTATGGATGTCCGGTACTGTCAGCGTCTCGCGGCCGCGTGGCCGAAGCGCTTCCAGGCTGTCGTAAGCTTCGCCGAAACCCGTGTTGTACGTGCTGCCGATGCGCAGCGAAAGAAAACGCCCGAGATCGGCATAGGCCGTCTTGCCATTCGCCGCCGCGTGCCCCCTACGCCCCATGCAGACGGTCTGGACAGGCGGTAAGGCGCGACAGTAGAAGCCGGCCGGCGTATCGTCGGTGTTTCCGAGGGCGAGATCCGCCCCGCCGTTCTCAAGTTGCGTTATGACATTTGAGAGACCTACCATCGGCATGAAAACGGTAGTCGGCGATACTTCGCGGAAATATCCGCTGAGATTGCTGACCAACAGCAGCGCGAGGTGATCCGGCATTGCGACCGCGAACCGCTCGGGGGCCTGGATACGCCCTCCAAAGATTTTGGAAATATTGCCGAGAGCAGCTTCGACTTTCGGCGCCAAAACCCGGGCCAACGGTGTCAGTTCGAAAGTCCGATTGCTACGGATCAGCAGATCATCGCCGAACATTTCGCGCAGTCGCGTCAGCGCGCGGCTCGTTGCCGGCTGACTCAAGCGAAGTTCGTTTCCCGCATGTGTCAGGTTTCGAAAGCGCAACAGCGCATTCAGGACAAGAAGCAGGTTGAGATCAAAGCCCCCGAGATCAAAATTCTGATCCGGATTCTCAAGTTCGATGGCAAGATTTGCCGCCATCGACCTTACTCTTCCGCTCCGAGCGGCCGAAATAACCTGAAGTGCGCCTGATCGTGCTCAACAATTGACCTAGCCACTGCGCCTATATCGCCGATCACCCGACATCGCGACAAGGCGGCTCCTTCCGCTAACCAGTACATGGAGACTTCATGCTGTGTGATTGCAAGAGGCGGCAAGAGCGCCGCAAGATGTAGTGTTCGCGTGAGCCAGCCGGCAATTGAACGCGGCACGGTAAGCGCAAGCCTGCTTTCAGAAACCATAAGGGCTGCCGACATGATATCCTGCACTTCGAACAATTGCGTGCGACGGCGTCCGTATCTCATCAGCGCGTCAGCAACCTGAGGATAGGTCTCAGCTCCATTCTCAATCAGATGAATATGCGTCAGATCGAGGAACGCCTCTTCGCTCGGCCTAATTCCGCCTAGGTGATGACGCTCGAACGCGACTAGGGTCAGAAACTCCTCGGTAAATACCAGTTCGTGTTCGATATCGTCGCAAGCCTCGTTTAAGGTGCCAAGCATGTATTCGACAGCGTGCGCGCGTAGCTGTCCAAGGCCCTCCTGTGGAGTCTTGTGGGTATTGACCTTCAAGGGCCCGTTTTCACAGGCAGGCGACTTCAGAAGAAGCGGCAGCAGTGCAGGCGTCAAACCTGCGTTGATGCTCAACCGCACGCCCTGGTTAGCCTGCCTAGAGGATAGCACCTCCCGTATGTGGGCCATTGCGACCGGGACAGTTTCCGCAAGCCGCTCACCCCGACTCGTCAACTTGGAGCCGGTCGAACTGCGAACAAGCAGATCGTCGCCGAGAACCTCGCGTAACCGGGCCAGAGCTCGGCTAACCGCCGGCTGGGCCTGACCCAGCCTTCGCGCAGCATGGGTTACATTTCGCGACAAAAGAAGCGCTTCCAGGACTATGAGAAGATTGAGATCGACACCGCTTAAATTCATCTCGGGTGAAGTTTGATCATCATTCGCTGCAGACGGAATACTGACGCTTTCCGAATTGCCTTGTGTCTCCATTGTATCATTCACCTTCTCATGCTCTCAATCGATAACTATGAAAAACGGCCAACTCTCAATTGATCGGAGTGATCCAGCAGAACTTCATCTTGATTTCGTCACAATTCCGGCAATCCGCAGCACAATCCTCCGATTATAGTCTCCGGGGAGAATCAATCGATGGAATTCCTCATTGCCTTGACAATAAAGGCAACGGCAGCAGCCAAAATACTTGACCCGTAGCTTTTTAAGACAACAGAGCTCCCTCCCGCTTGCAGCGCAATGGACAAAAGACGAATGCTCAAATGCCGCGATATTCTTCCCAGACATCTCGGCAAGGCGATGCTGATCCGCCTTAGGTTATTTGCTCAGTGCCAGCACCCGAAATGCCTAAAGCTGCAGATTTTCTGCCCAATCCTACGTTGAGCAACCCATGGCATGTGGTGGGAGCCGGGCCGCGCCGCTCAACTGATTATTTGCGACTGGAGCGGCGTCTTCGCGTTTCACGTCGGGACTGTAGGGCGGGAGATAGAGCAGCCTGCCAGCCGCTTCGATGGCCTGGCGGACATCATCGGCTTTGTGAGCCGGCAGGTTATCCAGATGACAGTATCCCCCGAAACTGAGCGTCGGCACGAGAACCTGTTCGATGTAGGCCAAGAATGCCGCACCGTTCATCGGGCCGTCGAGGACCATCGGTGCCGTCATGCCGGAAAGCCTGAGCGCGCCTGTAAAAGGTCGTGGTTTTCCAGTGTCCGTGGGGAACGGCTGACCGGCAGCGTTGTCCGCATAGGGATCGCCCGCGCAGTCAAGCCATCTTCGTGGAAAGACCGTTCAGCGGGCAATCGATTCACTGGATAGATTGCTTATCCACTTCACCATCGATGAAGATCAGCCTTTCGGATTGGAGGGCGAGTTGGCCATCGAACCAGGCGCGGCGGCGTTGCAGGACATCCGGCCAGTCTTGCTCCAATGCATGTGCGGTCGTTTTTGGTCCAGCCCCGCTTGCGAAGCCACACGTCAAGAGCACTACGGCCGATCGATATGGATTTATCCTTGCTCGAGCGCAGAACCATCTCGTTGAGCGTGATGTCCTACTCCACATCGATCAGGCCGGTGATAAATGCCTCATGCGCGTCCAGCCTGGAGCCCAACCGTCGGCCTTGTTTGCCTGCGGTCAATTGACCCTGCCGCGCATTGGCGATCCAGGCAATGGCCGCCGAAATCCCAATCCCAAACCGCGCCGCCGCCGAGCGTGCAGACATCCCATCTGCAGAGGCCGCCAGAACACGGCTGCGAAGATCATCGCTTACTGCACGTGACATCCCTATCTCCCTGATTCGAAGGCAGGGAATCACGGCAAACAGCGGCTGTCATCCAATTCAGATTCCGGGTTCAGCGGACGCGCGCGCCCTAGGTGAAAAAATCAGTGCACCTTAAAACGAGATATTCAATATTCACGCTACCAGAGCTCGATGACCTCATCATTTTCTGCAAGCCTCACCTGGGCTTGATCGTCCGCAGCCTGATGGAGAGCGAACTGATACGCAGCAGATCTAGAAATGAAGATACCTCCGACATGCTCCAGATGATCCCTGACGACCCAGCAGCCGCGGCAATCCTGCCCTACAATAAACCGTGCGCGGTCGTCTGCCCTCCTAGGCACAAACAGACTCCGGGCGTCATGCATCCCCATGGGACAGCACCTCCTCGTACTTGGAAGTAGACTGCCGGCGCGCGCGCCCGGTAACTCCGCTCAGATCTATCCGAGCGGCCGTCGATCTGCCGCTGCGGGCCAAGGCTTCCGCGTGCAGGTCGTCAGCAGCGATACGCGCCACCTCATTGCAGAACGGAAGTCCGGAGTGGTACGGGTAGAGACCGTGGATGACAGGCGATGCAAGCATATAGAGACCTGGCGTAGGCATCCCCTTTTCTGAACGTGGTCGCAGCCTTTCATCGACATCGATACCGCTTAGCATAAGCTCGTCTGCCTTGTCGTTTGGCGTATTCGTCCCTAGCCTTGCTTGTCTGACTGCACCTTCATTTACCAATGTCCTGAACGGAAAGTTGCTGACATCAATCGGCTTTTGGCCCCGGCAGTCGATTATGAGATCGTAGGGAAGCCTTTTGATGCCGCAATCGGCCGGATCGCTGAACAGGATGGAAGCCACGCCTCCGGTTACTTCGATGTTGAGGTCATCACCGGTGCGCACCAGATCGAGGTGTCCCGCCGCGTGCAATGCCAATAGATACTCGCATGACTGCTGCGGAAGCACGGCGACAAGATACGTGACAAGCGGCATAAAACTCTTTTCCAGACGAATTCGGTCTGTACGGTTGAGATACCGTGTGTAAAAATTCAACGTGTAGGTGACGTCATCAAGGATTTCTCGCCAAAAAATCGGAAAGCTTTCACGGCTTGAAGCTATTGAATTCAGATAATCTTCCCTCAACAGGTCAAATGGCTTATCGACACGCCGACGATCTTCGATAAATGCGACAAACTTTTCCAGATTCATTGATTCAATTTTTTCGAGAAATTCCGGCGACTTGGCTTTCAAAACAGCCTTCAAAACATTCTCGAATATGTAATCCAGAGAAAGAAATCCGCGATTTTCTGCCATGTGTGTGCGAATTTCCGGTTCACCGACATAGGAATGCATTTCGAAGCGTGGGAACTCGAAATGATAACGCACGGGCGGAAGCATTCCCCGCCGGGAGTGCATGACGATTTTCAATGCAGCCGCGTCAGAATTTGGAACATAGTTCAGCCGACCATCGAAATCCCGGCGGAAAGTGCCGCTATTTCTTGCCATAGTCAGGCAAGCATCGACAGCCGAAAGCGAAGATCCGATGAGACCGACCCTGCGGGCGCCGGTATTTTCAAGATTACCAACTGGCCAGGGAGATGATAGAATGCGCGCCGACCGAGCAAGTCCGGCAGAACTATTGTGCGCTGGAAAGGAGTGACCTGTCGCCATAACGGCATAGTCGAAGTAAAGCATATCATGTTGCTGTGACCCTGCCTTGCGATAGACGACGTTGACGCCATCGCCCACAGTTGCAAGATCGGTCACCAGCGTATCTCGCGCGCAGGTGATCGCCATGCCAATCTTCTTCGCGCTGTGGAGTAACGACTTGAACTGACCTTCGAGATATTTTCCGAGCAAATGCCGTGTCGGGATAAAAGCTGGTCCGATCAAACGCCTGTCCGCCCCGTGCTTGAGAAGCCAGTTGTCGGATTGTCTTCTCAACCATTCATGCGGTGGCACCAGCAGATCAGGCACTTCTTCACAGGCGATATTGGCCAAATTTTCGCGTCCGACGAGCGATGCTTCATAAGGCATGCCCACACCAGCACGTCTTGAAGCACCAAAAAACATTACGTTAAGACCGGTAGAGCGATTTTCAACGATGTGCTTCAGAAAATAAAGTGATGTCGGCCCATCACCTATCACAGCCACTGACGTCACAGCTTTTCGTGTGTTATTCGAAATAGAATCACATACATTCATAATAAATCCGTTTATAATTATTATAATTTCGAATGAATATCGGATTTCATATTATGTTATTCGGCTGCCTGCATATTGCTGGTAGATAAAACATTATCTCTAAATTCATTCTGAACTAGGGTTTGCAAACCGAGTGCTTCGAGAACATCAATGAAAGGTCGCGGCGGCAGTTCCTCGACGTTGACCATCTTCTTCACATCCCAGATGCCGTTGGCGATCAACAAGGCCGCGGCAACCGGCGGAACGCCGGCCGTATATGAAATTGCCTGGGAACCAATTTCTTCATAGGCCTTCTGATGGTCGGCGACATTGTAGATCAGAACGGTCTTTTCTTGGTTGTCCTTGATCCCCTTGACATAACTGCCAATGCAGGTCTTGCCCTCATAGTCGGGCGCCAGCGATGCTGGGTCAGGCAAGCAGGCCTTTACGACCTTAAGAGGCACGACTTCCTGTCCTTCGGCGGTTACCACCGGAAGCTCGGACAGCAAGCCAAGATTTTTAAGCACACCGAAAACTTTCATATAGTGGTCGCTGAAACCCATCCAGAACCTGACGTCGGCGCCTTTGAAATTCTGGGATAGCGAATGAACCTCGTCATGGCTGCAGAGGTAGGCCTTACGATTGCCGACCACAGGCAAATCAAACTCCTGGCTGATCTCGAACATCTTGTTAATGCGCCAATCGCCCTCCTGCCAGGATTGGACCACACCGATAAGTTCTCTGAAATTGATTTCAGGGTCGAAATTGGTCGCGAAATATCTGCCGTGGCTGCCTGCATTTACATCGACGATGTCGATGTCCGTGACGACATCGAGATACTCTTCCTGTGCCAGGCGCACGTAGGCGTTAACGACACCTGGGTCGAAGCCCGCCCCGAGGACCGCGGTGATGCCCGCATTTTCGCATTCCGCGCGGCGTTTCCATTCGAAATTCGCATACCATGGGGCGATCTCGCATATCTTGCCAGGTTCTTCGTGAAGTGCAGTATCGATATAGGCCGCACCAGTTTCAATACACGCCGTCAACACCGCCATGTTAAGGAAAGCCGTTCCGACATTGATGACGATTTCCGATCCCGTTGCCCGGATGAGTGCTACTGTTGCCGATACGTCCAGAGCATTCAGCGCATGCGCCTCGAGCACGCCCGGCTGCTTGAGCGACCGCTTTTCCAAAATGGACGCGATGATTGCTTCACATTTCGACAGAGTGCGTGAGGCAATATGGATATTACCGAGGACGTCATTGTTTTGAGCGCATTTGTGTGCGACGACCTGAGCGACACCACCCGCGCCGATGATTAAAACATTCTTTTTCATATCAAAATCATTCCTTCTATAAGATTTTCATGAAAGGCTGGTTTCGTAGTCTTCATAAGTGAATGCTCGAACGGTTCGGACTTGGCCGTCGAGCTCGCGGATGGCGATGGCAGGCATTGTCAGGCCGTTGAACCAGTTTTTCTTCACCATCGTGTAGCCGGCAGCATCCCGGAGAGAAATGCGGTCGCCAATGCCAAGGGGTTGCGGAAACCGGAACTCGCCAAAGACATCGCCCGCCAGGCAAGATCTGCCGCAAACCGTGTAAGCATGGTCGCCGCTGTCGGGCGCCATCTCCGCGTGTTGCCTGTATATTAGGAGGTCCAGCATATGTGCTTCGGTAGAGGCGTCGATGACTGCAAATTTCTTGTCGGTCTCAACAACATCGACAACCGTCGTTTCCAACGTCGCCGACTGTGTAACCGCAGCTTCGCCCGGCTCCAGATAAACCTGGACCCCGTGGACATCGGCGAAAGCCTTGAGACGATCTGAGAATGCGTCGATCGGATATCCGTCGCCCGTAAAGTGAATGCCGCCTCCGAGGCTGACCCAGTCGACGCGCCTGAACAGGGGGCCGAACCGAGATTCGATCACCCCAAGCATCCGGTCAAACAAGTCGAAGTCAGCATTATCGCAGTTGTTATGAATCATAAGCCCGCTGACGTTTTCGAGGTTCACCTCAATCTTCTCGATATCCATTTCACCAAGACGGGAAAACGGTTGCGCGGGATCGGCTATCGCAAAGTTCGATGAGCTGATCCCGGGATTGAGCCGTAAACCACATGGTAGCCCCAACACCCTGCCAGAAAAGCGCTCTAGTTGGCTTATTGAGTTGAAAATGACCTTGTCTGCGTGCGCGACGACCGCATCGATCTCGCCGTCAGCATACGCAACCGAATAAGCATGCGTCTCTTTTCCAAACCGCTGTCGACCAAGCCGCACTTCGTTCAAGGACGACGATGTCGTACCATCCATGTAGTCGCGCATTAGATCAAAGACTGACCATGTCGCAAAACATTTCAGGGCAAGCAGGGCTTTCACGCCGGACTTTTCCCTTACAGTCGCGATCGTATCGAGATTGCGGCGGAGGCGGGACTTGTCGATCAGATAGCAGGGTGTATCGAACATGTTCATTCCATTGTGTGGCGCGGATATTCCCGTGACGACAACCGACGTCACGCACCGGTTCCAGCCCGGCACCAAAAGAGCCATAGGTGTACGCTGCGCCTCCATTAGAGTGACCATACCTGGATGGTCGAAACCTGTGTGCCGGCGGTTGGCAGGATGAGAGGGAACGATTCATCATTTTCCACCAGCACACAGGTATTAAATAATTCTAAGTATTTATCCGTAGTAAAAATATTAACTATTGAATAACTTGAGTTATTTACGACATTTTTTTATATAATAACCATACAATCCATTTACATTACAGGTAAACAATATTTTTTGTTTTTCGAATTTGCAAATCGTTTATAACTACATTTGTAATTAACGATGAAAACAAAGTTTCACCGGCAAGTACACGTTACTCCGAAGGGAAACTTCTAAACCCCGCCCGCCGTCGAGCCTGTGTAGACCATGTCATCGAAGAGTTGGGCGTATCCGAACAACGGGCATGCGGGGTCCACCGGCGGGCCGCTTCGCGCAGCTTTGATCGAGTGCTTCGGCTTTCTCTTCAAGATAGGCGACATCGACCGGAATGGCGACGGGAACCCGGGTCTCGGCCTTGATGATGGCGAACGTCTGTTGCGAGATCATATGTTCGTTAAGTGCGCCGTAGGTACGCGAGCCCTTGATCCGTATCTCGCCGGCAGAAATCCGGTTCTTAATTCCACGACAAGAAAGAGCTCAAGCATCTGCGCTCAACGCCTTTGTCGTCATCCAGGGCGTCGGAGACGTGCCGTTTCCGGCACAAATATACGAACCGGTGCTCGATGCATTTGCAGACGGCCGCGCTCACCGCGGCAGCTCCTGGCCGAAGCGTTGGTGCCTCGGTGACCTTGGGACATGTGACCGAAGCGCCATCTTTGCTGGTCGGCGCCGGTCACCTCCAGCCCTGCCTGCGGGAACTTGGTGAAGCGGAGCGCTCAGAGGATCGTTTCGAGCAGGTTTTCCTGCTGGCGATAAGGGAGGGTCAGGTCGAGCCCGCGCAGTGGGCGGACTACGTGTGGTCCGTGCCTTCACCGCAGGGTCAAAGACTGCTGAAAAATGGAAGGACGCTCGATCTTCCAGAGGAGAACGTTGCTGAGCTTAATCGGCGCGCTCAAGATTTCTCCACTCTGCGCTTGCCGGTCTGTCGAAACCTCGGAATAATCCTCTAAATTATTCGGAATTCCTTCAATCCGAGCTATTGGGCACGACAACGTTGCCGCTCTTCCGAAAGTCCGCTTTGCGGATCCAAGTCAGTCAGCTGCCGCGCACATCGTCTCCGTCTGTATTGAGATCGCTCTTGTGGCTATGATCTTTGAGATCGACGAGACAGGATCGCGACCGAGCTTCGCGGCGGTCTGGACCGCCACCCGGCACAGCTTCGGCAAATCGACGCCGGTTCGGATGCCCATGCCCTCCAGCATGAACACCAGTTCCTCGGTCGCCACGTTTCCGGTCGCTCCCTTTGCATAAGGGCATCCGCCGAGTCCGCCCACCGAAGCGTCGAACACGGTCACTCCCGCTTCCAGGCAGGCCAGAATGTTGGCGAGCGCCTGGCCATAGGTATTGTGCTCGTGAAGCGCGATCGCGCCAATCGGCACCTCTTCCTCCACCGCCCTTACCATGGCCACAGCCGCTCTCGGCGTCCCCACCCCAATCGTGTCACCCAGGGAGATTTCGTAGCAGCCGATGTCGTAAAGGCGGCTCGCCACACTGACGACGGATGAAAGCGGAATTTCCCCCTCATAAGGGCAGCCGAGGACGCAGGACACATAGCCGCGCACACGCATGCCAGCTTTGCGGGCACCATCGAGCACGGCTCTGAAACGTTCGAAGCTTTCATCGATGGAGCAGTTGATGTTCTTCTGGGAAAAACTCTCAGATGCCGAAGCGAAAATCGCTATCTCCTCGGCGCCTGCATCGCGCGCGGCTTCAAAACCCTTCAGGTTCGGCACGAGCATCGGCAGGTTTATCCCTTTTCGTTGGCCAAGCGACACAAAAACATCTCCAGATCCCGCCATCTGCGGCACCCATTTCGGCGACACGAAGCTGCCCGCTTCGATCGTGCGCAGACCGGCATCGATCAGGCCTTCGATCATCTGCACGCGATCCTCCACGCTGAGTGGGCGCGACTCGTTCTGCAGTCCGTCACGCGGGCCAACCTCTACAAGGCGAATACTATTCATTGGGGCCTCCACTTCTCATGCTGTTTTTGATTTCTTCGCGCAGAAAGGCGCAGAAGCGCGGATCGGCACCATAGGCGACGTTGACTCTCATCGCCGGTGGGACAAAAACGTCACGATCCGCATAGAACACGCTTGCCGGCGCTATGAAAATGTTGGCTTCCGCGGCGCGACGGCAGAAGGCGGTTTCGTCCAGAGCAAGTGGAAGCGGAACCCAGATGTAGAAGCCTGGCACCTTAGGAAGTTTCACTTCGAGGCCCACGTCGGAAAGAGCTTGCGCGGTCGCCTTGGCGCCATCTTCTATCCAGTTTCTCAGCCGCCTCAGGTTCTTGAGGTATTGCCCGCTTTCGATCATCTCGAGAACGACCCGCTCGACATGCAACGACGTTGCGACCATCGTGATCATCTTCAAATCGACGAGACTGCGGATCGTGTCGGGAGCGCCTGCGACGTAGCCGCAACGCAAGCTCGCCGACAACGTTTTAGAGAACGATCCGACATAGAGAACGCGCTGCTGCTGGCCGAAAGCGGCAAGCCGCGGCAGGGCCGGAGCGAGAAGATCGGCGAAGATGTCGTCCTCGACAAGGCGGAAGTCATGAACTTCGGCCATTTGCAGGAGCGTGAAGGCGTGCGCCGGTGACAGCGTACCGCCCGTCGGGTTATGCGCCTGGCTCTGCGTGAAGAATAGCTTCGGACGCTGGACAATCAGCTTCTGACGCAGATCTTCGAGGTCCGGACCGTCCTCAAGTCGGCGAATCCCGATGACGTTCGCCTTCGCGAGCCGTAGCTTCGCGTAGAGAGGATAGTAGCCCGGACTGTCGACGAAAACCGTGTCGCCAGCCTCGAGGAAATGGCGGATGATCAGGTCCAGACCGTGGTTGACACCGCTGGTTAGCATCACGCCGTCTGCCTCGGTCGTGATCGAGCGTTCCGCAAGCGACACCCGAAGCCACTCCCGTAGCGCAGCAAGCCCCCAGGAACTGCCATATCCGAAATCCACCTCGGCGGCGGTATTGCGGCTCGTGCGCAGAATGCGCCGCATATCCGCATCTTCGGTCCAGCTTGCTGGCGGCCGACCGTCACCGGGGCGCGTCTGGTAGTTCTGGTCGAGTTGCTCTCGCAGCAGCGACATAATGCTGGTGGCTTCCGTGACGTCCGGCCTTACCTTCGGCACCGGCGCCGGACGGTTCTCAGAGACGTAGTAACCCGATCCCTGCCGTGCGAAGGCAAGCCCGCGGGAGACAAGCCGGTCATAGGCTTCCGCCATGGTGTTCTTCGAGACGCCGAATTGCTCGGCCCCTCCCCTAACGGACGGAAGCTTCTGGCCAGCCTTATACAAGCCGGATGCGATCTGCCCACTCACTTGAGCGACGATGCTGTCCACTACTTTCATGGATCGTCCCACTTCTCACCTGGGACAGTGCCTGGAACAAACCGGTCAACTGTCCCTTGATTAGCCGACATATTGTGGGACAGTTAGCGACGACGCAAGCTTAGTGTTTTGGTTGGGAGTGAGCCATTGACAAAAAAGACAGTCACGTCGCGCATCGAGAATATGCGGAATCTGTCTCCTGCGGAGCGGTTGGAGCAGGTCGCGGCAGCTGCTCAGATAGATGATCAGGCACAAACCGTCCTTGGTGCGCCGGACGCCCTGCCTGTCGAACGCGCAAATGGCATGATCGAGAATGTCATCGGCACCTTCCAGCTCCCACTTGGCGTGGCGACCAACTTTCTGATCAACGGTCAGGACTACCTCGTGCCGATGGCCGTCGAGGAACCTTCCGTCGTTGCCGCGGCGTCCTATATGGCTCGCATCGTGCGCGGCTGCGGCGGGTTTCAGACATCGTCGACGGCACCAATCATGCGTGCGCAGGTTCAACTACTCGGGATAACGGATCCCTATGGCGCGCGGCTGGCCATCTTTGCCGCACGGGACGAAATCATATCGGCCGCGAATGCGAAGGACCCGGTCCTCGTCAAATTCGGGGGCGGATGCCGCGACATCGAGGTCCATGTTTTCCCGGCGACGTCCCGCGGCTCGATGGTCGTGCTCCATCTGCTGGTCGACGTCCGCGACGCTATGGGAGCGAATACCGTCAACACCATGGCGGAAGCGGTCGCACCGATCGTCGAGCGCATCACTGGCGGAGAAGTCCGGCTGCGCATCCTTTCCAATCTGGCGGACCTGCGTCTGGCGCGTGCCCATATCGAGGTGACCGAGGAAGCACTTGCCACCAGAGAGTTCTCCGGACGCCGGATGATCGAGGGCATTGTCGATGCTTACGAATTCGCCGCCGTCGATCCCTATCGCGCCGCCACCCACAATAAAGGGATCATGAATGGCGTCGATCCGGTTGTCGTGGCGACGGGCAACGACTGGCGGGCTATCGAAGCGGGTGCACATGCCTATGCCGCACGCTCGGGACGCTACACATCACTCTCGACGTGGGAAATCAGCGCCAAGGGAACGCTCGTCGGAACCATCGAAATGCCGATGACGCTTGGACTCGTCGGCGGAGCGACGAAGACGCATCCGGCGGCTCAGGCGGCACTACAGATCCTGAATGTCGGATCCGCGGTCGAGCTTGCCGAGGTGACCGTCGCAGTTGGACTTGCACAGAACATGGCAGCCCTTCGGGCGCTCGCCACCGAAGGCATCCAGCGCGGCCACATGGCGCTGCACGCCCGCAATATAGCAATCGGTGCCGGAGCCACGGGTAAGGAGATTGACACGGTCGCCCGCAGGCTTGCGGCGGATCATGACGTTCGCTCCGCGCGGGCTGAGGAAATACTTGCCGAATTGAGGAAATAACTGGAATTGGCGGTCCGCGAAGGAGGAGCTTCGCCCGTCGCCTGGCCACTTGGCCGGAACCTGGGAGGATATTGATGACAGATCAGAATGTTGCGCGTGCCGCGGGCGCGCATGGTCAGCTAGCCGAAGTGTGGGGAGACGTGGTCTCTCGCCCTCAGCTCGCCAAGGCCATGATCATGGGCGCCATATGGAGCCTGGCGGTGTATTTCGTCGCCCTTGCGACGGTCGCCCCCATGGCGGGTACGCCCGCCGTTGGCAAGGCGCTTGCCATGCTCGGGGGCATTGTCGGCTCCGTCGTCAGCGGAGCGATCTGCGCTCGCATCTTCCCGCCGAAGCGAACGGTGGTCGAGCAGGTTCAGACAGAGACCGCGTGGCAAGTCGAGGTGCTGGAACAGCTCGAGCAGGAGGGCGGCCCCATCGGCCGGGTGGAGGATCTTCCGCCTGTCGTGGTGCAGGAGATGCGCGAGGTCGGGCTCTACGACCTCTTCAAGAACTACGAAGATCGCCGCGGCGCAGGCAGGCAGGGGGAGTGACATGGACGGTCTGCTTTACGAAATAGTTCTCGCCCTCTCCCTCGGGCTGCTGGGCGCAATCCTGTTCTCCGCCATCGGCCTGATTTCGGGAACCGACGAGACGACGACCATCGCTCCGGTAACGCTTCTCGTCGTTCTTCTGGGAGCCCCGCCGGCGGCGGTATTTACCTTCTGGATGTGTGCGGCGATTTCCAAGCATATGACGCATGCAGTGCCGACTGCGCTTCTGGGCATTCCGGGGGACACCATGGCACTGCCACTTCTTCAGCAGGCCACCTCGCTTCGCAATCTGGGGGCACCGCATGTGGCGCTGCGCAAGATGCTGGCCGGGTCAGTGATTTCCGCGTTTATCGCCGTTCCGCTCGCAGTGCTGTTCGCCGTCATCCTGGCACCTTTCGGAACCTATATTACGGCGTCTGCTCCATGGCTCTTCATCGGTGCCGCACTCATCATCGCCTACTTCTCCGCTGGTCGTTGGGCCTCCGCGCTCGCGTTGATCCCTTTCACGCTTCTAATCGTCGCCCTGCAGGGGTTCACCGCTACGCACAATGTCAAGCTTGGAGTCAGTTATTTCCTTGGCATCGCAGTCGGTCCGCTCGTGGCAGAACTCTTCTCCGCAGCATCTCCGCTCGAGCGGAAACGCATGAACCGCAGCGTGTCGCGTCAGACGACGCTCGCGCCTGACGTCAAGAGCTGGGGCGGATATTTCCCAAACCCCTTCCGGGTGCTCGACAGGAGCCAGGTCGCGACGACGGCGGCAGCAGCCGCGATAACCAGCGCCACGTTCGTTTTCAGCCCCGTAGCCATTACCGTTATCGCAGGTGAAATCGTCGGAGCGCGCATCAAACAGGCGTATCATCGGCTGACGTCCGTCCTGGCCGTCCGAAACGGTGTCACGGAATCAACCTATATCGCCGAGGCCCTGATCCCGCTCATCGCATTCGGCCTGCCACTCAGCCCGGTTGCCGCAGGCCCCGCCGCGCCGCTCTTCAACGCTCCGCCCCGCTTCACGGTCGATACGGCGACCGGGGTCGTCAATAACCTGCACACGATGATGTCGGTTTCCGAGTTCCTGATCTGGGGCCTGATTTCAGTGGTCATCGCCGCGGCCATCGCCTACCCCTTCGCAATGAACCACGCCCGCAGCGCGGCAGCGTTCGTGGCCAAATACATCAGCCACGAAGCCATCATCGCGACCTTCGTTGGCCTCATCCTCGTCATCGGCCTCTGGGAGGGCGGTGTGCTCGCACTGCTTGTCATCGTTACCGTGGGCCTCCTCGGCGGTCTTCTCTATCGGGTGCTCGGCATGAACACCGGTGTGCAGTTCATGGGCTATTACGCCGCGATCCTGAGTGTTCCGGCAATCCTGAAGCTGATCGGCGGCTGATCCAGCCGGTCGGCTGCATCGAGGAAAGGGAGGAAAATGAAAAAAGTGCTGCGAATGCTGAGTTTGAGTGCGACGCCGATCCTGATCGGCGCTGCCGCTCAGGCCGCCGACGACGGAAATACGCTTCCGTCTCTCGAAATTCCGAAGAAGCTGCAGAGCGCGTTACCGCTGCCGATGGCGGAGACCGATCTGCCGTCGGTCTAGGCGAAGGAGTATTTCACGGCTTCCGACAAGGGACTGCAACTGGAATGCCCGACGTTTGATGCGCGGGGCGATCTGATGTTTCTGCGAAGTCTTCGGTGGAACAGTATTTCGCTTGACGCCGGACAAGCAGTTGTCAAGCGTCGTGCCGCTTCAAGATTCTCGATCGTTTAGTGAGATTCGGCGCGATGATCATCTCGACGCATCGTCTTCTACCTTCACCACTAGAATGCTTGCGGCCGAAAACCTCCATGCCCGAACTCGCAAACAACTTGCCTGGTCCAACATCGCCGCACGGCTGGCACACTATTGTCATGGAACCGAACGGACCAGATTGCGACGGTGCTAGTTTCGCGCGCGAGGTCTTTATGGAAGCTGCTGGGGAATCGCCCTTAGCCGCTATTTTTCGAACTCCGTCCGCCAAAAGGTGGCGATCGTCCAGTATGCTCCATTGCCAAGCATGAGGCTCCAAAGTTGAAGGCCGACCACTGGCGAGCAGTCGGCCCTTCAAACAGTTTTTGGCACTCGGCAATCAGGCAGCTATGTGTTGCTTCTCTTCCCTGTCCACGAACTCGATACGGAGCGTTTTGCCGAACACGGCCGCTGCCCTGCACAGGGTGTGCATCGAGATGCTCGTGTTCACCGGATCAAGCAAGCGATTCACCTGCGTCCGGCTCGTTTTCATCGCATCCGCGAATTCCGACTTTGACATTCCACGCTTGGCGATGTTCTGTTCCATTTGCCAAGCAATAACTCGTTTGATGGCGAGTTCATCAACTTCGTTAAGGATGCCCTCTTCTTCCAAGAAGCTCTCAAAGCTCGAACCAATTGGGCTAATCAGGTCATCTTCGCTCATTTTTTTCGCTCCTTTTTCTTCTTCAGTTGCTCAAGTCTTCGTTCGGATTCTCGTTTCCTATCCCGTGCAGTATCGACGTCGACTTTCGGTGGCACCTGGTCTTTCTTTATGATCCCGTGTAAAAGGATCATTCGCGATCCTTCCATGTAGAAGAACACCCTTGCGATTTTATCACTGAGACTGGTTCTAACCTCCCAAAGGCCGTCGCCAAAGCTATCGCAAGTTGGCATCCCCAAAGGCCATCCATACTCAGTCGTTCGAACATCGGTCGATATCGCTTTGCGCTCGTCAAACGTCATGGTTTTAAGCCATTCTCGAACAGGTTCCTTGCCTCTCGGCGTCTGATAGAATTCCGCGACGATTGTCTTCTTGGGCCGATCGACTACTTTCTTCATAACGAGGTGTACCAAAAATGGTTCATCGGAACAAGCCTTTTCTTTTGCAATCCGTACAAAGCAGTGGGAAGCTGCCGTTGAGATGAACTTTGATTCACGCCAGCGCACTCCGGCGGCAGGCCGATCGGTTCAGGTCGTCCATCATTCACTCTTTCGAAGCTTGAGCCGTACCCGGCGACGCCCGTGTGGCGACTGGTGGCTGCAGCTTCTTTCCCGCTGGCTGCCCGGTGACTTTTGCCGCTTTGCCGCCTGCTCCGGCAGAAAACGAAGAGGTAGTGTCCTTATGAGGATGAGAGGTCAACTGCCACGTGCAGTTCCGGAATGGGAACCTGTCCAAGGGAAGAAAATTGCCTGTATCTCTTCGGCGCCATGTCCGCAGGCAATGAGCGGCATTTGCGGAAATCCTGGTGCGTACCCGCAGCGCTGACCGGAGATAACCTGTCCGCCGCACTCCTCGATGACCAGGAGTCCTGCGGCGTGGTCCCACGGCTTCGCCATGGGCGAGAGGATGAAGTCGACGGAGCCGAGGGCCATCATGCGATATTCATGGCATGAACAGCGCAAAGCGGAGACGCGGTTGATTTTCTGGAAACAGGCGGCGATGCCGGCCTGCTGCTCTTTTGGAAACAGGAACAGCGGCACAACCCCATGACTTTCACCGAGCGGTTTGCGGGACGGTCCAGGGCAGCGGACTGGCGCCTTCCCCGGCCGGCAATACCAAGCCCCCCTGCCGCGCTCGGCCACGATCCAGTCATCCATTACCGGATCGTAGAGTAGGCCGAAGACCGTCTCGCCGCGGATCGTGACGGCTAGTATGACGCCGAACACGGCCAGTCCGTTTGCGAAATTCCAGGTGCCATCCACAGGATCGACGATGACTGCCATTTCAGCGGTTGCCAGTTCATCGAGGAGGCCGGGCGTCTCGAACGCGGCTTCCTCTCCCACGACCAGCGCCGCGGGCAGAAGAACTCGGACAGCATCGGTAATTGCGCGCTCGGCAGCCCGGTCGGCCTCCGTCACCAGATCGTCGGGCGCCGACTTGGTATCTATCGCCCCCGGCCGCAGGTTACGGAAACGCGGCATGATCTCACGCCTTGCGGTGTCGCGCACCGCGTCGATCAAGCCATCAATGATGACTTGGGGAAGGAAAGCTTTCATGGTCGACGATCACCTGAACAGACGGATGGGCGTGTAATGATGCATGGTTTCGAAGTGGCAGAACTCGACTGGTCCGAGCTCGATCTCACCAAGCCGGTCACGGAATCGATTTGACAGTTCCATGCTGAAAGCCGTGATTTCGCTCGCAAGCGTTTCGGATACAAATTCGAGCTGATACGCATAGGAAATGTGGAAGACGTATTCGTCGAACCCCGCCTGCGGGATGCGGGCCGCATCGCGTATGGCCTTGCGAACCGACCGAAGCTTTTTTTCTTCGCCGTCGTCGGCCCCCGCGATGGTCAGGCTGCTACCCGCGAAAAGATCGATGAAACGGACACGAAACGACGATGGAAGCCTCAGATCGGCGGTGCGCTTAAGAAGCTCCGCACTGATGGTGTCTCGCGTCGCACCCGCAGACACGTCCTGCGGCCAGCCGTCTCCCTGCCTGCACGCCGCCGTGACTCCCTGCAATATCGTCATGTGGAAACTCGACGGTGGCAGGAAGGTGAAGAACCGATTGAACTCGCTGCGTTTGGCTGTTTCCTGCATCTCGCGAATTGCGGCAAATGCGTCAGACGCCGAATCGAGGTGGCAGATGAACGTGTTGCCGGGCCAAGTCTGGACCGTCCCATCCGACCAGAACTTGCCCGCAGTTCCCGGCAGGACGATTCCATTCGGTCGGGCGACGTTGTAGAGCATGCCGGTGAGATGGGCAACGGCGTCAGGTCGAAGTGATTGCATCAGGCGATTTCTCCAATCGGTTCATGATGGTGGAATGGCGTCGGCCTCAGTTCTCGAAGCGCCGACCTGTTTGACTGTCGAAGAGATGAAGATGCTGCGAAGGCAGTCTCAGGCGCAGTTCGGCTGCGGGTGCCACGGTGTTTGCCCCGAGCGACGTGGAAAACACCGCCTTCTGGCCAGACAGGAAGTTAACCGAGAAGACGGCATGCGACCCGAGATCCTCGTGATGACGAACGACGGCCGGTATGCCGTCATCGTCAGCGATTATCTTTTCCGGCCGTATGCCGACGACCACCTCGCCCTTGTGGCCATGTCGCGCGATCGCGGTTCCATCAAGCAACCGCAGCATCTGACCGTCGCCTGAGGCAGCGAACAGGTTCATTGCCGGCGATCCGATAAAGCCGGCGACGAACGTCGAGCAGGGCCGATTGTAAAGCTCATGCGGCGGCGCGAACTGCTCGATGCGACCGGCATTCAGCAGCATAACCCGGTCCGCGAGCGTCATCGCCTCGACTTGGTCATGGGTCACGAAGATGCTGGTCGCTCCGATCCGGCGATGCAATTGCGCCAGTTCCATGCGGGTGTCGTATCGCAGCTTCGCATCGAGGTTGGAAAGGGGCTCGTCGAACAGAAGCACCTTCGGCTCCCTGACAATGGCGCGGGCGATCGCGACGCGCTGCCTCTGGCCCCCGGAAAGTTCCGAGGGCCGTCGTTCGAGGAAGTCGCCGAGGTTGACCGTCCTCGCTGCGGCCTCGATGCGTTTTCGACGTTCGGGAACGGGCACGCCGGCCACCTTCAGCGCATAGCCGATGTTGTCCGCCACACTCATATGCGGATAGAGGGCATAGTTCTGAAACACCATGGCGCAACCGCGATCCTTCGGCTCCCTGTCCTGCACCTCTTGCCCATCGACCAGTATGCGGCCCCCGCTCAAGCGTTCGAGACCCGCGATCACGTTGAGCAGCGTCGATTTTCCGCACCCCGAGGAACCGAGGACCACGATGAACTCGCGCTCCGCGATCGAGGCTGACAGGTTGCGGATAACGTCCGTCGAGCCAAAGCGCTTGGAAAGTCCGTCGAGTACGATTGCATTCTTCGTCACGGTCATTTCTCCGAAAGATTCATGCCCCGGACGATTAGCCCTTGCAGCGCCGCGATCAGGACGACAGGCAGGAAAGATACGAAGAGCGCGCCTGCCATCAGCACAGGAACGTCCGGCGTCCTGTCGGGCTCGTAGGTCGAAAGCTTCGCCAGGCCGACGATTGCGGTCTGCGCGTCCGGGGTGGTAGCCGCGACAAGGGGCCAGAGATAGCTCGTCCAGGCGCCGATGAACCAGAACAGGAATGTCGCGACCAGTGGCGTACGCGAGAGCGGCAGCAGGATGTCTATCATAAAGCGGATCGGCCCGGCCCCGTCCATGGCGGCGGCGCGAGACAGATCCTTCGGCAAGGACAGGAAGAACTGCCGATAGACAAAGACGGAGGTACTCGCAGTTGCGATCGGCGCCGCAATCCCGACATAGCTGCCCAGCAGGTTCCACTCGATATAGGGCCGCGTGCCCGTCATGCGCTCGGCTACCCAGCCGAGCCCAGTCAGATCGAGAATCCAGTTCAGCGGCATCGCGATGTTAGAGACGATCTGGTAGGTGGTGATCACGATCAGCTCCAGCGGCAGCATCACCGTGGCGACGGTGAGCGCGAAGATCACCTTGTTCCACCGCGATTCGAAGAAAACCAGTGCAAAGGTCGCCGTGAAGGCGAACGAGCATTTGACGCCCGCCACGAGGATTGCGACGACGACAGAGTTCAGCAATTGCTGTGGTAGCCGGGTCTCGGTGACGATGTGGCCGAGGTTATTGATGAAGCTGCCGCCGATGGTGATGCTGATGCCACCATTGGCGATGAACTGCTCGAATGATTGCGTCGCCGTGACTATGGCGACGGCCACCGGTCCGAGGATGAACACGATCCCAAAGAGCAGAACGACTGTCGCCACACGGTTGATGCTTGATGTTCCATCGATCATGGCGCTACCGTTCGTATCTCACGCGCTTCTCAAGCCGGAACTGTAGAAGCACCATCGCGATCACGAAAATCATCAGGAGGACGGTCTGGGTCGCCGCGCCCGATAGGTCATAGGCCACGAACCCGTCTTTGTAGATCTTGTAGATCAGGAATGTGGTGGAGCCACCCGGACCGCCCTGCGTCATTGTGTCGATCAGCCCGAACACATCAACGAGCGTGCCGACGAATTCCAGCACGAAAGCGAGAAACAGCTGCGGCGTGATCAAGGGGATCTGGATGTCGAGAATGCGCCGCCATGGCCCGGCGCCATCGACCGCGGCCGCCTTGATTAGCGTGTCGGGCAGGGACTGCAGCCCGGCCAGAAGGATGATGAAATTAAACGGCAGTCCGTGCCAGACCTGCGCCACCACCAGCATCAGAAATGCCTGCGTTCCGTCCATTCGCGGGTTCCACACGCCTGGAAACAGAGTGCTCAGCGGCGCAAGAAGGCCGAGATGCGGATTGAAGATGAAGGTGAACACCACCCCGATCGATGCGCCGGCGATCGCCTTCGGCCAGAGGATGATGTTGCGCGCCGCGCCGCTGAGCCGCAGGTCTCGATCCGCCGCAAGCGCCAGTATCAGGGCAATGGCGACGCCGAAGCCGGCGGCCAGCAGCATGAAGATCCCCGAAAGGTGGAGCGCTGACCAGAAT
This sequence comes from Rhizobium etli 8C-3, assembly GCF_001908375.1. Taxonomy (NCBI): domain Bacteria; kingdom Pseudomonadati; phylum Pseudomonadota; class Alphaproteobacteria; order Hyphomicrobiales; family Rhizobiaceae; genus Rhizobium; species Rhizobium etli. The sequence continues at coordinate 342,402 of NZ_CP017242.1, read as the reverse complement.
GTCGTGTCGCCGAGCAGTCGGGCGTAGTTGGCAAAGCCGATGAATTCCGATCCGCCTCCGAATGGCCGCTCGAGAAAGAACGACCAGAAGAAGGCGAGCCCGACCGGAACATAGAAGAAGAGGCCGATCAGGAAGATAATGGGGGACACAAGCAAGGCATAGTGCCACCCCGAGGTGTAATAGGTCTGTTTCATGGCAATTCGCTTGTTGAGACCTTCGGCAGCAAATGGCGAAGGGCTTTTCAGGGGAGCGTCACATTGCTGTAGGTCTTCTCAAAGCGACGCAGGAGCTCGTTGCCCCTGGCGACGGCAAGATCAAGAGCTTGCGACATCGACTGATCGCCGGCAAAGGCCTTTTGCGTTTCTTCCTGGAAGATCTCGCGGAACTGCATGTAGAAGCCGAGACGTATACCGCGGCTGTCGTCCGTGGATTCGGCGCTTAGCGACCGGACCCCCGCATCGACCGTGGCGAATTCGGTTTCCCTGGTCTTGTCGGATGATTGTAACAATTCGAGCGCGGACCGCGTTACCGGAAGATTGCCTGTGGCGCGGGTGAATTCGATCTGTTGATCGTCCCTGCGAATAAAGTCGAGGAACGCCCGGGCAGCTTCGATCCTGTCCTCGTCATGCCCCTTCATTAGCCAGATCGAGGCCCCGCCGATAAGCGTGTTGTAGCGTTTGTGTCCCTCGTACATCGGTGCTTGGGCAACCATGACCTTGTCGCCCAGCGCTTTGAAGGCATCGACATAGAGACCGCTGGACGCTTCCATAAGTGCGCACTCGCCGGAATTGAAGGCCGCTGTGTATTTGCCTGTCCGGGTATCCTGGTCTAGCTTGACGAGACCCTCCTGCCGCCATCTGAGCAGGTTTTCGAGGTGTTCGGCTATCAGACCTCTGTTGAACGTGTATTCGGCGTCGAGGCCGTCATATCCGTTGTGCCTGGATGCAATCGGCACGCTATGGCGCGCGGCGACCTGCTCCAAGACACGCCAGGGATGGCCGTCCGTCGTGATAGGGCATTCGACCCCGGCATCCTTAAGCTTGCGGGCAACGGCCGCAAGCTCCTCATAGGTCTCCGGTAGCTTGTCGATCCGAGCTTTTGCAAGAAGCTCGGCATTGCCGTAGAAGACCAGCGTCGTACCATTGTAGGGCTGGGAGTAGAGCTCCCCCTTGGAAGTCGCATAGAACGACCGGGCGCCAGCCAGGTAATCTTTCCAGTTCACTTCGGGCATGGCCTGCTCGACCGGCACGACCGCGTCCGACAGCATGAGATCGAGCGTGCCGGCGTCGAAGAACTGGATCAGCACCGGGTGCTTGCCAGATCTGTAGGCCGCGATTGCCTTCTGCATTGTAGGCTCGTAACCGCCCTGTCCGACGCAGGTAACGCTGTGCGCCTGCTGCGCGGCGTTGAAGGCGCCGCAGGCAGCCACGATGGCTTTTTCGGCGGTCCCGATGTTGCCATACCAGAACTCGATGTCGGCAGCAGAGGCTGCGCAGGGAGACACCAGCAAGGCCAGCATCGATATGGAGGCACGGAACGGCATTGTTATTCCCTCGCGTTACAATTTGACATTACGGGAATTATTACAACATCGTTGTGACATCTCCATGACGGTTAGATCGGATTTTGCAGGAAATTTTCGTGCGGTCGTTATAAAATGCGTTATATGGTCCTGCATTAAACAACCAGATTGTTGAAATCTCGATGATCCCGCAACGCCCTCTCAAGCCAATCATGCGGCGCTTCATGCGCCTCCACTCAGATGAGTCCATTGCCTCCGGCAACGAACGCCTGATCCTGCGTGAACTCTGGAAACAGCCTTTGATCTCCAGGGCCGAACTCGCCTCGCGCCTGCCCTACACACAGCAAGCGCTGCATAAGACGATCGATAATCTTTCCGCGCGCGGCATTGTCAGTCTAGGCCCGCCGAAGCCGGCGGCCGGCCGAGGGCAGCCCAGTCCCACCCTGTCGCTGAGCGAAGACTGGGCGTTTACGATCGGTATATCCGTCAATACGGACCAGATCGGCGTTACCGTCATGCGGCTTTCAGGCCGGCACGAAACAGCCGAGATAGACATCGTCGGCAAGACGCGCGACGCCTCGCTGGATCAGGTCTCGGCGCTTATTGAAAAGATGCTCCGGGAACACGGGCTCGATCGGGCCAATCTTCTGGGCGTGGGTTTTGCCATCGCCGGCTATCGTGTCGAGGGAACGGCATTCAACGCACCCATACCCCTGCAGGACTGGTCGCTGATCCAGCTCGAGCCGCTGCTGAGCAGCCGCCTGGATGCGCCTGTCTGGACGGAGAACGCTGCCAACACCGCAGCGATCTGCGAAGCCATGCTGGGCGTCGGGCGCCATGTGCCGGACTTCTGCTATCTGTCTTTCAACTATGGCTTCGGCGGCGCTTTGATCATCGCCGGCGAACTCGTCACAGGCTCGTTTGGAAATGCGGGCGAATTCAGCGGCATTTATGAGGAACACGAGGACAATCGCCGCCCCGCGCTGCAGAACCTAATCCGCCACCTGGCACAACACGGCATTCACCTGTCTTCCGTCGGACATCTGCGAAAGAGCTTCGATCCGTCCTGGGAAGGCGTTGCAGAATGGGTGGAGGATGTCCTTCCCGTCTACAACCGGATCATCAATGCGATTTGCTCTATTATTGATCCGCAAGCCATCGTTTTCGGCGGACAAATTCCGCCCAGGCTGGCGGAGATGTTCGTCACCGGGACAAAGATTGCGCACGTTCCCCGCTACGGGGTAAGCCGGCCGATCGCCAAGCTCATCGTCTCGGATCTTTCCGGCAATCCTTCGGCGATCGGCGCTGCTGCTCTGCCTTTCAAGGCGACTCTGCTTTAGAAGCAGGGGCGGGATAGGGCGCGCGCTTCAAATGGACAAAGTAACAATTGAACATCTGCACAATTACCCGAACATCCGAACTTTACACTTCCCTATATCCTGCAAAATCCAATTTCGCGCCAGCCCGATCCGGATACGAGCCTTGGCGTGTTGCGGCAATTTCGCGAGCCCGAGGTGGCGTCCAGTGAAGCGGAGACACGTCATCACCCATGTCACCTCTCTCGCAAAGGGGGCGCAGCTCCAGGCAACCGCACCAAGCCCTCATCCGGACCTCCCCGCTTCCTTGCGCTGCTTGCAAGGCAGCCAGAACTATAAGAAGGCGCCCCCCGCCCTGCCTGCCTGATGTTCCGTTCTTTCCTCCTCAACCGCATCCCCTTGTTCCCTAGTCTCTCTGCACTCTTTTCTCTCTCTCGATTATGGCGCACCCCGCTGAAGACGTTGATCCCCTTTCGGCTCTTTCCCATCAACCCGAGACTGTCCAACCCACCGGCTTCGGCGCGGCCTGGGCCAAGCAGTTGAGCTTCTGGCGGCAGCAACCTCAATTCCTCAAAGGGGTTTTCACCAGAAACTTCTTCCTCGAATGGTGGGAAGGAAGCAGTCTCAAGGAGGACATCTCCTCCTTCAACGATGACCACCTTTTTCAGGAAAGTGCTGAGGGACGTTTGGCCCTGACAAACAGTCTTGCTGCGGTTCGCAAGCCAACGGGCCGGAACGATCCATCTGTTGGAGAAGCTGATGGCAGGGTCATGCAGATCGTTGCCACCCTGCCCGAAGACATCAGGGACGCCTTGGACTGCCACGGCTCCAAGGCCGTCCACGAACTTCAAAGCTTCGAAAACGGCATCTCAATTCCCTTTCGCATCCTGGCATTTCTCATTCTCTTCACCTCTCTCGCCGCGCCCGTCATTCCCGGCGTCTTTCAGCAAGAATGGGTTTTTGTCGTCGGCGCCTTGACTGCGGTCCCTCGCTCGCTCTGCATGATAGTGCTCGCCGTAGTCTACGGCTCTGCCACGTGGGACCTCAACGTTCACGTCTGGAAGTTCAGGTTTCTTCAGAACCTGCCCCCTGGAATGGTTCTATGCCTGTTCTTCTCCGACGCGGTCCGCTCCCGGCGGCACGAGATCTGGCTACAATTTCTGCTGACGATGCTTTCCGCAACCATACTCTTCGGCGTGACAGGCGCGCCGCGCTACCTGAACCATCGCTCTCTCGCCCGCATCCTTGCGAAGTCGGTCGAGATCGATGATGCGCAAAAGGCTACCCTGCGCACTTACGGAGAGCGTATCAACCAAAACCTGGAGAACCTGCTGTTGCAGCGCGACGGGGTGAAATGCAGCGCGATGACAATGAGGAAATATGATCTGGTTGTCGAGCATCTCGGGTGCCTGCAACGGATTGTCGCACATTGCGCTCCCCCTCTCCCTGAACATGCTGCTCCGCAGGAGATGTACGCGCGAAGCAGCAAGCGTGTCTATCCGATCATCGTTTTCCTATTCATGCTTGCCCAGATTGGTTTCTTTCACAACCAGCTTGCGGTCATTATGGATCAGGTCAGCAAACTATCCTGGGTCATTTCCGAGCAGATGCGGGACGTTCGCAATGGCCTGATCTCGCCAAGGTCTCTAGCTTCGAAAACCTCCGTGCTCGTTATCGGTTCGATTCCGTCGTTTCTCGTCATGGGAATTTCCAATCTCGTGACGGAAGGACAGTTCCTCGAACCGATGGGAAACAGGGTTGCCGTGGGAGTGCCACTTGCGTTCATCAAGTCTGTGTTCTCGAACGACATCGTACCTGTGCTGGTCTGGCTTTACGAGGTGTCGGGCGCATCGCTGACGGTTTACATCATCTGGTTTCCATTTTTCTGGCTATGGTCGTGCGTGAAGCGATAGGTGTGCTATTCTTGATCTTCGTATGGATTGGTTGCGTGGGAATGGCTGAGCGCCTCTCAGGTTAGGGAGCGAGCTGAAGGTCTTGTGAGGATTGTGTTTGTCTTTTGCGAAAAAATCTCCACTCCATTGTACATTAGCGTGTTGTAGAAAAGGGGAGGCTCAAAACTTGAATAGATTTGGGTAGGCGAGAGCGCAGTTGGCGTGAGCCGAAAAAATCACTCGTCCCGAGGCATCCGTGACAGACAGTCGATTGGCCGTAGGATGAAGATGTATCTCCGCATATAGCCTGAGCGCCGCGGTGATGGTGCGGCGTGGAATGAGCCCGTGCTCCAATAGCCGTCAACCTAACGTGGCCAGTTGAAGCGCCAACCCTGCAGCCAAGGCCCCAACTATGCCGTGGCGCTCGTATCTGCAAGCCCTGTGTCATCCTTCGACACGTAAGCGCGCCGCCACCTGATGACGCAAGCCGATTTCGCAAGCGGCACAGCGCTTTGTTTTCAGGGTCAAACCGCATGCCCATCTTTTTCTGCTTCCCGACCCCTCCGTCCATTCCCTCCCTGATCGAGCCGTGCCGTCATCTATAAAACCCGCTTCCCTCGCGCCTGAACTCACCTTCTTCATCCTACCCTCTAGGATCAACAAAACATCTCTTTGTCCGGTCCAATGCACAAATGGCCCCGCCAGTCAAATCCACCGCCAAGGTTGACCCCATCAAGGGAAACGAAGGCCTGCTGAAGGCACTCCGTACCCAATCCGAACTCACGATCAACTTGAGGGATATTCATGTCCCGACGTTCCCCTTTCCATCTCCAGAGATCGAGGAGCGTTACAAGACATGGCGCGCGGTAAGATTGCCAGGCCAGATGTTCGTTTCAAGCTAACTGGCTACATAGGAGCTGGAAGCGAACCCGAACTGCATCCCAGTCTCAGAGAGCCGCTGGCGTCCCACCGACATCGAGTTGCAGGTCCCCAAGGGTTTAACGATCGCTGACATTTTTTCCGAACGCACCATCGGTGAGGGGCTGGACGCAATCACGGCTAAATCTCGGCCTCAATATGCAGCCCACCGCGGAGTTTACGAACCTGCCCTTCATCCCGAGAACACGACAGGAGCGTTCTTCATAGCCTTCCTGTTGAGCGCCCTGCTCGCCGAACCGGATGTCATGCAACTTTCCCGGCAGCATGGAGAGGCGACGACTTTTGTCCTCAGTCATGACGAGACCGCAGAGCGCACGATCGGACTGGCCAAGCGGTGGAGCGAGCTCACGCCGGAAGAGGTCATCGGTCGCCCGATCATCGTCAAGGAAATCGTAGATGGTGAATTCACCGACCGTTTTCACCTAACCGACGAATGGGTAGGCATGCGCTCCCCCCTCGGTATCCACGGAACTAACTGGTTTCACAGTTGCCCGACGTTTTCTGGATGATGGAAATGCTTCAGAATTCGTTCGCAGCCCTTCACAGACCAAAACTTCCAGCGTTCCTCCCAGACCTGAAAAATGATGATATCGCGCCATTCATCGCGCAGCTCAGCCATCGGCCTCACCTGTTGCCGCACACCATCGTGGAGTTTTACCCTTACACGATCCCAGACGCAGACGTTCTTTGGCGGAAAATTCAGGATGAGGATCCGTCCGACAACGTGAACGAGGTCAAGCTCCTACCTGTCGTGCGCGTCGGGCCGATCATCAAAAACGCTGCCAAGCGCGCCGAGAAGGAACGAGCCCCGCCAGTCACCAGAACCTATCACAACCTCGTCAAAAGCGGCATTGCCTGGGCAGACGGTTTCCTCGCTCATCCTTCTCTCACTACCTTCGCGCTTGGAATGCCCATCTACACAACCGGAATACGCTACGATCCCGCCAATGACACGGCGGTAGACGTGCAGGGGAAGCCGGTAGTGGACCCCGTCCTGCTGGGCGCCATGCGGGACGATGCCGCGACGATTGAAATCTTTCACGACCTCAGTCGTCGTAATCGGGGTATCGTGTTCAGAGGACTTATACGAGGGCCGGATGTCTGCGAGGGTGAAATATATTACAAGTTCAGGTTTGAGGGCAACGGTTTGGATCCATGGGGTAAACTCCGCGACCTGTGCAAGGATCAGGCCACCGTCGGCCAGCTTCAGCAAGAGGGCTTCGTGTTTCCCTTGGTCGTTGCGGACAGGTGCTGGGATGCGATCTCCTATGACGCTCACATCGACGAGAAGGGAAAGCCGACCTACAAAGTCATGACCCATGAATATCCCTTGAACGAGCTTCAGCCGCCCCATAAGGGGTAGTCGGGTGTGTTCATGGATTTGGCGGTAGACCTGCTGAGGAAGGCTGCATACGCGGGAGGAATTGAAACAGGGTTTTCTTTGTCGGGTTGCCTTTTTACCACATAAAAAACCGGTTACGGGTGGCGCCGTGACCGGACATGAAATCAATAGTCAGGGAACAGAAAATGGCCTGGTGCCCCAAAAAAATATAATACTTGCGGTTCCCGAAACATTGCTTTCCGTAAACATGTAATCCAGATAATCTGTCGTGAGGATGGTCACGGTATTTTAGAGTAGAACAAAGGATCATGGAAATTTCGGAGACGGTCTTAGGTACAATTGATAATCTAAATTCCTAAGCCTGTTGTTCAGGTTGTGCTTTGCCAAAGAGAAAAAAGAATAGTCCCCCGGCATCCTCCTCCGGGTAGCAAAGATCCTCGTCGTCGTCTCTGGTCACAGGCAGCCTCTGCCTGTCAGCGTCAGGTCGCGTTGTAGTGTTTGGCGGCCGATCTGCCCCATAAACAATGGTCGTGTTGTTGCCGTAAACCGCAATTTGGGCGTTCACTTGCTGCGCACGCGGATCCTGCTCGTCGGCTCTGGAAGGCGGCGGCGGATGACGAACCGTCAACCTTCGTGCGCATTGGCAGTATCCGAGGCCTCCGGCGGCGCAATAGGTGCATGTCGCCTCAGAAATTAGAGAACCTGCGGCAGGAAAACCCGTGTACATCGCATCGGGCCACTGATCGAGATAGTGATGATGACGAGTTTGTTGTCTAGCGTGCCATTCTCGATATGCTGCATGGTATGCGGACAGGGGCGGCCCGGTATAGCGAGGATGAAAGGGATTATTTTGATCGTCATTCTCCGTGAGGATGGAGGGCGTTGGCGACCTGGTCGGACTGTTGAGTTGGGATACAGTCTCTGCCGCATCCTCAGCGGAATTAACTTCAGTTGGAGAGTTTTCGATTGTGACAGGCGGATCACGCGGCCTGGAAGTATTGGCTTCGTAACGATCCACGGACATTGTGAAAGTTGATGAAACGATGCGATTTAGCTGGCAGAGATTTCGGCGAGACGAGGTGGAGGTATCCATTTAATAGTGGTGGCCGCCGATAAATCGCTCAGCTGACATAGCACGTCAGCTTACGGGCGCTAAGCTGTGCATCATGCGGCCTGGGAGTGAAACGTGTAGTCAAGCCAGGGGTTGCATGTCAGCTGCCGGATGATCTCGGGACATTTCCTCCGGCCTGAAGGACTGGCGGCGAATTCACACCCGATACGACCGCTGCGCTCATGCCTTCTTCTCAAGCATATGCATTGCAGCAATCGTCATCTTCTGGCTCTGACTTAACGAGTTCCGAACCTAAATTCAGCACCGATAAAGACGACTGTAGTTATCGAAAGCTTTTTCGGAAAGCCGTGTGCATGCACTCCCTCGAGCGAAGCGACGGGAAGGCGAAGCCGAAAAAGCTGGAAGATAACTACAGTCGTCTTTATCCTGCCATCGAAACGGATTTTCATGGCATCCGACGGCCAAGCCACTATTTGGGAGCAAGCCGCGGCAAGTGCTGTTGTTGTTTTTATGCCCGGGACCGAACGGCAATTGTCGCCCCAAGGGATCAGCATGTTCGCCTTGCATGATTATTTCCCCATGCTTGGCGCGTTCTTTCCAGAGCGCGACCGGCTTGGGAGGCTGGAGGGGCAATACGATCCCTTTGACGTGTCCATGACCCGGGAACCCGATTGTTCGGCCGGTAACGACGTGACAGCCACTTCGTGCCGTTGTAGGAGCACGACGTGAAGCGCGGGCGCCGACACGTGACATCAGGCGGCGACAAGTGAAGGTTACAACAGCCATGTCGTCGACGCAGCTGCGATATCAACATCACGCTGGCGACGGCGAGCGAGGCGGACAGGCTCGATGGGAGACGCTGATCCAGCGTTGCTCGCCTTCAGGCGCGGAGGGCCGCGGGTCGGCCCGATGCTGCCGGTGCCTACGCCTGATGAAGAAGATCTCCGCCGTATTGTCCTGGAGCGTAAGGTCTTGATGGAGGAGCGTATCCGGCAAGGCGCTGCTCCTTCTGGGGCATGAGATGCGTCTGCCCTGACGCAGGAGCTGGACACCTCGCGCGGCTTGGGCGTCGAGCGGGGAGGTGAAATGTTGCTCGGTTTGCCGAGGCTTTTCAGCGGAAGGCCGGGTGGCGCATAAAGGCCCTTTTCGTAGTCGATCTCGGCGGGCACCACGAGTTCGGTAGCGATCTCGTCGGGGATTGGGCGCAGTAAATGCCAGAGTTTGCTGTTTTCACCGCCCACTGAGCGAGAAGGAACTCCGGGATGTAGTGATGCTTTACCGGGGTAAATCCGTCGTCTAATAGCGAGATTTGCAAGCGCCTTTTGGGTGCAGAAGGCTGTTTGCCGAGAGCATGGTCGTCGACGCGGCCGACATGGGTTGCCGCATTATGGTGCTTCGCGGGACGGTCCTTCCAATGTATGTCTCGCACGCTCCGAGCAAACTCGTGGTGGAACGGTCTTAACGGAATGGACCAGCCTCGGTCACGGCAGGGACGCCTCTTCACGCCATAGGCGTTACGGAGCTCGAGAGTTAGATGGTGGCTGTCGCCCTGTTGAAGAGCTCACCGGAGCGCAGCATCGCATGCATGATGACGGCGAGTTTGCGGGCGACAGCGACCGCGGAGCGTTTGAAGCCAATCTTCTCGCGTAGTTTTATACCCCATCTACGCAGATCGCTGTCGGCCCGGCTGCGGGTCAGGATCACCACCGCCGCTTCGTAGAGAAGCGAACGCACATGAGTGTCACCGCGTCGGGAGATATGGCCGTCATAATCTACTTCGCCTGACTGATAGCGCCGCGTCGTCAGCCCCAGCCATGCGCCTACCGAGCGCGATCGCTTGAAGTTCGCGGGATCCTCGACGGCAGTTAGGTAGGCAGTAGCTGTGATCGCGCCAACGCCGGGGATCGACATCAGCAACTGACATTGCTGGTTTCTACGTGCTTCGGCGAGGAGCTGCTTCCCCAACCTAGCCACCTGGAGGCGCAGACTACGCCACGCTTCGACTAAGGGCAGGATTATCCTCGAAAGGCCGGCGTTGTCGGCCAGGAGGGAGCGAACATGCACCTCAGACTTGCCACCCATACTGCACGGAACGATAAGGCCGAACGTTTTCATCAATCCTCGAGCCGGTTCGCCAGATCCAGTGTCGTTCGCATGAGTTTCGTGCGAGCCGCGACCAATGTCCGAGAAAGCATGCTGTCGAAGGACTTTACTCGGACTTCGCGGAAGAAACCGACTCCGCTAGGTGCGCGAGCCCATCGGCGTCATTGGCATCGGTTTTGTTGGCGGCCATGTCGAGCGCCGCCTTGGCATGACGGGCACCGACGCAAATGGCCGGAGGAGGACGAGCCGTGGCAGATTATAGAGAAGCTTTTGTCGGAATCGATGTTGCCAAGCTGAAGAATGCAATTGCGATTGCTGAATCTGGCCGGAACGGAGAGATCCGTTATGTCGGCGAGGTTGAGGGATCGGATGCCAGCATGCGCCGCATTATCCAGCGTATAGCCGCAAAGTTTGATCACGTGCATTTCTGCTACGAGGCCAGCCCCACGGCTTACGGCCTCCACCGGCTCATCAAGTCGCTGGGCCATGACTGCATGGTTGTCGCTCCGTCGCTGATCCCGAGAAAGCCTGGTGACCGCGTCAAGACGACCGTCGAGATGCTCTTGTGCTCGAGCTGCTGCTGTTGAGACATTGCGGATTCACCGGCAACAAGTAAGCGCCTTCATGCTCAAGCATGGTCGCATATCCACGCAAGAAGGGCTGGACAATGCGATACCTGCGCTGGCTTCAGGAGCAGCAGTTCGATCATCCGGCACATCAGATAGCACTGCAGGAAATGGTCGAGGCGGTACGCGTCTCGAAAGAGCGCGTCGAACGATTGGAGAAGGTGATCGAGGAGTTCGTCCCGAACTGGTCTCTCGCCTCTGTTGTTCGAGCGCTCCAGACCCTGCGAGGTGTGGATCTGATTGTCGCCGTCACCTTCGCAGGGAAGTCGGTGACGTGACCCGATTTGAAAGCCCTCGCCAACTGATGGGGTATCTCGGTTTGGTTCCGGGTGAGCGATCCACGGGCGAGACGGTCAGACGGGGCGCAATCACCAAGGCTGATAACGGTCGAGTCCGGCACATGCTGGTCGAGAGCGCATGGACCTATAGGCATCCGCCGAGGGTCGGCACAAGGAAACTCTACCCCATGGAGCGGGGCTCCATCGAAAGTTCGAGAGATCGCATGGAAGGCTCAGAGTCGACTGACAGCTCGCTATCGCATGTTGGCTGGACGGGGGAAACTCGGGATTTTCGACATAGGCGTTCATCGCAGCCCAGCCTGCGGCCACATAAGGAAGGAGGCCGCCGAGTTCTTCTCCGACACGTAGCCGCACCGAGCCTGAGAGGTCCGTTCCGACATTGGCGGCGCCGAACGAATCCTCGTTCCATTCTCATAGTTGAGGTCTCCTTCGATGCCGACGATATAACCGCTGTCGACCTCGGCCTTCTTCACCTACTCATTAAGCGTATGCGCCGCGCAGCCGATCTTGGCGGCGATCGAGGAAACAGCAGCCCACGCGACGGCTACTCTGCTTCGTGTTCCGTCATCATTCGCACGGCACGGACTTCAGGGGGAGAATTTGTTCGACGTCTTGCTTCTCATAGACCCTCCTTCTCACGAGTTGGGTCTCCGGCAATCCCGGAGCGGTTCAGGTCCGCGTACGCGCAAGAGATGCAAAAGCCTCCGCAGCTTGGCGCGTCGTTCACACGCCGAGCCATTGAGGTCTGACATCTCCCGATAGACGAAGGTATTGCCTCTGATCTCTCCGAAGATCGTCGAGCGGTCCCGGTGTAGGGTGCGGGCGATCTCGGCCTGACTGATTCTCTTCTCATACATCCGCGCGATAACGCGCCGTTGGTACATACTCAACTGAATAGGTGCTAGAATTTGCGGGCGATGCCGATGTTGATGATGTCTTGTTCGAATTCGACGTCTACGCCGGCGAGATTGGCCGCTGAGTAATTGTTGTAGCGGTATTCCAGCCGGATAAATGTTGATTCCGTCGCTGCCCAGTCGATACCAGCGCCTACCGTCCAGCCGTTGGCGACGTCACTATCGTTGGGATTTTCGACATAGGCGTTCGTCGCAGCCCAGCCTGCGGCCACATAAGGAAGGAGGCCGCCGAGTTCTTCTCCGACACGCAGCCGCACTGAGCCTGAGAGGTCCGTTCCGACATTGGCGGCGCCGAACGAATCCTCGTTCCATTCATAGTTGAGGTCGCCTTCGATGCCGACGATAAAACCGCTGGAGTGCGTCCAGTTGTAGCCTACGAAGCCGCCCACCCGTCGACCATCGAAATCTCCGCATTCGCAGCCATTGATCGTCGCATGAGCCCAGCTGCCGCCGCCATGAAGGCCGATATAGGGTCCGGCCCAACGCAGCGTCGGCGTTTCTTCGATGAAAGGCGGAACGGAAGGAATGGCTGGCGGTCCGGGAAGGTCGGCGGCACCCGCCGCAGTGGCTGCCATTAGGACAAGCGTGGTGGTCGCATAAAACACAATATTCATTATTGCCTCTGCGAATATCGTTGATGTCAAGACGCCGACAATCACGCCAGATATGTTCAATTCGCAACCAAATATACATTTCAAATGAAACATGGATAAATATCATGTGGAAAATAGAATATTTACCTTATGCAAAATAATTATTTCGTTTGAAATTAAAATATATTTGAATTTCATAGAAGACACCCCATCCTAATGTTTTCAATTAAGTTGAAGGACTAGCGGTGGCAAACAACGATCAGGCAATCCCGGAAAAGAATAGCAAGTCTTCGCCACTGCAGCGCCTGCCGCGCGAACTCACGGCGGAAATCGCACTCTCTGTTGTCTCGGACGCCGCAAGAGAAGGCACCACCTGGCAAGCACAAGAAGCTCTCTTTGCTCTATCGCAGGTCAATAAATCCATGCTTGACGCAACTAGGGTCGGACGACTGAACTCTTTCAGGACGCATCTCAAGGGACATCGCGCCATATCCGATCGCGCGGTGGATAGGGCCTATCCCAACAAACAATTTTCCATGAAACATCCAGGACTTGCAGAAACAAGCGGCAAGCACTCGATTGTAGAACAACTCGACATCATGATGCCGGTTCTCGACGCCCGGTCGCCGAAGGAGCGGGCAGAGATACTCAGCAACATAATATCAATCCATACGCCGGCTATCCGAATGGCCGGCTATTCCAAAATTGCAGATCGGGACAAACTTTTCGACGAAAGACAATTACTTGTTATGGATGCGGATGCGGCATGCCAGTTCGGCCGGCCGGGAGATGGCGAGACAAGCACGAGCGATTTCGCAGCAATCGCTCTTGCTAAACGATGGCAAGACATGAGGTCGGAGGACAGAGCGTTTGCTCTGGGCGGTACAAACGTCAGCTCCGCTCTCGCACACTCTCTTTGCACTTCGATCTGCGATCACAACCCGTCTGCCGCTTCAAGCCGTGTCATTGCGGATCTGATGATAGATCATGCGGACGACATGGAGATCGACAATCAGGTAAAGATTATTCGCACGCTCTCCATAAACGCCGCATCGCTGATTGATGATCACAAATGGGTTACGGCCCAATTCGCAGCCATCATCCTTGAGGAAGATGTCACTCTGGATGTCCGGAAACAGGGCGCGCTTGCCTTGGCACGTCTCCACGAGAGCGCTCCTAAGGACATACAATCGGAGATCGAATCCATGCGAGGGCAAGCTTCCGAGCGTGGTCGGCTTGTGAACGAAGCCTTTAAAGAAATCGCCAACGAGAGAAAAACCGCCCCGCCATCGCACCAGATGGATGATATCACCCCGCCATCGCACCAGATGGATGATATCAAAAGCATTAAGGCAGCTTATTTCGACCGGCATACCGATTTCACCGAGGCTCAAAACGTACCGAACACCGAGGCTGATGCACCGAACAGCTATCTCGCCGCGATAAAAACGGCCAAGGTCACCCAATCGGCGGAGGAGATGATGCAGTCCTCCCGCGCGCACCTGCTCGGCCATAGTAGAGACCGAAGAACGGGACGTGGCGAGTGAAAACCAGCTCCGGACCTTTTGTTATTTCTTCAATGATTTAATCGTGTAAATACTCTAAAGGATTTTAAGCGTGCGGTTTTTTCGCAATTCAACTACGAGACTTCGAAAAAACACCGTCGAAATGGCCACCCAAGGGCTCATCTCATTGCACCGGCGTTTGGCTTCTACCCTAATATATCCGACGCGCAGATCCATCCCCTTTCATCCAGCATGACCGAGCAATATGGCAGCCTTCTGGATTATCACTACGACCGTCAGCTGAGTGCGACGATCGCTTCGCCCGAGGCGCGTAGGTCTGCCCGTCCCGGCTCGTCTAAACAGGTCACCGGACTGATACCAATCGGCATTGCTGCTGACTCTTGAGGGTTCACAAAGCGCGATGAATCTGAATCCATGGTGCAAACGGGAGGTTTGCCATGGGATCAGCACTTCGGCTTCGGACGGATTATGTTGGCGATGACCTGCGCAAGGCGGCGCGGCTGTCGAAGGATGCCGCCCAGACGCGGCGGCTTCTGGCTCTTGCGCGGATTTATGATGGCGCGACGCGCGGCGAGGCCGCCAGAGTCGGTGGCGTAAACCGTGCAGATCGTGCGGGACTGGGTCGAGCGCTTTAACGCGCAAGGCCCTGAGGGGCTTTTAAACGTGAAGGCTCCTGGCAAGCGTTCGAAACTCAACGACGATCAGCGCCAGGAGCTTGTCGTCTTGTGGAGACGGGGCCGATCCCGGCGATCCACGGCGTTGTGCGCTGGCGGTTGAAGGACCTTGCACGGTTGATATTCGAGGACTATCGGATATCGCTGGACGAAAGCACCGTGGGACGTGAGTTGAAGGCCATGGGCTTTGCCAAGCTGTCTGCCCGTCCGCGCCACTATGCCCAGAACGAATTGGCGGTGGAGGATTTAAAAAAGTTTCCCGGAAGAGATCAGCGCGATCAGCAAGACCCTCGCTCCAGGCACAGAATAGAGCTGTGGTGGCAAGATGAAGCCCGCATCGGGCAAAAGAACAAGATGACGCGGCGATGGGCACAACGGGGAACGCGTCCATCGGCCCCCCACGATCAGCGACCTTTGCCAAACACTCCAAATACCGCCGAGGCCTCGACGAGTAGAACTCGCCGAGAGCATCGATGTAGTCGGTATTGAGATCAGGGTTCGAAGCAGCCCGCTGCGAATAGCCCTTCCACGCAATGCAGAATTGCACCACCTCAGCCGGCGCGTGTGGAAGCAAGGCAGTGCTGTTACCAGGCCGAATAGAGGCAAAGCACTCTGCGAGAATTTTCAGTTCGGCAGCAGAGATTGCAGTCTTCTCCCGCGGGCGCACTGCTTCAACTGCTCCTGCAAAGGTCCTCTCCGACACCGTCATCCCCACCAGTAAAAGGAACACCGTTCTCAACTTGCACCGCATCCGCACACCTCACTGAAGCCGCGGGCAGTTTGCCAATAAAGAGTTTCCGAAGTGTGATGGTGCCACGGCATGCAGACCGTGGGCCTCGCCGGATGGGTACGGTTTGGTACCGGACGCCAGCATCGAAGTGTCGGTGGAACTGGCCAAGATGCGCTCGCCCCGCATACGCCTATTATTTCTTGTATTGCCGATTGGCGATGAGATCGTCGACTACGGCCGGATCGGCCAAGGTCGACGTATCGCCCAGCGCGCCGAAATCGTCCTCGGCGATCTTGCGCAGGATGCGGCGCATGATCTTGCCGGAGCGCGTCTTGGGCAGGCCCGGCGCGAACTGGATCTTGTCGGGCGAGGCGATCGGACCGATCTCGGTGCGGACATGCGATACAAGCGCCTTGCGCAACGCGTCGGAGCCCTCGACGCCACGCATCAGCGTCACATAGCAATAGATGCCCTGGCCCTTGATGTCGTGCGGATAGCCGACAACGGCCGCCTCCGAGACATCGGCGTGCGACACCAGCGCCGATTCGACCTCGGCGGTGCCGAGCCGGTGACCGGAGACGTTGAGCACGTCATCGACGCGGCCGGTGATCCAGTAATAGCCATCGGAATCGCGGCGGCAGCCGTCACCGGTGAAATACTTGCCCTTGTAGGTGGCGAAATAAGTCTGGACGAAGCGCTCGTGGTCGCCATAGACCGTGCGCATCTGGCCTGGCCATGAATCGGTGATGCAGAGATTGCCGTCCGTGGCGCCTTCGAGCACGTTGCCCTCGCCATCGACGAGTTCCGGCTTGACGCCGAAGAACGGCCGCGTCGCCGAGCCGGCCTTGAGGTCCGTCGCGCCCGGCAGCGGCGTGATCATGATACCGCCGGTCTCGGTCTGCCACCAGGTATCGACGATCGGGCAGCGGTCCTCGCCGACCACGTGATAATACCACTCCCAGGCCTCCGGATTGATCGGCTCGCCCACGGAGCCGAGGAGCCGGAGCGAGGATCGTGACGAGCGCTTGACGAAATCGTCGCCGGCACCCATCAGGGCGCGAATCGCCGTCGGCGCGGTGTAGAAAATGTTGACCTGGTGCTTGTCGATCACGTCCCAGAACCGGCCCTGGTCGGGATAGTTCGGCACGCCTTCGAACATCAGCGTCGTGGCGCGATTGGCGAGCGGCCCATAGACGATATAGCTGTGGCCGGTCACCCAGCCCACATCGGCCGTGCACCAATAGATATCTCCCTCGTGATAGTCGAAGACGTATTTATGCGTCATCGAGGCATAGACGAGGTAGCCGCCGGTCGTGTGCAGCACACCCTTCGGCTTGCCGGTTGAACCCGACGTGTAGAGAATGAAGAGCGGATCCTCCGCATTCATCGGCTCGGGCGCGCATTCGGCGCTCACCTTGGCGCATTCCTCATGGTACCAGGCATCGCGTCCCTGTGCCCATCCGGTCGGGTTGCCGGTGCGGCGCACGACCAGCACGTCCTTGACCATGACCAAGCCACGCGCGGCGATATCGATCGCCTTATCGACATTGTCCTTGAGCGGAACTGGCTTTCCGCCGCGCAGGCCCTCGTCGCAGGTGATCACGAATGTCGATTCGCAATCGACGATGCGGCCGCCAAGCGCGTCGGGCGAGAAGCCGCCAAACACAATCGAATGAATGGCGCCGATGCGGGCACAGGCCAGCATCGCATAGGCGGCTTCAGGCACCATCGGCATGTAGATGGTGACGCGATCGCCCTTCTTGACGTCGCGCGCCTTCAACACATTGGCGAGGCGGCAGACCTGCTCGTGCACCTCGCGATAGGTGATCTTCTTGCTGAGAGACGGATCGTCGCCTTCCCAGATGATTGCCACCTGGTCGCCATGCTCCGCAAGGTGCCGGTCGATGCAATTATAGGAGACATTGGTCTCGCCATCCTCGAACCATCTGATCGGGACATTGCCTTCGAAGGATGTGTTCTTTACCTTGGTGAAGGGCTTTGACCAATCGATCCGCTTGCCGTGCTCGGCCCAGAAGGCATCCGGGTTCTCGACGCTCTCCTTGTACCATTTCTGGTAGGTGGCGTTGTTGATGAGGGCTCGTCGCTTCGAGGGCTTGAGCACCGGGCGGGTCTTAACGGACATGGGAGACATTCTTGTTATTACCTTTATGAATTCGACCAAAGGTCACCTAGTTAGTTTATAGAAAATCTTAGGAAGCTGGATTGGTAGATGATCAACGCTTGACATCGTCGCCGTGCCGCGCTTCCCGAAGACACGGTCCGCGCAAGATCGGGCTGCACCGTCCAGCGCTACACAGAACGTATCGATGCCATGGCGATTGAGATGCTGGACGGCAACCCGCGCGTCTTCGACAAGATAGCGGTCATCATCCATATCTACGTCCGAGGGCTCTCCATCCGTTATCACCAGTAACAGCCGGCGATAGCTTTTCCGCTTGCGAAGATCCTCGCCGGCATGACGTATTGCGGCGCCGAGACGCGTCGACAACTTGCTTTCGAGGCCCGCCAAGCGCGATCTCGCGAGTTCGTCATAGGAGCGCTCGAAATCCTTGATCCGAAAGTATCGAATGTCGTCGCGCGTGTCCGAACAGAATGCTGCGACGGCGAAAGGATCGCCGACGACGGAAAGCGCCTTGGCCAGAAGGGCGGCGGACAGGCGTTGAACGTCAAGCACCGTCCCGGCTTGACCGCGCACAGGGTCGGCCGTAGACTGCGAGATATCGAGGAGAATGAGGACGGAAAGATCGCGGCCGCGACGTTCGTACCGCCCATGAACTCGAAATTTGCCGACATCGCCGATACGCCGCGAGATTGCGGCCTCGATGCAGGCATCGATATCCAGGAACTCCCCCTCGGCCTGTCGGCGAATCTTCTCGGCCCGACTGATCTTCGACGAGCGGAACAGCGTCGAAAGGCGCTCGGAAAGTTCACAACGCACCTCTTCAAACCGGCGGATCGGCTCAGTTCTGCCATAAGGAGCCGGATATTCTCGAACGGTGCACCATTGCGGCCTCTCTCTTCCCGTTACATAATCGTATTCGGAATAGCGCGCGGTCGTCGTCTCCGTATCGTCGGACGCGGTCAACGCAACATGGCTGACACGCTGGTCCGGATCGGGTTCGCTGTTTTGTTCATCGGGCTTGCCGTCGTCTCGCTTTTGTTGCTTGACGCCCACCCCTTCTACCATTTCCTCAAGGACGAGCTGCTCTTCTGGCGGCTGTTCGCTTAGGTCCCAAATTCCCAAGTTGTCGTCGCGATAGGCCGGCTGGACGACATAGGATCTGGAATCGAACTGTACCCGCATCTGACCAAGATCATTGCCGAGCAAACCGCCGATCCGACGGCTTAACGTCTGGTCGGTGAGATCGCTCTC
The DNA here is from genome assembly GCF_001908375.1 of Rhizobium etli 8C-3. Taxonomy (NCBI): domain Bacteria; kingdom Pseudomonadati; phylum Pseudomonadota; class Alphaproteobacteria; order Hyphomicrobiales; family Rhizobiaceae; genus Rhizobium; species Rhizobium etli. Next base: position 323,460 of record NZ_CP017242.1, on the reverse strand, counting down.
GGCTGCATCCTCGAATAGTTTTTTCCCTTTCGTCACCCAGCCGTGCGGATCTTGATAATCCGGATAGATCAGCGCCCGTGAAAGCCGGCCGAGCAATGCCAGGGCTACCGGAGGGTCTTCGGGCTTCGCGACATGGAACGGCAGCCAGAGCCGACCCAATCCGGGCATCTCGCGCATGGCCAGACGTTCGACACGGGCATCCTCGACGAGTGAAATCACCGCAACCTGTAGCGGCTTCAACGAGCCCACGGGAAACTGCCGACGGGTAAATCGATGATGGGCACCGATATGCGCGAGGGCTGCTTGGTAGAGGCGATTGCTTTCCCCGGCGCTGGAACCCGAGAAAGCGGGCGGCACGCGTATGCCGCCGCCTCCGAAGCCGCATCGCCGGCGCATCGGTTCGGGCGCGTCGGGAGGCACCTCCCGAACCGGCGGCCGGATACCCCAGATCGCCGCCAGGTAATGCTTCATTTGTAGCTGGATGGTGTGGAACACTTCCACGCCAGATCCGCGCTGCAAATACTGCTGGGCCTCCGCGTCCTCAAGACTAAAAAAAGCGATCTGCCGTTCTGGATTACGTCGGGCGATGGCAATGCCCATGCGGACGAATGAACGGAAGCCCTCGATATCAAGAACGGCCAGCAGACAGCTACTCTTATCGAGCAGTCCCGCAACAGATTTCGGCGCGGACCTTGCCACGGCCTCGATCGTCGCCAGCCACTCTATCAGTGCTGCGCCGCCGCTCAGTTTCAGTTCTGCGGCCAGCGCCACGTCGGGGAGGAGCGCGGCCGTGCGCCTGTCGCAGCGGATTGCCACGTCGGAGACCGTGCGCCCAAGCTTCAATACCACTTCGCTGCCCGCGGCACGCGCGAGATCAGGGCCGATCCGACGATAGGCGGCCGCCACGGTTTCGCCATATCCCGCTTGATCGATACGCCGGTGGGCCGCTTTCCACCGCTCATCCCAATCGGATGGAAGCATGATCTCAGGTGCGTTCACCATTAGATGCAAGCCGAAATCGCTGCGGTCAGCGCAGCGCGCACGTCGGTATCGTCGGTGATCGGCAGCACGATGGCCATCTGGCAGGCGTCCTCGATGCTGATGCCCCTGCTCACCAGCATTGCCGCATGAACCAGCATGCGGGTGGACGCGCCCTCGTCGAGACCGTGGCCACGAAGATTTCTGGAACGCTGGCCGATCCGCACCAGCGTGTCCGCGACACGTCGGTCGACGCGTGCTTCGGTCGCGACGATCTCGGCTTCTATCGACGCTTCGGGATACGAAAAACCGATCGCCGCGAAGCGCTGCTTGGTGGATTCCTTGAGGTCCTTGAGAACACTCTGATAGCCCGGGTTATAGGAAATAACGACCCGGAAATCGGGGTGCGCTTTCAGCACCTCGTTCTTCTTCTCCAATGGAAGAATGCGCCGGTCATCCGTCAGCGAATGAATGACGACCGTAGTATCCTGCCGCGCCTCGACGATTTCATCGAGATAACAGATCGCACCGAGCCTAACGGCAAGGGTCAGCGGGCCGTCGTGCCACTGGGTGCCGTCGGCATCGAGCAGATATCTGCCGACGAGATCTGAGGCCGTCATATCCTCGTGGCACGAGACGGTGATCAGCGGCCGGCCGAGGCGTGATGCCATGTGCTCCACGAACCTTGTCTTGCCGCAACCGGTAGGCCCCTTCAGCATAATCGGGATACCGACTGCGTAGGCGGCCTCGAACAGCGCGATCTCTTGTCCGGAAGAGCGGTAGTAGGGCTCTTCGGTGATCATGAAATCTGCGACTGGATCAGCGGAGGGCGGGGATTTCGGCTTGGAAGTATCGGGCTGCATCATCTGTTGTCCATGGTCGAGCGATCTCGACCCGCGACGCGCCGCGGGTCGACGTACGGCATGTGTGCCATGGATCAGCGATGGACCGTCGCTGCGTTCGGAATACCGTCGATCGGGCATTCCTCGGTGCCGACCATCGGACGCGTCAGCGCTTCGACCATCTCGCGCGTTCCTTCTGGATCGTTCACCCACTGCGCATAGAAGTTGTACGGGCACGCCGCTTGTCCGCGATCGCCATCGCCGGAGTTGATCATTCCGGTATAGCCGCGATGCAGAAGCTTGAAGAGATGGTTCTGCGACTGGCCGTTGCGGCGCGCGTCTCTGATCGCCGATACGGAAAGCTGGGCATATTGGATGCCGTTTTCCTCCGTGCCGCATTCCCCAAGCGTGCGGCCGTCGAAGCCGATGATCGCAGAATGGCCGAAGTAGGAATAGACGCCGTCAAAGCCGGCAGCATTGGCAACCGCCACGTAGCAATTGTTCGCCCAAGCCATCGATTTTGAGATCTGCACCTGCTGTTCCTTGGCGGGGTACATGTAACCCTGGCAGCGGACGATCAGTTCGGCGCCCCGCATGGCGCAATCGCGCCATATTTCGGGATAATTGCCGTCATCGCAGATAATGAGACTGACTTTGAGGCCCTTCGGTCCTTCGGATACGTAGGTGCAATCACCTGGATACCAGCCCTCGATCGGCACCCAGGGCATGATTTTGCGATATTTCTGGACGATCTCGCCCTGATTGTTCATCAAGATCAACGTGTTGTAGGGCGCCTTGTTGGGATGGTCCTCGTGGCGTTCGCCGGTGAGCGAAAAGACGCCCCACACATTGGCCTTCCGGCAGGCATCCGCGAAGATTGCCGTCTCCTCGCCCGGAATTTGGGAGGCCGTTTCGTACATTTCCTTGGAATCATACATGATCCCGTGCGTCGAGTATTCTGGGAAAATGACCAGATCCATTCCCGGCAGACCAATCTTCATACCCTCGACCATCGAGGCGATGTTGCGCGCATTGGCAAGCACTTCGTCGCGCGTATGCAGACGCGGCATTTTGTAATTGACGACTGCGACGCCGACGGTGTCCTTGCTGCTGGTGATATCGCCGTGATGCATGATATTCCTCCTGTTTACAGTTCGTTTAGACAACGAGATGGTGGTGGATGACGTCGTCGGTCAGCTTGCCGATATCATCGGTTAGAGCGACGCTGCCGCGATTGAGTATTGCGAAGCGGCCCGATGCACGACGGGCGAACCTCAGGTTTTGCTCGACGAGCACGATAGTTAGCTGCTGCTTACGGTTCAGGTCGATTAGCACGTCTTCGATCTGCTCCACGACATTTGGCTGAATGCCTTCCGTGGGCTCGTCCAGAAGCAGGATTTTCGGCTCCGACAACAAGGCTCGGGCTATGGCGAGCTGCTGTTGCTGGCCGCCAGAAAGGTTGCCGCCTTTCCGGTTCAGGAATTCTTTTAGGATCGGGAACAGTTCGAGCACCCATTCTGCGATGCGGCCATTGTTCCCCTGGGTGGCGAACGTGCCGAGCAGAAGGTTTTCACGCACCGTGAAAGCCGGGAGAATTCCGCGTCCCTGGGGCACGTAGCCGAGCCCCGCGAGAGCACGCTCATAGGTCGGCAGCGTATTCAGTTCCACACCGTCGAGCCGGATGGATCCCGTCGTACGGCTCATGAGCCCGAGAACGGTTCGCAGTAGTGTTGTCTTGCCCACTCCGTTGCGCCCGAGAATACTTAGGAACTCTCCATTGCCGACCGACAGCGACACGGATTGCAACGCGCGGCTGCGGCCGTAGAAACCATCGACATTCTTGAGTTCAAGCATGGCCAATTCCTCCCGAGCCGAGATAAGCCTCTCGTACGTCCGAATCCTGCGAGATCTGTTCGATGGATCCTTCAGCCAGCAACCGGCCTTGATGCATGACGGAGATGGTCTCCGCGATGTCACGCACGAAGCCCATGTCGTGCTCGACCACGATGAGCGTGTGCCGGCCCTTCAGACGAATGAAGAGGTCTGCCGTCTTGTGGGTTTCCTGAGCCGTCATGCCCGCCGTCGGCTCGTCCATCAGAACCAGAGCGGGGTCTTGCGCAAGCACCAGCGCGATCTCCAGCCACTGGGTCTGACCGTGCGATAAATGTGCGGCAGGCGTATCGAGCGCATTCTGCAGGCTGACGAGTTCCGCCAGTTCCTCGCACCGCTCCATGTCATGCCCGGTGCCGAAGTGGAAAAGATTGGCGAGCACTCCAGGTTTTCGAGAGCTTCCGATTGCAAGATTTTCGCGCACCGACAGCTCGCGGAACACACTTGGTACCTGGAACTTTCGGCCGATCCCGGCTCGTGCAATCTGATATTCCTTCCGGCGCTGGATTGGCTCCCCGTTGAAAACGATGTCGCCGGAGGTGCTTTTGGTCTTGCCGCAGATAAGATCGAGTGTGGTTGTCTTGCCCGCGCCGTTCGGCCCGATCAAGCAGCGTAACTCACCCTGCCGAACCGTGAAATCCAGATCGGATACCGCCTTGAAGCCGCTGAAAGAAACACAGACTTGGGTCATTTCAAGTTGGTTGACGCTCATGACGCACGCTCCAGAGACGCCTTTATCTCTTGTTGGGATGTGATGGACCGGGAGCTGGCCTCCTTCGCAAAGAAGCGCGTTGCGAGCATTTCTGAGGCGCCGGCAAGCCCTTTCGGCATGACTAGAACGATAACGACGAACAGCCCGCCCATGATCAGTGTCCACGTATCAAGGAAGGCTTCCGACTCCGAGAGCGTGCCTTGCACCCCTGTGACCAGCAAGGCGCCCAGAACAGCCCCGAGTAGGCTTTGACGCCCGCCGACGGCGACCCAGATCACCACCGAAAGGCTAAGCGGAACGCTAAGGAAAGTGGGCGACGCGAACTCCATCACGACCGTGTAGAGCATTCCGGCAAGCCCAGCGATTGCTGCCGACACCATGAAAACGAAGGTCTTGTAGCGGGCAACGTCGTAGCCGAAGAACCGCACCCGATCCTCCTGATCCCGAATGGCCTGAAGGATGAGACCCGTTTTCGACCTAGTGATAGCCAAGGCTGCGAAAAGAGTCGCTGCCAGACAGATGGCCACCAGATAATAGGTTGAAGCCGAGTAGGCATCGAAGGTGATGCCGGCGATGTCGAACTGGGCGAGATCGGTGATGCCGTTGAAGCCCCCGGTATAGGCCTGCTGGTCGATGATCAGCAGATTGAGCACGACCATCGCGGCGAGCGTGATGATCGCTGCATACACTCCGGTGATGCGTCCGCCGAACATGAACCAGCCGAGGAAGCCGGCGAAGATGGCCGGCAGGAATATTCCGGCGAGCAAAGAAAACGTCATCGAGTGGAACGGCTGCCAGACGAAAGGCAGTTCGGTCACGTTGTTCCAGACCATGAAATCCGGTAGGCCGTCCGACCCCGTGTGAACGGGGATGGTTCGCAGTTTCAGCCCCATGGCCATGCAGTAGGACCCGATACCGAAGGTCGCCGCCTGGCCGAGATTCAGGATACCCGCATATCCCCAAGACAGGCTGAGCGAAATCGCCAGGATTGCGAAGACGAGATAACGCGAGAACTTGTTGAGAAGAAAGGCATCGTCCAGAAAGACGGGCACGATCAGGAGTGCCAAACAGACGATGGCGTAAATTATGATCTGTGTTGATATTTTGCCGAGCAAAGGTTTATTCCCTCTAGTCTGACTGGCCGTCACGAACGCATACGCGCGACGAACAGGCCTTGCGGACGGAAGCGGATGAGAATGACGATGGCGATCAGAACCACGGCCTTGGCGACCGTGTCGTTGCTGAAAAATGCCAGCAAGCCCGAGAGTTCACCAAGAATGGCTGAGCTCGCCATCGTGCCGAACAGGCTTTGCACGCCACCGAGCACGACAACCATGAAAGCATCGACGACGTAGGTCGTTCCCATCTCCGGTGAAACGCTCTTGAGCGGGGAGACCAGTGCTCCCGCCAGGCCGGCGACTCCTGCGCCATATGCGAAGGTCATACGATAGACGCGGCTGGAATTGACACCGAAACTCGAGGCTATGGCGCGGTTCTGCGTGATCGCCCTAAGCTTCAGACCGAATGTCGTCTTGCGATAGATATACCAAGTGGCGACGAAGAGCCCGAGCGCGATGAAAAGTACGAAAAGGCGGTAGGCCGATTCGGTCGCGCCAAGGATGTTGACGCTGCTAGAAAGCGATACGGGCATTTCGACGTAGCGCAGCTCGCCACCCGCCAGCAGCCGAACGACCTGTTGCGCCATCACGCCGATCCCCCATGTCGCAAGGATCGTATCGAGCGGGCGGTCATAGAGATGGCGAATGACGACGGCCTCGATGATCCAGCCGAACAGGCACAGGATGATGAAGATCGGTATTAGACTGACGATCAACCCCAGTCCCAACTGTGTCTGCAGCAGCCAGGCGCAATAGGCTCCAAGCATGACGAATTCGCCGTGAGCGAGATTGATGACCCCGGTTACGCCGTAAATGATGGCAAGCCCTAGCGCCACAAGCATCAAGATCGAAGAGATGCTGAGACCGGTTAGGAGCTGTGAGACGATAAGATCCATAGGAAAACCTCTTAGAAAAAAGAGGCGAGAGCTCTGACCTCTCGCCGAGCGGTCCTTGGGGAATTAGATCGTCTTGAGGCCTTCGGCCGTGCACTTCTGGTGGGGATATGCCTTGTAGGGATCGGGTTCGAGCGAGGCAGCCGACTGCCTGAGGATCTTGAACTGGCCGTCAGCCTGGCACTGACCTATTTTCGGCGTCAGCCAGCAATGCAGGTTTTCCGGCTCGACTTTGACGAGACCCTGCGGTGCCTGGACTTGCTCGCCTTTCACTGCCTCGCGGATCGTCTCCGGGTTGATGTCGCTGGCGGCGAGTTTCGCCACAGCCTGCTTGAACAGATGGACCTGGAAGTAAGCGGATTCGGACACGAAGTGCGTGACCTTATCGCCACCCCAACGCGATTTGTAGGCTTCGACGAACTTTTGGTTTTCCGGCGAATCCCAGACCATGAAATAGGGTGCGGAGGTAAAGTGGCCCGCTGCGGCGGCCCCGCCCATGGCGGCGACTTCATTTTCGGATGTCGTCAGGCTGGCCATTGGCATTGTTTCGGGATCAAGACCCGCGGCATGATACTGCCGATGCAGCGCGACCACGGAGTCTCCGACTACCGTTGAGAAGATGACATCCGGCTTTTCGGCCTTCAGCTTGTTGATGATCGAGGAGAACTCGGAATGGCCGAGCGGCACATATTCTTCCGCAACCACTTCCGCGCCAAGTTCGGCAAGGAGCTTTTTGCAGTAGTTGTTCTCTTCCTTCGGGTAGATGTAGTTTGAGCCGATAAGGTACCAGCGCTTGCCGAATTTTTCGACCAGCCAGGGAATGAATTCGTCCTGCTGCTGGTTCGGCACCGCGCCGGTGTAGATGACGTTTTTCGAGCACTCCCGGCCCTCATAAAGGGTCGGATACCAAAACAGGTGCTTTTGCTTCTCGAACACGGGCAGCACTGCCTTACGGCTTGCAGAAGTGTAGGAGCCGAAAACCGAAACGCACTTGTCGCTGAGCACCAGCTTGCGCGCCTTTTCAGCGAAGGTCGCCGGATCAGAAGCCGGGTCTTCGATCACCGGCACGATCTTCAGGCCATTGATGCCGCCTGCGGCATTGATCTCGTCAATGGCCATGATTGTCGCCTTGTTTAGCGACTCCTCGATGATAGCCGTCGTACCTGTAAGCGAGAAGAGTACGCCGACCTTGATCTCGCCGTCCGCTGCTCGCGCCAATCCGGAGTTCTTACTCCAGATATGAGGAAAGCCAGTTGCTGCGAACGCGCTGAGTGCGACGCCGCCTGTTAGAAATTGACGCCTATTGCTCTTCATTTTTTTATCCCTCTCCGGAAATGAAAAGGCCTCGGAGCGAGCTGCCTATGGCAGTCCGTTCCGAGGCCCTGTTGCCTTCATGTTTTCGCGGCTTCTTTGCCGCGCTCAAAGTCGTCACTGAGTAAAAGACGACAAAAAACCCCACATCCCGCGTCGGCGGAAATTGTGAGGTTACACTACCCTTATGTACGCGGCGTCGTTGCCACGATAAGCACCGCCACGTTAGCCCAGAAGTTCATGTGAGTCAATGATCGCATTCGCAACTGCCCCAATTGTGACGCGTCGCTCCATCGCTTGGTTTCTGAGATGATTGAAAGCCTCCTCTTCGCTTACACGCTTTACCTGCATCACTATCGACTTTGCGCGCTCGACCGTGCGGACTGTTCTGAGACTTTCATCCAGTTTCTCTATTCTCCCTCGCAAGCGCTGTTCGTAGAGAAAATGCTCACGCGCCATTGTGAGACTGCTGATCGTGGAGCGCGCCGTGGCCGGAAAGTGGATAAGGCCATGAGCAGCACAATTGTGTATGAGTTTGAGGTTGAGGGCGTCTCTACCCTTATCAACAAGTACAAGCGCTGTGGCGGGCTCTCCGGGAAGCCATGGAATGCGACGTGGAAGATCTTCTACAAGTGTACAGTACACGACATCAAAATTTTCCGGTATTTGCGCTGGTACAGGCCAGAAGTGTCGCACCGTATAGCGAAGTCGTTGCAACTCCCGCATAAGAAATGCGCCATCGGCGTCTAATTCTACAATCAACGCGATTTGAAGATCTGCGGCTACTCTATCGTGGCTGCGCGAATTAGTTGCTCCAGTCCGAGTTGCAGGTTGTTGAGGCCGTGTACGCCGTTCCTTCAGCACTTCCACGTTTGTCATCTTGTGTAACCCTGTCTTTAACAACACTTTAAGCTTGTGACGCTTGCCCGGCAGATCGCCCGTGGCCAATCAAAAAGGGGTCCGCCTTCACGGTCGATTTTGATTCGAGAAGGATGTCAAACTGGCCGTTTCTGTTAGCGCGCCCAATACGCGACCAAAGATCGGCATGTCCCCAAAAGGCGTTTATAGAAACATTACCTTGTGGCGCATCAAAATCTGAGCCCATAACCATGGACCGCAGCATAGGTGTTTCCAAGGAATTCGCCTGCTCCAAAGTTTGAGCAAAAACATTGACCTGAAAGTACGATGCCTCAAGACACATATTTGTTGGCGCGTGAGTGCCATACCTCTTTTGATATCGCACAACGAATGCCTCGTTCGAAGCATTGCCAATTCCCTGAAAGTACGGGGCCGCTGTCAGATGCCCTTCACCTACATCGTGGCCCATCGCAGAGATTTCGGCCTCGCAGGTTGTGAGGCTCGCGATCGGCATAACTTTGGGATCCAGCCCCATATCGGCATAAGCTTGATAAAGATATATAGTGCCGTCACCGACTACCGTGGAGAAGATTACGTCGGGTTTAAGTCGTTTGATTTCCTGCATGACTGGCGCGAACTCAAGTCGCGATGCCCCCAAACGAACATATCGCTCGCCTACAACGCTCCCACCCCTTTTAGCCACCATCTCCCGCATAATTCGATTTGATGAGCGCGGATAGATATAATCGGAACCGATAAAAAAGAAGCGTTTCCCGTAGAGTTTCATTAGAAAGCTGCAGAGTTGCGAGCTGTTCTGATTCGGAGTTGCACCGGAATAAATTACATTGGGCGAAAACTCGAACCCTTCGTACAACGTTGGATACCAGAGAAGGCCATTTAACCTTTCAACAACAGGCAAAACCGCCTTGCGACTTGACGATGTGTAACAGCCGAAGATGGTGCTGACGCCATCCTCTACCATCAGGCGCTTAGCTAGGTGCCCATAGGTGCGGGTATCTGACCCAGGATCGTAGATGATAGGCTCAATCGGGCGGCCATTAATTCCTCCACGCTCATTAATTTCGTCTATTGCAACGAGCGTACCGCGAAGCTGGGTTTCTTCGATCACTGACATAAAGCCTGTCCGAGAGAACAGCACGCCAACTCGCCAAGGCTCTGATGTTAGAGAGGATTTCGTCATCCAATTAATCCCGGTTTAGCTAATTCCCCAATGCAGCTTTGCGCTGTCTATTTTTCATCCGATGTGTAGTGAAACCACCTCAGAAACTGGTAGAAAATCAAAAAGCCCCCCTCGCCATCTATCTGAAGATGGAGCAGGGAGGCTTCTTCGCCTTCGAATTTGCATGGCGGCGCCATTGCCGCAAGGTATCACCCGAACCTAGAGATGAAGACATTCTTCGTCAATAGCGCGAGCGCAGTGCTCACGGCCCTGAACTCGGGTTAATGGAGATTTTGGAAAGCGTACGAGTCTGATTTGAGAGTGTCGATGATCTGGAGGCCGACGTGATTGAATCAGATCGCCTGCGGCTGCGGGTTTTGCTGGACCATTTTGGTCTGGTGGAGGATGAGCGGGAGCCATTGCGGGTGGCCCATCCTTTGCCGGAAGTGCTTCTGCTTGTGGTTTGCGGCACGATCCGCGCGTGTGACGATTTCGACGAGATCGTCGAATAGGGTGATGAGCATGCCAGTGTGGCGCGACGAGGCGATCTGCGGGCGCCCAAGGAGGACGCTATAGAGCAGCTCACTCAGCCGCCTGCCTTGTTCTGTCGGTTGGCGATCAGGTCATCAACAGCGGCCGGATCGGCGAGCATCGGCGTGTCGCCGAGTGATCCGAAGTCGTCCTCGGCGATCTTGCGCAGGATGCGGCGCACGATCTTGCCGGAGCAGGCCCGGTGAAAACTGGATCTTGTCCGGCGTTGCGATCGGCCGATTTCCTTGCGCACATGCTTGACGAGATCCTGGCGCAGCACATCGTTGCCCTCTTCAGCCGCCATCAGCGAGACATAGCAATAGATGCCCTGGCCCTTGAGGCTGTGCGGATAGCCGACAACGGCGGCTTCGGACACCAGATGGTGCGATACGAGCGCCGATTCGATTTCGGCGGTGCCGAGGCGATGGCCGGAAATGTTGAGTACGTCGTCGACGCGGCCAGTAATCCAGTAATAGCCGTCCTCGTCGCGTCGGCAGCCGTCACCGGTGAAATACTTGCCCTTGTAGGTCGAAAAATGGTTTCGACGAAGCGCCTGATCGCCATAGACCGTGCGCATCTGGCCCGGCCAGCTATCGGCGATGCAGAGATTACCGTCGGCCGCACCCTCCAGCACCTTCCCCTCATTATCGACCAGCTCCGGCTTGATGCCGAAGAACGGTCGCGTTGCAGACCCGGCTTCAGATCCGTTGCACCCGGTAGCGGCGTGATCAGGATGCCGCCGGTTTCCGTCTGCCACCAGGTATCGACGATCGGCGAGCGATCGTCGCCGGCGCCCATCAGGGCACGGAAGGCGGTGGGGGCGGTGTAGAAAATGTTGACCTTGTGCTTGTCGACCACCTCCCAGAAGCGGCCGGCATCTGGGAAGTCGGCACGCCCTCGAACATCAGCGTGATCGCGCGGTTCACGAGCGGCCCGTAGACGATGTAGGAATGGCCAGTGACCCAGCCGACATCGGCGGTGCACCAGTAGACGTCGCCGTCATGGTAGTCGAAGACATATTCATGCGTCATCGAGGCGTAGACGAGATATCCGCCCGTCGTGTGCAGCACGCCCTTCGGCTTGCCGGTCGAGCCTGAAGTATAGAGAATGAAGAGCGGATCTTCCGCTTTCATCTTCACCTGCGGGCACTCGGCTTTCACGGTTGCCGCTTCCTGGTGATACCAGAGGTCGCGACCCGGCGCCCAGCCGGTCTTGCCGCCGGTTCGGCGCACGACGAGGACCTTGCTGACCGTCACCTGTTGGCGGGCCGCGATGTGGATTGCGGTATCGGCGTTATCCTTTAGCGGGACCTGCTTGCCGCCGCGCACGCCCTCGTCGCTGGTGATGATGAACGTCGAACCACAGTCGACGATACGGCCGGCAAGCGCTTCCGGCGAGAAGCCGCCGAAGACGACAGAATGCACGGCGCCGATGCGGGCACAGGCGAGCATGGCATAGGCCGCTTCGGGGATCATCGGCATATAGATGGTGACACGGTCGCCCTTCTTGACCCCATGCTTCTTCAAGACGTTCGCCATGCGGCAGACACGTTGAATCCGCGACTAAATCAACAATATCGGCGCATTCTTGCCATCAATGTCGTAGCGGCATTTTTTGGAATGGCCAATCGAGCTTGGTCAATGTGCGAGGAAAACACCACCACTTACGATATAGGGATTGTCGCCTTCGAAGATGATGGCGACCTGATTGCGTGCGTCTTCAGATGACGGTCGATACAGTTGTAGGAGACGTTCGTCTGGCCGTCTTCGAACCACTTGATCGAGACCTTACCGGTAAAGGATGTGTTCTTGACCTTCGTATAGGGCTTGAACCAGTCAATCCGCTTGCCGTGCTTGCCCCAGAAACGCTCCGGGTTCTCGACGCTTTCGCGACACCAGTTCTGGTAGGTTTCGCTGTCGATCAGCGCTCGGTTTTTTGCGGATTTCAGGACTGGATAGGTCTTTGCGGACATGGAGGCCTCCTCGCCGCTCCGGAAGCGGCACTCGTTTGTTATCGGTTTCGCTCAGTGAGGTGCCCCACAGCAATTGCCCGCCAAGGCCCAGTGCTCGTCTCAACACTACGTCTGTTGGAACGCTTTCGCACGTACATACAAACAAACAAACATCTGAATTCACGCACGTGGCGGCGGTTCACGTGCCAGCAGTTTTTGGACGCCAATAGCGACGCGGTTAGGGTTCCACCTCTCTGCGGACAAACACATTTATGCACAAACATACGCTGCCTACATACATATATATCCTGCTAAAGAGGTTAGCGGCTCGGCAAATCCGCTCTAATCCCAAAAGGGAAAGGATGGATGCCAAGCCGCTATCATGAAAAATGGGGAAGGTTGGAAAGAGCAAAATTTCCTGGAAGGAAATGAAGAGAAAGGGGGGTGGGCGATGGCTCACCCCCATGAACGGACATCCACCGCAGGAGGGGGCAGTGCACGTTCTGCATGACGTCGCCAAGCCAATAGTGCGGTTTCATTTCGCGAAGGACCGGGGCTGATCCCAACAGGTGTGTGGGTCCATGACCAATTGGGTTCACCGAAATGCTGCTGCCTGGAGGGGCTGAGTACACCATTTCGTAAAGGAGGACACGGCCTGCTTGGCATGTGTCAGAATTATCGTGATCGTCCCGATGCCTGCCTTGCACTGCCCCTTTCAGCTCGGACTTCGGACATTGCAAGAGCCCGAAACTCCCAGCCCATCGTCTATAAAAGGAGCGCTGTCGCCCACTTCTTTTCCTTTCTTTCTCTTTCTCTTTCTCATCCTCATCACACTCGCACTTCGCAACATCACCTCACTTCCCAAACACACTTTTTGAAACTCAGTTTCCCCCAAGCACTTTTTCAACCTTCACCATGGCTACCGCCGATGATCAGTACTCTCAGGCCAGCGCCGACTTCCCTCTTATGCGCACCGACAAATGGACTGAAGCCTGCGGTGGTCCTGACGGCGCTCATGGAGCCTATCCCTTCGACACCCAGGTCCTCATCATCGGTGCCGGCTTCACTGGCGTGACTACTGGTGAGAAGGCTCTCAACTGCGGTGGCAATGTCACCATCCTTGAGGCCTCCTCCGAGGTCGGCGGTCGCCTCGCTTCCCAGACCCACGACAATGGCATGCCCACCCATCTCGCCGCCATGCGCTTCGGCAAAGGCATGAAGGAACTCCAGGACCTCGTCGCCCGGGACGGCTACACCCTGACCTCGACCCCGTTCATGAACACGGACGCGGTCCCCACCCTTCTCTACATTGACGGCCAGCTCCACTACATGGACGTCGAGAAGGACATCATCCCCGACATCATCAAGAAGCCTCGCGCCGCCTTTGCCGCCTACGACCAGGGTCCCCTCACTGTCAATGGCACCACCCTCGTGGCTCCGGCTGAACTTCGCACTCTGTTCCGTGAGAACGACAATCCTCTGGCTCTCCAGGCCCATCAGCAGCTGTGGGCCTATCAACAGGCCGGCCTCACCATTCACCAATGGTTCGTCAAGGTGTTCCACGAAAACAACACCCCGCCCGGTGGCATTCGCTTGACCAAGGACGAGTGTAATATCCTTAGCAAGCTCTACCCCACTGGCGACCACACCGTCTTCCACGACAACATCAGCGCTTTCGAGGATCAGAAGTGGAACACCAACGGCTCCACCGTGAACCAGGGCTACTTCTCGGTTCTGAAGGATGGCAAGCCGCTGCTCGGCGATGTGGGTGCCTATATCCGGGATCGCAGTGCCAAGTTGCAGGAGCGCGGCGTCCAGGTTCACTGCGGTCACACCGTGACCAAGATCGAGGAGATCGCTGCCAAGGACGGTCGTCGCCGCTACCGTGTTCGCGCTGGCACCAGCGAAGGCGAGAAGGTCTTCGAGGCGCACTATGTTTTCGCCACGCCCACTTTGCCCGCCATGGTCGACATGGGTCTGGCCGCCCCCGGACAGACGCTCATTCACCCCAAGGTCGCTGAGGCGCTCACCAAGGTCAGCACGACGCCTACCAGCAAGTACGAGTGGACGATCCCGGCAGACAGGGCTCAGAACTGGGTTGGCAAGGGGCTTGCGCGCAACATCCAGGGCAAGAGCCCGCTTTGCCCCTGCTACATCATGATCGAGGAGCAGCCTGACGGCTCCCAGAAGATCAAGGTGCACTTCTACGCCTGGAATACCGATGCCGAGCGTCTGGCTTCGATGGGTGGTGACGAGGTCGTGCGCAAGAACCTCATCAGGATGATGGCCAGCCTGCTTCGCGACTTCAAGGACCCTCTCGGCAACGACTATACCGGCTTCCACACGCTCCTGGTGTCCGACAGCAAGGTGTACTCCGCCGTTTGGCAGGACAAGAAGTACTTCGGAGGTGGATGGACCTTCCCCCAGGCCGGAGAGGAATATGCCGCCTACCTGATCCAGCGCAACCTTGAGCACGAGGAATACGGCGTCGGCTTGATCGGTTCAGCCGCCTCGGGTGCGGATGCCTGGATTTTGCGCGGCGTGCAGAATGCGAAGATGGCCATTGAGCGCTCCCTGCGCTTCACCGGCGGCAAGGTCAACCACCCCAACTTGGCCCCGATCGCGTTCATGGGTCCGCCCATCAAGTTCCCCATGGAGCTGATGAACATGAACTAAGCGGCTTTCGGACATGTCCCATGCCCGCGCCTCGCGACGGAATGGAAGGAGTGAGAGATAGTGGTTTTCTTCGAAACGCCCTGTGGCTTCTCGCTTATCGGGAAGCGTGTGGCGCACTCTTGTACCTAACTAGTGTGGCTCTAGCGCCTTGGCTGAAACCAGCCCCACATTAAATTGACTTGGTTCAGACCGATCCAGACGCTTTAAAATCAAGAAATTAGCAAAAAACTAGAAAATAAAAAATCGGCTCCGGCCGGCTGAGTATTTTTGCTCAGTCAACACATTTTCTGTCGCCCATTTTCTTGAGTGCAACCGAGAAGCATGCACACAACAATTTCCGAAACAAAAAAACCAGTTCTATTTCGGGGTATGTTACTGTAGAAGAGCTCCCGAACGGGGTCAGTGATCTGACGTCAGGGAGATGGGCTTTGCTTAAGAGCTAATCAAATAGACTGGCCGCCTTTATTCTGCATATCTCGCATAAGTGGCTGTCCTTTGCTTCGCCAGCGCATTTCATGCAATTTCCTCATTTCATGTAAAATTTTCAAAATTGTAATTAATCAATTCGAAACTCTCCTCTGATCGACTAATTTGGACACGCAACAGCTTATAAATCTTATTGAGAAACCATCCCCCCCGAGCAGGAGTGAACAGTCACCTTGATCCCCAGATCGGTACATCTTCTAATCACACTCAAGTCACACCGTATCTTTTGTGTGCCCGAATAATCCATATCAACTTTCATCTTCTCCATGATCTTCTTCTGCTGCGTCGTGAGATTATCAAGGGTGATTTCGAAAGCAATTGGCTTCCGGTCCTGCTCTCGCCCTATGACCTTCAATGCATCCACGAGCTTCTTCTGAGCGCCTTGCTCGTTGTCGTTGGTATCTTGGGCCGTCAAGTCGATGACCGGTGGCTTGATCCCGCTCTCGCCCCGCTTTCGTGGAGGAAGCGTAGACGCCGAGGATGGAGAATGAGTGGAGAAGGCTCCGAACTCCGGTTCCATGTCGGTAACGTGGTCGAAATCATGGACATAGCATGCCTTCTGGCCATGTGCGAGGCAGTAGTCACATTCATCTTGGCTCTCGGACCAGTCGTTTTCGGCGTCAGCGTATCTTTGCATGACGGGCAGTGGGGTGTGAGCGTGTAAAGTTGCGAATTTGATTGAAATGGTAGGTTGGCTATGATGTCAGGATGTTAAAAGTGAAGATGGATGGTGCTTGAAGGTGTTCGAAAGTCTTAGGAGCGTCAGGTAGATATTCTTGGATCGCTAAGAGGCAATTCCGGATGAGACGGCATCTTCAGGCAGATGCAGCTGATGTGCCAAGCCGACATACGTGTCATCTGCACTTGTGGTAGTTGCACCCGATCAACGCACCTATCAGAAAACGCCACGTTGCAGATTATCTTGGCATCAGGTCATGCGGCATTTTTTGCCATGGGACGTGTCAGCTCCAGAATGCCGATCCGGTCCTGCTGGAACTGCGTGCATATACGAGCTGTGATGGTTGCATGCCAAGTTCCCCACTTTTGTTCTTCACTAAGTCCTGCGCGAGAGCTTCACGTCTCCTGACACCAACCGTTTCCACTTCGTGAACCAAGCTCCTGATCCTCCATCAGTAAAATGAACATAGGGTTAGGGTTAGGGTTAGGGTTAGGGTTAGGAGATGTTTACATCGGTATATATCCTGCCAGCGAAATGCTCCCAGCGAAATGCTCAAGACCGATTACGATAGCGATGGTTTCGCCCTCGTAACCGGCAAGCCGGTTAATCCAGGAACGACAGGTCGATCGCCTCCGCCATGGCGCGGTAGCCGGCGTCGTTCGGGTGGATATGGTCGCCGCAGTCGTAGTCTGGTTTCAGCCGTGTCGGTCGGGCGGGATCGCGCATCAAGGCGTCGAAATCCATGGTGGCGTCGGCATCGGCGTCGTTGCGGATATAATGGTTGACCTGTTGGCGGATGCGCTCCTTGGCACTCGTGTAATAGCCGCCCTTCGGGAATTCCGGGTTCGTGCCCTCGAAGGGCAGGAGCGTGCAGAGCATCGTTTTCAGCCCCGAAAGCCGCGCGCGCGCAATCAGCTGCTGGTAGGCGGCGATCATCTCGCCGGCGCCGACGGCCTCGTTTCCGCCGGCAAGCACCGTGTTGGGCCAGACTATATCGTTGATGCCGATCAGGATGATGAGATGGCTGACCCCGGAGCCGAGCGCGCTTCCCGTCGCGCACCCTCCCAGGCGCGGCGGGAGCTTTCACATGAAGAGGCATGGAATGCACCATATTTCCCGCAATCACGCACGCATGTTCTACCAGCCCGTCGTCGGGTTCCTGGCGCTGGCCGCATTCGCGCTGCTCGGCTATGCGATCTGGCTCTGCCTGCACAATATTTCGCTGATGACCACGAAGGGTACGCAGTTCGTCGGCTTCCAGAATTTCGTGCGCCTCGCAACTGACTGGCGCGGTCTCCAGGCTCTTTGGCGCACGGTCCTGTTCGTCGTTCTCGCGACATCGTTCGAAGTCATTCTCGGCATCGCGATCGCGCTGTTTCTCGACCAAGAATTCCGAGGAAAGAAATTCGTCCGCGCCGTTATCCTCGTGCCGATGATCATGACGCCTGTCATCGCCGGCCTGACCTGGCGCTTCCTCTTCAATGCCCAGTCGGGCATGATCAACTACTGGCTGTCCACCATCGGCGTCGCGCCGGTCGACTGGCTCGGCAATCCGAACGTGGCGCTTTATGCCGTCCTCGTCGCCGACATCTGGCAGTGGACTCCCTTCGTCGTGCTGCTCGCCATGTCGACGCTCGAGACCATCCCGAAGGACCTGGTCGAGGCGGCGCGCATGGATGGCGCCAGCGAGGTGCGCATCATCTGGCACGTCATACTGCCGATGCTGCGCCGGACGCTCGCGGTCGCCGCGCTCATCCGTGCCATCGACAGCGTCAAGGCCTTCGACCTCTTCTACATCATGACCAAGGGCGGACCGGCGCTCTCCACCGAGACGCAGAACCTCTACGGCTACACTGTCGCCTTCACCAATTTCGACATTTCCTATGCGATGACGATCGCGCTCTTCCTCACCATCGTGACGAATATCGCGCTGATGCTGCTCAATCGTTTCGCCATGCCGAAGGGAGTGCGGTGATGTTGAAGAAGATCCTTTTCTACCTCATCCTCGCGCTGATCCTGTTCGTGACGCTGTTTCCGCTCTACTGGGTGGTCACGACCTCGCTGAAGACGCTGCGCGACGCCTTCGCCATGCCGCCGGTCTGGCTGTTTGCACCGACGCTGGAAAATTACGGCAAGGTGCTGACAAACCCCGCCTTCATTAAGGGCTTCGCCAATAGCATGATCATCTCTATCACGGCGAGCGTGCTGGCGATCGCGATCGCCGCCTTTGCGGCCTACGGGATCGTCCAGCAGGGGCCGGAACGCCGGCGCTCGCTTGAAGGCTTCGTCTTGTCGCTGCGCATCGCACCGGTGATCCTGTTCGTCATCCCGACCTACTATCTCTCGATGCGCCTGGGCTTGCTCAATTCCCATGGGCTACTGATCGCGATCTATGCGTTCATCAATATCCCCTTCGCCATCTCGCTGCTCGTCACCTTCTTCGAGGAGGTACCGAAGGAAATGCGCGAGGCGGGGCTGATGGATGGCGCAAGCGAGCTGCGGGTCTTCTGGCACATCGTCCTGCCGGTCGTGCGCGGCGGGCTGGTGGCGACCTTCATCCTGTGCGTGCTGTTCACCTGGAACGAGTTCTTCATCGCGCTCGTGCTCTCCGGCCGCAATACGCAGACGCTGCCCGTCACCATCACCTCCTTCCTCACTTTCCAAGGCATCGAGTGGGGCGCGCTGACGGCCGCCGCCACCCTCATCATGCTGCCGATGATCATCCTCGGCATGCTGGTCCAGGGCACGGTCGTGCGCGGCATGGCCGCCGGAAGCGTCAAGGGATAGCGAGTTTTCGGGGAAGCCTTCGGGCCCATGCGAGATGCCGCCCGGCGCGGCCCGCTGTCTCAGGTCACGGCACCCAGATGGCGGTCCTGCCGCTGGTGGCGGGGATCCACGAACGCACATTCTTACAAACCAAGTTTTGTACACACGCACGAACAGACACTTTTACGAACGCACTTTACAACGACCTATATCCTGCAAACCCTATTTCAGGCTAAACTCGATCCGGACAAAAACTCTCGGCGTCCAGAAAAGTCTTGGCGTATCACGATATTTTTCGGAGCCGCCGGTGGCGTCCAATCAAAAGCGCATGGGACTGCCGCTCTTTGCGAATACGAGCCTACCCCTCTTTCAGCCGCCCTTGGCGTCTCAGCATAAAGCGGGGCTTGGAGGCAATTGACGAATGATCGCGCGCAGGCATGGCCCAGACCGCCGATCCCAATTTCTCTTGTCGCAGAAACCTGCTCACGCGAAAGCCACGTCAGCAAGCTGGGCCACGTCATTGATATGAATTTGCGGACCATGTGCAACCCGCGCTTCAGCGCCCGGATTGGCATCGACAGTTGTCATGCCCTGATTGGTAGAGCGTGTAACACTTGCTTCCTCCCTCTCGGATATGACGGCATCCAGGCTCGCATCGTGGCCTGATTTTCGTAATCGTGACGCAAAACTGGATGGCCTGTTAGAAAACTGTGCCAGCGATGAAGGGAGTGGGCTAATTGCTATAAAGTGGTGCTCGCCGTGTATAAAATGGGTTCAAAAGCAGTTCAATCCGCGATCCATTACACCCTCATCCACTGGCAAATAAGAGTTTTCAGTCCAGCACATCTCATCGCATCACCCATCATGCCAGTCATCCCTATCAACGAAGGAAAATACAAGGCGGCGCTTGCGGAACTCGGCGTGGACGGCCTTTGGATCGAGACCATGCCACCTTCGCTCGCAAAAGCGTTCGCCGCAGCAACCTACCTTTTTCTCATGGCCGACTATCACAGGCCACTTCGAGAAGAAGACAAGCCACTGTACCGTCGTTCAAGGAGCTATTATCCCATCCAAAACGTCCCCAACTTCAGCATGGTATTTGTCGAGGCCTGTGACATTGTGGGGACGCCCCTAAACATCGTTGACGCAGACGCACCTCCCATTATCGGTTGCCATGAGATGCCAACGAACTGGTTTGAAGAGGGCAAACCGATCACCGGAAATAATCGCACAACGAAAGAAAAATGGGAGGAAGAGTGGAAGAACCGTGGCTTCACAAACGGTAGCACTGAACACTTGGTTGTTCTCCTGTGCTTCGAAGGTATCGATACCGCCTTGATCAACTCAGTCAAGGCTATGCAAGGAGTTGTGATCGTTGTGCAGGATGAGGCCGGAAAACCAAACGACCCCCTCATTGATCCGGGCAACTATGACCTGCTCGTAACCAGCGAGAGGCTGCCGGAGAACTTACTATCTTTGATGACATTGAGGTACTGGTATCACCAATGGTGGCCGGCATATGTCACAGACAACAAGGGAGCCATCACCGACTAACCGGTACAATGTACTAGGCAAAACGGCTATGGAGAGAGCCACGTTTGACAGGATTTATTTTTTTGGATTGTTCCAACGCCCGATCAACTCGGGACGTTGTTCTGTTATTGTTTTCACGAGCTGGATTTTGTTCATACCCTTCAACAGGGATTTTTGATTATTTGATTTCAAGAAAACCAACGTGCGTTTAGGATAGAATAAATACACGCGCTTCTATCACCTGTGTCATGTTGGCGAATTGCAGGAGCCAAATCTTCGCAGCCGCGATTGCGAAGAAATCCACTTATGCATAGTGCATAGTGTCCGCACGGGAGCCATCGTAGTGAGCGCGTTATTGTGACACTTCTGTGGTCGCACTAGGTACTCTCAGGGCACCAGTGATAAGATGATCATTCAAATATGGAACCGAAAACATTGAGACCCGTGTGTCCTTGGCAATCGCTGAATAACATCACTGTGTCCTGCGGTGGGTTCCCAATAGGGTTTTACTGGATAACTAACTTCTTCTTCTGTACTGAATTAAATACGCTCAACCATCTACCATAACGGAAGCGTTTAATACGCCTGAGACCTTTGAACCACGATTTCAAATGCTTCTATCCGAAAAGGCACGAGAATAGTCCCCCGGCATCCTCCTCCGGGTAGCAAAGATCCTCGTCGTCGTCTCTGGTCACAGGCAGCCTCTGCCTGTCAGCGTTAGGTCGCGTTGTAGTGTTTGGCGGCCGATCTGCCCCATAAACAATGGTCGTGTTGTTGCCGTAAACCGCAATTTGGGCGTTCACTTGCTGCGCACGCGGATCCTGCTCGTCGGCTCTGGAAGGCGGCGGCGGATGACGAACCGTCAACCTTCGTGCGAATTGGCAGTATCCGAGGCCTGCAGCCACGCAATAGGTGCATGGCGCCTCAGAAATTAGAGAACCTGCGGCAGGAAAACCCGTGTACATCGCATCGGGCCACTGATCGAGATAGTGATGATGACGAGTTTCTTGTCCAGCGTGCCATTCTCGATATGCTGCATGGGAGGCGGACAGGGGCGGCCCGGTATAGCGAGGATGAAAGGGATTATCTTGATCGTCATTCTCCGTGCGGATGGAGGGCGTTGGCGACCTGGTCGGACTGTTGAGTTGGGATACAGTCTCTGCCGCATCCTCAGCGGAATTAACTTCAGTTGGAGAGTTTTCGATTGTGACAGGCGGATCACGCGGCCTGGAAGTATTGGCTTCGTAACGATCCACGGACATTGTGAAAGTTGATGAAACGATGCGATGTACTGGCAAAGATTTCGGCGAGACGAGGCGGAGGTATCCATTTAATAGTGGTGGCCGCCGATAAATCGCTCAGCTGACATAGCACGTCAGCTTACGGGCGCTAAGCTGTGCATCATGCGGCCTGGGAGTGACCCGTGTAGTCAAGCCAGGGGTTGCATGTCAGCCGCGGCATGATCTCGGGACCATTCCTCCGGCCTGAAGGACTGGCGGCGAATTCACACCCGATACGACCGCTGCGCTCATGCCTTCTTCTCAAGCTTATGCATCGCAGCAATCGTTATCTTCTGGCTCTGACTTAACGAGTTCCGAACCTAATTCAGCACCGATAAAGACGACTGTAGTTATCGAAAGCTTTTTCGGAAAGCCGTGTGCCTGCACTCCCTCGAGCGAAGCGACGGGAAGGCGAAGCCGAAAAAGCTGGAAGATAACTACAGTCGTCTTTATCCTGCCATCGAAACGCCGAAGACCGGTTACGATAGCGATGGTTTCGCCCTCGTAACCGGCAAGCCGGTTAATCCAGGAACGACAGGTCGATCGCCTCCGCCATGGCGCGGTAGCCGGCGTCGTTCGGGTGGATATGGTCGCCGCAGTCGTAGTCTGGTTTCAGCCGTGTCGGTCGGGCGGGATCGCGCATCAAGGCGTCGAAATCCATGGTGGCGTCGGCATCGGCGTCGTTGCGGATATAATGGTTGACCTGTTGGCGGATGCGCTCCTTGGCACTCGTGTAATAGCCGCCCTTCGGGAATTCCGGGTTCGTGCCCTCGAAGGGCAGGAGCGTGCAGAGCATCGTTTTCAGCCCCGAAAGCCGCGCGCGCGCAATCAGCTGCTGGTAGGCGGCGATCATCTCGCCGGCGCCGACGGCCTCGTTTCCGCCGGCAAGCACCGTGTTGGGCCAGACTATATCGTTGATGCCGATCAGGATGATGAGATGGCTGACCCCAGCATAGCCGAGCACGTCGCGATCGAAGCGCCTGACCGCGCGGGAGCCGCGGCAGCTGTGCAGCAGCCGGTTGCCGCCGATGCCCTGGTTGATGACGGCGATCTCGCCGCCCCCGTCCAGTCCCGCAAGCCGCTCGGCGAAGACATCGGGCCAGCGCCGGTCCGTGTCGATCGTGGACCCGTAGCCGTCGATGATGGAATCACCGAAGCAGGCCACGGCCCGGGCATCGGCGCGCGCCTGAACGTGGATAGCCGACAGGAGGTAATGGCTGGTCGTCGTCTGCTGGACGATCATCTCGCCGGCCGCAGCGAAATCGCCGGGAACGGAGATGAAGGCCGTCTGCTGCGCCTCGAAATGGTGCGTCTCCACCGGCACGAGGCCTTCGCTGTAATAGCTGACGGCGAGCCGGGCGAAGGAGCGCACCTCCATGTCCACGGGATCGCTGATGACCGAGGCGCCGGGATGGATCACCGTGGCCCGGCTGCCGCCGAAGGTCAGCGGCCGGCTCGTCAGCGGCTGGATGCCGCCATGCTCCGCCGCGTGTGCAAGCGTCACCGCGTCGAGCCGGATCGGCGTCTTGCCATATTCGTTGGTCAGCCTTACGACGATCCCAGATCCGCCGATGCTCACGCGGGCCACTTCGCGCACCGTTTGCCCGTAGAAGCCGGAAAGCGGCGCATCGGGTCCCCAGGCGTTCATCGGAGCGGCACTCCACGATGCGATCCAGCGTGTATCCACGAATTATCCTCCCCAAAAGCCTCGAAAGCGCCTATGGGTAAGCTTGACCTTTCTCCCCGTCAATAAATAAAACAGTGTGAATTAAATAT
>NZ_CP017241.1:4037500-4186145 GCF_001908375.1 Rhizobium etli 8C-3 | reverse complement strand
ATGAGACAGGCAGGTCGTTATCTGCCGGAGTACAGACAGACACGTGCAAAGGCAGGAAGCTTCCTCGATCTCTGTTACTCGCCCGAACACGCTGTCGAAGTGACGCTGCAACCCATCCGCCGCTACGGCTTCGATGCGGCGATCCTCTTTTCTGACATTCTCGTCATACCCGATGCCATGAAACGCAATGTGCGTTTTACCGAAGGCCATGGCCCAGAGATGGATCCGATCGACGAGGATGGGATTTCACGTCTGGAAGTGGATGGCGTAATCGACTACCTGAAGCCGGTGTTTGAGACAGTGCGGCGATTGCGCGCGGAACTCCCGGGAGAAACGACGCTTCTCGGCTTTTGTGGTGCGCCCTGGACGGTGGCAACCTACATGATTGCGGGCCACGGCACACCTGACCAAGCACCAGCGAGGCTTTTTGCCTACCGATATCCAAAAGCTTTCGAACGGCTGTTGATGCTGCTTGCGGATATATCCGTCGAGTATCTGGTGAGGCAGATAGATTCCGGCGCCGATGCCGTGCAGATTTTCGATTCTTGGGCCGGAGTTCTTGGGGAAAAGGAATTCGAGGCTTTTGCGGTCAAGCCAGTCGCTCGGATGATTGCCGCTCTCAAGGCACGGCGGCCGAATGCCCGGGTCATCTCGTTCGCCAAGGGTGCGGGCTATCTCTTGAAGACCTACAGGCGCAAGACCGGTGCCGACGCGATTGGCCTTGACTGGTCCGTCCCGCTTGAATTTGCGGTCGAGCTGCAAAGGGAGGGAGCGGTTCAAGGCAATCTTGATCCGATGCGGGTTGTTGCCGGCGGGCAGGCTCTTGAGGAGGGAATCGACGATATCCTGGCGCAGCTCGGTGGCGGGCCGCTGATCTTCAACCTCGGTCATGGAATTACGCCGCAGGCCGATCCTGAAAATGTACGCCTGCTGGTCGAGCGCGTTCGCCGTAGCGGGAATTGAATGATGGAAAAGCAGTCGGATCAGCGACCGGGTAGCTACGCGAGGCGACGAGCGCATTATGCCCTCGCCCTCTTTCTGGTGCTTGCTGTCGGACTGTTCGTATGGAACCCTGACGACCTGTATCTTTGGATCAAGGCGCTGCACATCATCGCGGTGATCTCCTGGATGGCGGGGCTGTTCTACATGCCGCGGCTCTTCATCTACCACACGGATGCGGAGCCAGGTTCCGTGCAGTCGGAGACCTTCAAGGTCATGGAGCGACGTCTGCTGAAGGTCATCATGAACCCGGCGATGATGCTGACCTGGGTGTTCGGCCTGTATCTGGCCTGGTCTCTTTATGGTTTTATGGGCGGCTGGCTGCATGCCAAGATCATCCTCGTCGTGCTCCTGACTGCGGTTCACATGTTTTTCAGCCGAGCGGTTGATGCATTCGGGCGCGACGAGAACCGGCGCTCGGCGCGGTATTGGAGGTTCATGAACGAAGCGCCGACGCTGCTGATGATCCTGATTGTCATCCTTGTCGTCGTTAAGCCCTTTTGAAGTGAGCAGGCGCCGCTTAAATTTACTTCATTTTGAGAAGCCCCCTTGCGGGGTCTTGTCTTAGTCGCTATTTTCCGCGCATCTCATCTTCGTGGCATGTGTTTTGAGTTCAGTCGTCTGCGAGCCCTTTCGCAACACCGAAACGACGCAACATAGCCTTCCCCCCTTCGAAATATAGAGTAATGGTCACTTCATGGCTGAAATGAAGCTTCAGGAACTTAAGAGTAAATCCCCGACCGATCTTCTGGCGTTCGCCGAATCGCTCGAGGTCGAAAATGCAAGCACCATGCGCAAACAGGAACTGATGTTTGCGATCCTGAAGGTTCTCGCGAGCCAGGACGTTGAGATCATCGGCGAAGGCGTCGTGGAAGTCCTGCAGGATGGTTTCGGCTTCCTGCGTTCGGCAAATGCCAACTATCTGCCAGGTCCGGATGACATCTATATTTCGCCTTCGCAAATCCGCCGCTTCTCGCTGAAAACTGGCGATACGGTCGAGGGACCGATCCGCGGTCCGAAGGAAGGCGAGCGCTATTTTGCTCTGCTCAAGGTGAACACGATCAACTTCGACGACCCGGAAAAGATCCGTCACAAGGTCCACTTCGACAATCTGACACCGCTTTATCCGAATGAACGATTCAAGATGGAACTCGATGTCCCGACATCGAAGGATTTGTCTTCGCGCGTCATCGATCTCGTCGCACCGCTTGGCAAAGGCCAGCGTGGCCTCATCGTCGCGCCGCCCAGAACCGGTAAGACCGTTCTGCTGCAGAACATTGCGCACTCGATCACTGCAAATCATCCGGAATGCTACCTGATCGTTCTGCTGATCGATGAACGTCCTGAGGAAGTGACGGACATGCAGCGCTCGGTGCGCGGCGAAGTGATTTCATCAACGTTCGATGAGCCGGCTGTGCGTCACGTGCAGGTCGCCGAGATGGTGATCGAAAAGGCAAAGCGGCTTGTTGAACACGGCCGCGATGTCGTCATCCTGCTCGATTCGATCACACGCCTGGGACGTGCCTACAACACCGTGGTGCCGTCCTCGGGTAAGGTCCTGACCGGTGGTGTCGATGCAAACGCTCTGCAACGGCCGAAGCGCTTCTTCGGCGCTGCACGTAACATCGAGGAAGGCGGTTCCCTGACGATTATCGCAACGGCGCTCATTGATACAGGCAGCCGTATGGATGAGGTCATCTTCGAAGAATTCAAGGGTACCGGTAACTCTGAAATCGTCCTGGATCGCAAGGTAGCCGACAAGCGCATCTTCCCGGCGATGGATATCCTGAAGTCCGGCACGCGCAAGGAAGACCTGCTTGTCCCGCGTCAGGACCTGCAGAAGATCTTCGTACTTCGACGTATTCTCGCCCCCATGGGAACGACCGACGCAATCGAGTTTCTCATCGACAAGCTGAAGCAGACGAAGAACAACCCGGATTTCTTCGAGTCGATGAACACATAACGGATAGCCTGTCGTATAATAATAGAGCCGGTCATCTTCCGTGGCCGGCTTTTGTTTTTGAACGATCCGCACGGCCAGAGTAGACCGAGGATGTCCAACGATACCATCTATGCACTGTCGAGCGGAGCCGTCCCCTCAGGCGTTGCGGTTATCCGCCTCAGTGGTGTGAAGACGCGTGATGCTGTTGAAATGCTGACCGGCGACGTTCCACCGCCGCGGCTGGCCTCGCTGCGAACGATTCGCTTGCGTAACGGTTCGACCATCGATAGCGGTTTGGTCCTTTTCTTCCCCTCTCCCGCGTCATTTACAGGCGAAGACAGTGCAGAGTTCCAGCTGCATGGCAGCCGAGCCGTGATCAATGCGCTTTTCGAGGAACTGGAGGCGATCGACGGTGTCCGGATGGCGGCCGAAGGTGAATTCTCGCGGCGCGCTTTTGAGAACGGCAAGCTCGACCTTGTCGAAATCGAGGGTCTGGCCGACCTCATAGCCGCAGAAACCGAGATGCAGAGACGTCTGGCGGTCGAGCATAGCCAGGGGAAGCTGTCCAGATTATACGATTCGTGGGCGGAACGATTGACGCGGGCTCGGGCCCTCATTGAAGCCGAACTCGACTTCGCTGATGAAGATGACGTGCCCGGTTCGGTATCGGAACTGGTCTGGGCTGATGTTGGCCGGTTACAGGCAGAGTTAAAAAGTCATCTCACCCATGCGCCGGCCGGAGAGATAATTCGCGATGGCTTCAAGGTCGTCATAGCAGGCGCGCCGAACGCCGGGAAATCCACGCTGATGAATGCCCTTGCACGGCGAGAGGTCGCTATCGTGACGGACATCGCGGGAACGACGCGCGATGTTCTTCATGTCGACCTCGACATCAACGGCTTTCTCGTAAAGCTCTACGACACGGCAGGTTTGCGCGAGGCCAAAGGACGCGTCGAAAAAGAGGGGATACGCCGCGCTGAGCAGGTCATCGCCGAAGCGAGTCTTGTCCTTTACCTCGAGGATATGACGAAGGCCACACAAGGGGTTGCGCCAATCACCAATACGGAAGTCTTGCGGGTTGGGACAAAGGCCGATATATCCGCGGGGGATGGTTCAGGCCCTTACGATTTGACGATATCAGCCGTCACGGATGCGGGATTGGTTGCCCTTCGCGCCGCCATCGCCGAGCGGCTTGAGCAGCAGGTAAACAGCCATAACCTGGCGATCCCAAGCCGCAAGCGCCAAAAGGATTCGCTTGCGGAATGCCTTGGGGCGATCGAGGCGGCTTTGGCGGAACCGGCCGGTCTCGATATCAAAGCCGAGAATCTTCGTATCGCAGGCAATGCCTTGGGAAGAATTACAGGACGCGTCGATGTCGAGAATTTGCTCGACGTGATATTCTCAGAATTCTGCATCGGGAAATGATTCACGTGAAACATCTTAAAGCGTGCGGGAAAACGAAATGAGTGTCTATCAATACGACGTCGTCGTGATCGGAGGTGGTCACGCAGGTTGCGAGGCCGCGAGCGCAGCGGCGCGCCTGGGCGCTCGCACAGCCCTGGTTACGCACCGTCGCGACACGATCGGCGTCATGTCATGCAACCCAGCAATCGGTGGTCTTGGGAAAGGCCACCTGGTGCGGGAGGTGGATGCGCTCGATGGCCTCATGGGTCGTGTGACCGACGCAGCCGGTATCCAGTTTCGGATGCTCAACCGCAAGAAAGGCCCGGCTGTCCGTGGCCCGCGCACTCAAGCCGATCGCAAGCTGTATCGGATTGCTATGCAGTCGGCGATCGAAGCTATTGATAATATTAAGGTAATCGAAGGGGATGCCTTTGATCTTGATATATCAGACGGCCAGGTTACCGGCGTCGTCATGAATGATAGCCGGATTCTGACCTGTGGCGCCCTCGTTCTTACGACAGGAACCTTCTTGCGCGGACTTATTCATATAGGGGACAAGAAGATTCCAGCGGGCCGTGTCGGCGAACATCCGTCGGTTGGTTTGTCTGTTACATTATCGCGTCTGGGGCTTCGTCTCGGCCGCCTCAAGACAGGCACGCCAGCGCGCCTTGACGGGAAAACGATCGATTGGACATCCGTTGGCCGACAGGGCGCAGATGACGACGTGACGCCGTTCTCGTTCATGACCGACGCAATCGTGAATCCCCAGATCGAATGTGGCGTAACGCGCACCACAGCTGCCACACACAAGATCATTCAGGACAACCTGCATCGCTCGGCAATGTATTCAGGGCAGATCGAGGGCGTTGGACCCCGCTATTGTCCCTCGATCGAAGACAAGATCGTGAAGTTCGGCGAACGGGATGGGCATCAGATCTTCCTGGAACCGGAGGGCCTTGACGACGATACCGTCTATCCCAACGGCATTTCGACGTCGCTGCCGGCTGAAGTGCAGGAGGCTTTCATCCGCACCATACCAGGCCTTGAAAAGGTGTCGATCGTACAGCCTGGCTATGCGATCGAATATGATCACGTCGATCCGCGCGAGCTGACGCCGGCTCTTGAAGTGAAGCGAATGCCGGGGCTTTACCTCGCGGGCCAGATCAATGGAACGACAGGCTACGAAGAGGCAGCGGCGCAGGGCCTCGTGGCGGGTCTTAACGCTGCGCGCCGCGCGGGCAATCAAGCACCGGTGTATCTGAGCCGCACAAACTCCTACATCGGTGTCATGATCGACGATCTGACATCCAGAGGAGTTTCCGAACCCTACCGCATGTTCACTTCGCGCGCGGAATACCGCCTTTCACTGCGCGCGGACAACGCAGACATGCGGCTCACTCCGATTGCGGACGAGATCGGATGTCTCGGAGAGGCTCGTCGTGCCAAATTCGGCGAATACAGATCAACTCTCGACGCTGCGCGAAAACAGCTGAAGGCATTGCTTCTTACGCCAAACGAGGCCCGGCAATACGGATTGAAGATCAATCTCGATGGGCAGAGGCGTTCGGCGTACGATCTGCTCGCTTACCCCGATTTCGACATGAAGCTGCTGGCAACTGTATGGCCCGAACTGCACGGGTTGAGCAAGCCGGTCGCGGAGGCGGTTGAGATCGAGGCCTCATATGCCGTCTACATGCGCCGGCAGTCATCGGATATTGTCGATATCCAGCGCGACGAGAATCGCTTTATCCCAGATGATTTCGATTTTTCCGCCCTGGCTGGCCTTTCGAATGAGCTCAAGCAGAAGCTTGGCAGGCAGCGACCGTTCAACGTCGCTCAAGCTGCGAAGATAGATGGCATGACACCCGCGGCCATCTCCCTTTTGCTCGTTCATCTGCGCAAGCTAGAGGCGGCAAAGCGGTCGGTGGCCTGAACACACGTTTTGAGAGTCTTCCATGCAGTTGAACGGTCAAAGTGTTTCACGTGAAACACAAGACAGACTGGAGCATTTCGTTGCTCTCTTTAGCAAGTGGTCCAAGGCAATCAACCTCGCGGCTCCGTCGACATTGGCTGATGCATGGCAAAGACACGTCGCCGACAGCGCGCAGGTCTTCCAACTGAACCCCGGCCCGAAAAGGTGGGTGGACATGGGCAGTGGCGGCGGTTTTCCTGGTGTGATCACTGCCATCTTTCTAGCCGAGCTTGGGGATGGGTGGGTTCATCTTATCGAGAGTAACAACAAGAAGGCGTCGTTCCTCAGACAAGCCCTTCGAGAGACAGGCGCACGCGGTTCCGTCCATTCGGTCCGTATCGAGGATGGGCCGGCTATTATCCCCTCATGCGACGCCATATCCGCACGGGCCCTCGCTGATCTCGACAAACTATGCGATTTTGCCGAGCCTTGGATGCTGCGCAATGAAAATAACCGAGCATTTTTTCATAAAGGCCGGGATTACGCTGCTGAAATTGCCAAGGCACGTGGTCGCTGGCATTTTGATCTGCTAGAACATCGAAGCGTTGTCGAGCGAGATTCGGTCATACTCGAAATCTTCAATCTCCAACGCTTGGTTTAACAATTCGGATGATGCGGCCATGGCCATTGAACGAAACCGGATTATTACTATAGCAAATCAGAAAGGTGGCGTTGGGAAGACGACAACCGCCATCAACCTGGCGACCGCTTTGGCTGCCATCGGAGAACGCGTTTTGATCGTCGACCTGGACCCGCAAGGCAACGCCAGCACAGGTCTCGGAATCGATCGTAAAGATCGCAAACTTTCTTCTTACGATTTGCTGATTGGCGGTGCCGGGGTCACTGAGGCGGCGTTGCCTACCGCTGTCCCGAATCTTTCGATCGTGCCATCGACAATGGATTTGCTTGGCATCGAGATGGAAATCGCGCAGCAGAGCGATCGGGTATTTAAGCTGCGCAAAGCTCTTACGACCCCCCAAGCCTTTGAATTTACATATATTTTGCTGGATTGCCCGCCTTCTTTCAACCTGTTGACGATGAACGCCATGGCTGCGGCACATTCCGTTCTGGTCCCGTTACAATGCGAGTTCTTCGCATTGGAGGGATTAAGTCAACTCCTGGAGACGGTTGATCAGGTTCGCCGAACCGTCAATCCGCGTTTGGATATCCAGGGCATCGTACTGACGATGTTCGATGCACGAAACAATCTTGCCCAGCAAGTGGTGAGCGACGTCCGCACCCATCTTGGGGAGAAGGTCTATCATACGCTCATCCCGCGGAACGTGCGCGTTTCCGAAGCGCCCTCCTATGGCAAGCCCGCGATCCTTTATGATTTGAAATGCGCCGGTAGCCAGGCATATCTACAGCTGGCATCCGAGGTCATCCAGCGTGAACGCCAGCGTCTCGCCGCTTAACCTTCAAGTGAGTATTGCAATGAATGACGATGTATCGAAGAGACGTCTTGGCCGCGGACTTGCAGCGCTGATCGGCGAAATGGATCAACCCGTGCCCGTCGATGGCGAAAAGAGCGCTTTAAGCGCAGACCGTCTTATCCCGATCGAATTTGTCAGCCGGAACCCGCGCAATCCGCGGCGTTTTTTCGACGATAGCGAGCTGCACGATCTTGCCAGCTCTATTCGCCAGCATGGCATCGTCCAGCCAATCGTTGTTCGCACACTTGCAGCAAGCCGATATGAGATAATCGCCGGCGAAAGAAGATGGCGCGCTGCCCAGCTCGCAGGTCTTGTCGAAATTCCGGTGATCATCCGCGATGTGGACGACAAAACGGCGCTCGAGATTGCGATCGTTGAGAATGTTCAGCGATCGGATCTCAATCCCCTCGAAGAGGCGTTGGGTTACGAACAGCTCATCGCCGAATACGGCTATACGCAGAACGATCTGGGGGAGATCATCGGCAAAAGCCGAAGTCATGTCGCAAATTCTCTGCGCCTGCTCAAGCTTCCGGAGCCTGTCCGCGAGTTCCTTGCGGCCGGCAGCCTGTCGGCAGGGCATGCGCGTGCACTGGTTCCTACATCTGATCCGACGGCTCTTGCCCGCACGATCGTCTCGAAGGGAATGTCCGTTCGCGATGCCGAAAAGCTGGCGCAGAACGATATCAAGGCGCAATCTGAGCCGCAGCGTACGGCTGCTCCACGTGATCAGAAGGATTCTGACACACTGGCGCTCGAGCGTACGCTTTCCGATACACTTGGCCTTGACGTTACCATCAATCACAAGTCCAGCGGCGGCCAGATCCGTATTGCTTACAAATCGCTGGAGCAGCTTGAAGAAATATGCCGGCTCCTCGAGCGGCGGTAAGCCCTAGCCTCTTCGCCCGCTCTGCAGCGTCGTGGACAGCAGTGTTTGCAGCGCGATGCTGTCCTCCAGGCTCGGGCGCCTCCTCGTCTGCAAGATTGCCGACTGCAGCCTGCTTGTTTCACGGACGATGGCGTCGGCGTTCCAGGTGCGCAGCGCCTGTTCGATAATTGGCTTGCGCCGAAAATGCAGATGGCGGCCATGGGTCTGCATAACCTCAGTCGCCTGAAGCCGCTTCTCGTCCATTTCCGCTCGCATCGTGTCGAGAAGCTGGAACTGTTTGAGGCACGCCTGGATGACGAGGAACACAGCCGTCTTTGATGCCGTTATCTTCTGCATGGCATGCAGGAAATTGCCGGTGTTTCCAGATAAGATGGCATCCACGGCGTCATCGACCGAAATGGCGCTGGCGTCGCCGATAATCTCGGTCACGTGATGTTCCTCGATCGTCTCCATGCCGCGGCAGTAGAGGGCGAGCTTTCTGACTTCATTGCGTGAGGCGATGCGATCACCGCCGATCAGTTCGATCAAAGCCTGTCGTGCGGCAGGCGTGATGCGAAGCCCTTCTGGTGCCAACTCATTGTCAATCAGGCCATTCAAGGCACGCGCATCGTCCGAATAACAAGGGATCGCAACGATGCTGCGCTTGCCTTCGGCAAGCTTGCGAAGGAGGGAGCCCTTCTTCAGATCCCCGGCCTCGACGATGATGGACGTTGCATCGAGCGGCTTCTGGGAAAGCTGGTCGAGGGCATCGACCAGATATTTCTCATTGGCCGCCCCCCGTACCCAAAGGAGTTTTTCTCCCCCGAAAAGGCCGATGGTACCCGCCTCGTCCAAAAGGCGTCCAGGATCCTTGTTAAGGTCGCCGATGTCGAGCTTGATTAAAGAAAAAGGATCATCCAGAGCAACGCTGCTTTTCCCGGCTATTTGCCCGGCCCGCTCGGAAACCAGGCCACGGTCTGGTCCGTAGATGACGTAGATGCGGTAGGCGGAAACCGAACGTTGAAGAAAGCCCTCAAATTCGTGAGATTTTATTTCCGCCACGCCCTTTTCCTCAGCGACCGAGAGCGCCGGCTATATCCAAGCCGACAAGCTCGGCTGCTTCACGTGCCGCGCGGTTCTCCGCATCGCGGATTGCGCGCTGCTTGGCAAACTCCTGGTTCGGGAAATCGACAAGCGCCGTTGCGTAACGGTTGCCCGACTTTATGACCTGGCCGTCCGACGTCGCCTGAAGCGTGTAATCCACGCTGACGGTCACGCGACCTGCGCGCGACCTGTCGGACGATTCGACAAGAAGCGCGTCTACGACATCAGACCGCACATGCAGCTCTACCTCGTAGGCCGGATTGACAGGCTCGCCGGCGCCGCGCGTAGCAAGGAATATCAGGCGGTTGCGAACTTCCTGCTCGACACGTGTCGTTGCGTCCGTAAAGCCGACGGAAGCGAGCTTGCCGGCAACTCCTGACGTTTCCGAATAAAGTGGACGAACCTGGCAGGCGGAAAGAAAGGCTGCAAACGCAAGGACGGCGGTGATTGCGGCGCCGCGAGCGAGCCTGGGAGCGATATCAAACGACAATGTTCACAATCCTTTGCGGAACCACAATAATTTTCTTCGGCGCCTGACCGTTGATCGCGTTGATGACGGCGTCGAGTTTCAAGACCGCCTGTGTCACGGCATTCTGATCTGCGTCTTTGGAAATTGTCAATTCGGCGCGCTTCTTGCCATTGATCTGGACTGGCAGCACGATCTCGTTCTCCACGACCAGAGCTTCGTCATAGACAGGCCAAGGGGTGCAGGCGAGCATTCCATCATTGCCGAGCGCCGTCCAGCATTCTTCGGCCAGATGCGGCGTCATGGGCGCAACGAGCTGAACCAGAATTTCAGCGGCGTTGCGAACAGCGGCGCGATAGGCGACGTCACCCTCGCCTGCCGCCACTTTCGCCAGCGGGCCCGCCAAAGTATTCACGAGCTCATATATGCGTGCGACGGCCTTGTTGAACCAAAGCTTGTCGTAGTCATTCTGGACAGCCTTCAGGGTCTTGTGGGCTGCCTGGGAGATCGGAAGCGCATCGCCATCCTTAGCCGGATTCGACGACGTGGAAGCGAGGGCTTCGGAGGCTTCGGAAATCAAACGCCAGAGACGCTGCGTGAAGCGGTGTGCCCCTTCGACACCGGATTCCGACCAGATCACATCACGCTCGGGCGGTGAATCCGAGAGAACGAAGAAACGCGCCGTGTCAGCGCCGTAGGAGGCTATGATGTCATCCGGATCAACGACGTTCTTCTTCGATTTCGACATTTTCTCGATCGATCCGATCGAGACCTCCTCGCCTCCCTCGAGCAGGAAGGCGCGGCGCTTGCCCTCGATCTCTTCGATACGGATGTCGGCAGGCGCCACCCAGTCGCGGCTCATGCCTGAACCGCGGCTGTATGTCTCATGGACAACCATGCCTTGGGTAAAGAGGCCCTTGAATGGCTCCTTGACGTCAACGTGGCCGGTCTCGCGCATGGCACGCGTGAAGAAACGCGAGTAGAGAAGATGCAGAATCGCATGTTCGATGCCGCCGATATACTGATCGACGGGAAGCCAACGGTTTGCCGCGGCCGGATCGGTGGGGGTACCTTCCCAAGGTGCCGTAAAGCGCGTGAAGTACCAACTCGAATCGACGAAGGTGTCCATCGTGTCCGTTTCGCGACGGGCGTCCTTGCCGCAGGTCGGGCAGGCAACATGCCGCCAGGTCGGGTGCCGGTCAAGCGGATTGCCCGGCTGATCGAAGGTGACGTCCGCCGGCAGCTTCACGGGCAGGTCCTTCTTCGGCACCGGCACGACGCCGCAGTCGTCGCAATGGATGACCGGGATCGGGCAGCCCCAATAGCGCTGGCGCGAAATGCCCCAGTCGCGCAGGCGGAAATTCACCTTGCGCTCGCCCTGCGGCACATTGCCGAGCATCGTGTCCGACAAGAGGTCGGCAACGATGTTGAAGGCTTCGTTAGTCGGCTTGCCGTCAAGGAAGCGGGAGTTGATCATCACCCCGTCACCGTCATAGGCCGTGTCACCTATCGTGAAGGTAGCGGCATTGCCGTCCTCCGGCATGACCACCGGAACAACGGGTAATCCGTACTTGTGCGCGAAATCGAGGTCTCTCTGGTCGCCGGACGGGCAACCGAAAATAGCCCCCGTGCCATAGTCCATCAGCACGAAATTCGCGACATAGACCGGAAGTTCCCAGGATGAATCAAGCGGATGCTTGACCCGGATACCGGTATCCATGCCCTTCTTCTCGGCCGTCTCAAGGGCCGCCAGCGAGGTTCCGGCCCGGCGGCATTCCTCGCAGAAGGCTTCGATGGCTGGATTTGCCGCTGCAGCATCCTTTGCCAAGGGGTGGTCGGCTGCGATCGCAAGGAAAGAGGCACCGAACAGCGTGTCGGGACGCGTGGTATAAACCGTCACCTCGGTTTCGCCGGCGGGCGCCGTCTGCGGCACGATTTCCCAGCGGATCATCAGACCCTCGGAGCGGCCGATCCAGTTCTTCTGCATCAGACGAACTTTCTCCGGCCACTGGTCGAGCGTATCCAGAGCGTCAAGCAGATCCTGGCTGAAATCAGTTATCTTGAAGAACCACTGCGTGAGTTCCCGCTGCTCGACGAGAGCGCCCGAACGCCATCCGCGGCCGTCGATAACCTGTTCATTGGCAAGAACGGTATTGTCGACCGGGTCCCAATTGACCTTCGACTGCTTCCGGTAGACCAGACCTTTCTCCAAAAAATCCAGGAAAAGATGCTGCTGGTGCTGGTAGTATTCCACGTCGCAGGTGGCAAATTCCCGGCTCCAATCGAGCGAAAGCCCCATGGCCTTCAGCTGCGACTTCATCGAATCGATATTCTGGTAGGTCCATGATGCCGGATGCACGCCGCGCTCCATGGCAGCGTTTTCTGCCGGCATCCCGAAGGCATCCCAGCCCATCGGATGCAGGACATTGAAGCCCCGGGCCCGCTTGTAACGGGCCACGACGTCGCCCATCGCGTAGTTGCGCACATGGCCCATGTGAATCCGGCCCGATGGATACGGAAACATTTCAAGCACATAGTATTTTTCGCGCGGATCGGCATTGTCGGTCTCAAAGACCTTCGCCTCGTTCCATTTTTGCTGCCAGCGGGGCTCGGCATCGCGCGGATTGTAACGTTCGGTAGCCATGGTATTCGAATTTCCGGAAAATCAGGGGAGGTTGGTGGTGACCTTCACCATGAAACCGCTGTAGCGTCAAGTTTTGCGGGCACTGCAAGCGTTTGATCCTTCGCAGAAGACTGCTTTTTGGCAGACAGGGTCTTGGCAAGAATGTCGGGCCCGGCTAGTGCATGCCATCCTCCTTATGCGGACATGTCGGGATAAGATAATGGGACTTCAAGAGCGGTTGGACGAGGTTCGCGCGCGCATTTCGGCAGCAGAGCGTCTGTCCGGACGTCCTGCCGGATCGGTTCAACTCGTTGCCGTGTCAAAGACCTTCGATGCGCAGGCCATCCGCCCCGCGATTGCGGCTGGTCAGCGCATTTTCGGCGAGAACCGCGTTCAGGAAAGCCAAGGAAAATGGCCGCAACTCAAGACCGAGACGCCCGGCATCGAGCTGCACCTCATAGGGCCGCTGCAATCGAACAAGGCAGCGGATGCCGTTGCGCTCTTTGATGTGATAGAAACCGTCGATCGCGAAAAGATTGCCCGCGCGATCGCCGCAGAAATGAAACGGCAGGGAAAGACCGTGCGGCTCTACGTCCAGGTCAATAGCGGCTTGGAACCGCAAAAGGCCGGGATTGCGCCTGCCGATACTCCTGCATTTGTCGGTTTCTGCCGGAATAAACTCGGCCTTTCGATCGAAGGCCTGATGTGCATCCCCCCCGCCGAGGAAAATCCCGGTCCGCATTTTGCTCTGCTGGCCAAGATCGCAGGCGAATGCGCAGTGGAAAGACTCTCCATGGGCATGTCGGGGGATTACGAGACGGCCGTGGCCTTCGGTGCGACGAGCGTGCGCGTCGGCTCCGCTATTTTCGGCGCGCGTTAGTCCTTCTGCTTTCGTCGGGCTTCCGGTCCAGCCTCCCCTCGCCTAAACTTGGCGCACGGCTTGCAAGTCCTGGGGAGGAGCAAATGCAGAGCAGCTATCATCAGGTCTATGCG
Organism: Rhizobium etli 8C-3; assembly: GCF_001908375.1. NCBI lineage: Bacteria > Pseudomonadati > Pseudomonadota > Alphaproteobacteria > Hyphomicrobiales > Rhizobiaceae > Rhizobium > Rhizobium etli. Next base: position 4,172,344 of record NZ_CP017241.1, on the reverse strand, counting down.
GGCTGGAAGAGCGATCCGGAAGCATTCTGGCGCGAGGCTTCAAGAGCGATCACCTGGTTCAAGCAACCGCAGCAGATCTTCTCGCCATCAGAAGGGGTTTACGGCCGCTGGTTCGCAGACGGTGAGACCAACACCTGTTACAATTGCCTGGATCGTCATGTGTTGGCCGGGCGCGGCACCGAAACAGCCGTCATCTTCGACAGTGCCATGAGTGGAGCCAAGGCACGCTTTAGTTACGAGCAAGCACTTGCCGAAGTGCAGGCAATCGCGGCGACCTTTCAAGCGTTGGGCATCGGCAAAGGTGATCGTGTCATCATTTACATGCCGATGGTGCCCGAAGCCATTTTCTCCATGCTTGCCTGCGCTCGCATCGGCGCCATCCACTCCGTGGTCTTTGGAGGGTTTGCTGCCAATGAACTGGCGGCTCGCATCGATGATTGCGGTGCAAAGCTCGTGGTCACTGCCAGTTGCGGATTGGAGCCCGGCCGTGTCGTGGCTTACAAGCCGCTCGTCGATCAGGCGATCGCTGCGGCGAAATCAAAGCCTGCGCATTGCCTCGTTCTGCAAAGGCCGCAACTGAGGGCCGAACTCATGCCTGGGCGCGACCATGCCTTCCAAGAAGCCGTGGCGCTCCACCATGGCAAGAACATTCCTTGCGTAGCCGTCAAGGCAATCGATCCGCTCTATATCCTTTACACGTCCGGCACCACCGGTCAGCCGAAAGGCGTCGTGCGTGACAATGGTGGGCATATGGTCGCGCTGCACTGGTCGATGGCGAACATTTACGCAATGAAAACCGGCGAAGTTTTCTGGGCAGCCTCCGATATCGGCTGGGTGGTTGGCCATTCCTATATCGTCTATGCGCCGTTGCTTGCGGGTGTAGCGACTGTAATCTTCGAGGGCAAACCCGTCGGCACGCCCGACGCCGGCGCCTTCTGGCGCGTGATTTGCGAATACGACGTGCGTGTTCTCTTTACCGCTCCGACAGCCTTCCGGGCGATCCGCCGCGAGGATGCCGATGGCGAGCTCGTGCGCCGCTATTCGAAACCGCATTTCCGGGCTCTTTTTCTTGCGGGTGAAAGAGCCGATCCCGAAACCCTTAAATGGGCGGAAAAGATGCTTGGGGTTCCCGTCATCGATCATTGGTGGCAGACGGAAACCGGCTGGCCGATCGCTGCAAATCCACTCGGCCTCGGTGTGCTGCCGGTAAAGCACGGTTCGCCGTCCGTACCCGTGCCTGGCTACGAGATCCAGGTTCTCGACGATGCAGGACATCAGGTTCGGCCCGGCACGCTCGGCAACATCGTCGCCAAGCTGCCCTTGCCGCCGGGCTGTCTGCCAACGCTTTGGGGTGCAGACGAGCGTTTTCGCTCGGCTTATCTCGAGGAATTTCCGGGATTTTACAAGACAGCGGACGCTGGTTATGTGGACGACGACGGCTATCTCTTCATCATGTCGCGCACGGACGACATCATCAATTGTGCAGGCCACAGGCTTTCGACAGGAGCAATGGAAGAGGTCTGCGCACAGCATGAGGATGTTGCCGAGTGCGCAGTCGTCGGTATTGCCGATCCGCTCAAGGGCCAGGTGCCGTGCGGCTTCATCGTGCTCAAGAAAAACGTCACAAGGGCGAAGGCAGCGATCGAAGCTGAGGTCGTCGAGCTGATTCGCGACCAGATCGGTCCGGTGGCTGCATTCAAGACGGCGATTGTCGTCGAACGTCTGCCGAAGACCCGTTCCGGCAAGATCCTACGTGGCACAATCCAGAAGATCGCGGACGGCGAACCATGGAAAATGCCGGCGACCATCGACGATCCCGCTATTCTGCATGAAATCGCGGATGCCCTGCGCAGCAAGGGTTTTGGTTCGCTTCCAATGTAGGGAATTACCTATTCGGTAAGATTCGTTGACGAGATGTAACCAGTGTTGACGAGTTGTTAACCATGTTTTCGCTAGGTTCGGCGCACGGACACCTGTTGCAGGTGAGCATGATGCACCGCCGCTCCCGGTCTCGGCCGGAATGCCCTTTCACCCAAGCGAATTGGACAAAAAGCGATGTCAAGCATTCTAACGAACACTGCCGCGATGGCGGCACTGCAGACCCTTCGCGGTGTAAACCAGAGCCTCAAGGAAACCCAGGATCACGTTTCGTCCGGCCTGCGGGTCGGCAAGGCCGCTGACAATGCTGCTTACTGGTCGATCGCAACGACCATGCGTTCCGACAACAAGGCCCTTTCGGCCGTTTCCGACGCTCTCGGCCTCGGTGCCGCCAAGGTCGACACTGCCTATGCCGCGATGGACAGCGCTATCGATATTGTGTCCGAAATCAAGGCCAAGCTGGTTGCCGCAACCGAAAAGGGCGTCGACAAGGCGAAGGTCCAGGAAGAGATTTCCCAGCTTCAGGCCCAGCTACTGAGCATCGCTCAGTCTGCTTCCTTCTCCGGCGAGAACTGGGTCGCAGGCGAGGGTACGAAGAGCGTCGTTTCGACTTTCGTGCGCGATGGCTCGAACGCTGTATCTGTCAAACAGACGGAATACATCCTGGACGATACCTCGGTCGGCAACGTCCTGTTCGGCATGAGCGGGGGCCTTATCGAAACGTCCACGGGTATCATCGGCACGTCGAACGGTACGATCGGCTCCGTCTACAAGATGGACATCACCAATTTCACCACGGAAGATGTCGGTCTGGCGCTGACGGCTGTCGAATCCGCTCTCAAGGCAATGACCAGCGCCGGTGCACAGCTCGGCTCGATCTCCACACGCATCCAACTCCAGGAAGATTTCGTCTCGACCCTGAGCGACTCGATCGACTCGGGCATCGGCCGTCTTGTCGACGCCGACATGGAAGAAGAATCTTCCAAGCTCACCGCTCTTCAGACGCAGCAGCAGCTTGCAATCCAATCTCTGTCGATTGCGAACTCGGCATCTCAGAACATCCTGTCGCTCTTCCGCAGCTAAACGCGGCAACAGCAGAAAACAAAAGACCCGCCGGAGCGATCCGGCGGGTCTATCCTTGCCGACAGGTCAGAAGCGATCGTCTTCGTCTTCATCCTTATCCTTGGAGGAAGACTTCAAGGACTTGAGCTTGGCGAAGACGGCATCGGCGTCGATTTCGCGCTCTTCTTCGCGTTCGAAATTCGGGCTCATGCGCTCAGTTTCCTGGGCGGACTGCAGCGTGGCGCCAAGCTCGGCGGCGGTCGGCAGTGGCCGCCCCCTGGATGCCTTTTCCACTTCCATATCGAGATCGATCTGGCTGCAGAGGCCGAGCGTGACCGGATCCATCGGCGTCAGATTGGCCGAGTTCCAATGCGTGCGTTCACGAATCTGCTCGATCGTCGATTTCGTCGTGCCGACGAGGCGCGAAATCTGAGCATCCTTCAGCTCCGGGTGGTTGCGAACGAGCCAGAGAATGGCATTCGGACGGTCCTGGCGCTTGGATACAGGCGTGTAACGCGGACCACGGCGCTTGGATTCAGGAACACGAACCTTCGGCTCCGAGAGTTTCAGCTTGTGGTTCGGGTTTGCTTCGGCTCGGGCGATTTCGTCGCGTGAAAGCTGACCGGTCGAGATCGGGTCCAGGCCCTTGATGCCCTGCGCTGCCTCGCCGTCGGCAATTGCTTTCACCTCGAGCGGATGCAGCTTGCAGAACTGGGCGATCTGATCGAAAGACAGCGCCGTATTGTCGACGAGCCAGATGGCGGTCGCCTTCGGCATGAGCAATTGTTGAGCCATGGATATAGTCCTTCTGTCGTCCGCGCCGGTGTCGCGGTCCGTGGATATCACGATAATATCCGGAAATATGGCGCTATATAACTGGAGTGACGCAGAATTGCAATTGATCAGGAATGAAATGACCTTTGTCTAATTGCCGGGTGCTTTTGACCTGCTATGAATGCCATGAATCGAGTTCCGGTGATCGCTTTTCGCAGTTAGCCGGTGCCTGTGTTGAGGAGGAACAACATGTCGGAAAAGATCCATCCGGTTACCAAACTGGTGAAGAGTCATGCCCTGATCGATAAGGCCAAGTATGAGAAATGGTACGAGGAGAGCATCGAGAACCCGGACAAATTCTGGGGCAAGCACGGCAAGCGCCTCGACTGGTTCAAGCCCTATACGAAGGTCAAGAACACGTCCTTTACCGGCAAGGTCTCGATCAAGTGGTTCGAAGACGGCCAGACGAACGTTTCCTACAACTGTATCGACCGCCACCTGAAAACGCACGGCAACCAGGTCGCCATCATCTTCGAAGGCGACAATCCCTATATCGACAAGAAGATCACCTACAACGAGCTCTACGAGCATGTCTGCCGCATGGCGAACGTGTTGAAGAAGCATGGCGTCAAGAAGGGCGACCGCGTCACCATCTATATGCCGATGATACCCGAGGCGGCCTATGCCATGCTCGCCTGCGCGCGCATCGGCGCCGTGCATTCCGTCGTCTTCGGCGGGTTCTCGCCGGAGGCGCTTGCCGGACGTATCGTCGACTGTGAATCGACGTTCGTCATCACCTGCGACGAGGGCGTGCGCGGCGGCAAGCCCGTGCCGTTGAAGGACAATACCGATACCGCGATCCACATTGCGGCCCGCCAGCATGTGACGGTCAGCAAGGTTCTCGTCGTGCGCCGGACCGGCGGCAAGACCGGTTGGGCTCCCGGCCGCGACCTTTGGTACCACCAGGAAGCGGCGACGGTCAAAGCCGAGTGCCCGCCCGTGAAGATGAAGGCGGAAGACCCGCTGTTCATTCTCTATACCTCAGGCTCGACCGGCAAGCCGAAGGGCGTCCTGCACACGACGGGCGGTTACCTCGTCTACGCGTCGATGACGCATGAATATGTCTTCGACTATCACCATGGCGATATCTACTGGTGCACGGCCGATGTCGGCTGGGTGACCGGCCATTCCTACATTGTCTACGGTCCGCTTGCCAATTGCGCGACGACGCTGATGTTCGAAGGCGTGCCGAACTTTCCGGACCAGGGCCGCTTCTGGGAGATCATCGACAAGCACAAGGTCAATATCTTCTATACCGCTCCGACAGCGATCCGCTCGCTGATGGGCGCCGGCGATCATTTTGTTACCCGTTCGTCCCGCTCGTCCTTGCGCCTGCTCGGGACGGTCGGCGAGCCAATCAACCCGGAAGCCTGGGAGTGGTACTACAATGTCGTCGGCGATGGCCGTTGCCCGATCGTCGATACCTGGTGGCAGACAGAGACGGGCGGTATCCTGATCACACCGCTGCCTGGTGCGATCGACCTGAAGCCGGGTTCAGCGACGGTACCGTTCTTCGGGGTGAAGCCGCAGCTGGTCGACAATGAGGGCAAGGTGCTGGAAGGCCCTGCCGACGGCAACCTCTGCATTACCGACAGCTGGCCCGGGCAGATGCGCACGGTCTATGGCGACCATGATCGCTTCATCCAGACATACTTTTCCACGTACAAGGGCAAGTACTTTACCGGCGACGGCTGCCGCCGCGACGAGGACGGCTACTACTGGATCACCGGTCGTGTCGACGATGTGCTGAACGTCTCCGGTCACCGCCTCGGCACGGCCGAGGTGGAGTCCGCGCTCGTCTCGCATAACCTGGTTTCGGAAGCCGCGGTCGTCGGCTACCCGCATTCGATCAAGGGACAGGGCATCTATTGCTACGTGACGCTGATGGCCGGCAACGAGGGATCCGATGAGCTGCGCCAACAGCTGGTGAAGCATGTTCGCACGGAAATCGGCCCGATCGCATCTCCGGACAAGATCCAGTTTGCGCCCGGCCTGCCAAAGACCCGTTCCGGCAAGATCATGCGCCGTATCCTGCGCAAGATTGCCGAAGACGACTTCGGCGCGCTCGGGGATACGTCCACGCTTGCCGATCCGGCGGTAGTCGATGACCTCATCGCCAACAGGCAGAACAAGGTAACCGCCTGAAAAAAGCGGCTCCCCGAATACCAGGGAGCCGCTTTTCAGTTCGTGCTGGTACAGATCGCGCGCAGCTTGCGCGCGCCGGCGACAATCCCGAGACATGTGTCGTCCCATGTTGAGCAACGGTGCGCGTGAACGGGCCTTAATTCTGGCAGCGCATGCCGTGCGCCTTCTCCCGGCGCGCTCTTCTGCAAGCTCTAAAGCATCTCTGGCGCATCAATGGAGCCGGCACACATGGACTTTTCGTTGCCTGCCGGGGCCAATGGTGTCGCCTCAACAGCAACATATCTGTCACCGATGTCAGCGGCGACTGGGCTTTCGATTCAAGCGTGCCAACCCGTAGCAGGAGCCCCCGACTGCATCACCGGGAGAATTGCAAGGGCCTCAAGGCGTGAAGCGAGGAATATTCCTCAAAAATCGATCGCTCGGCCGTTGATTTCGTAATCGCCGAAGCGCGCGGGCTCGGCTCCTCCCCGTCCACCGATCTCCGGTGGCAGTTCCAGGGGCTTCTGGTTCCTGCGGCGCTCTTCGGCTTCGGCAAGCGCGCGTTTGGCGGCCGGTGACAGAACCTTGCGCGGCGGCTCTGCTTCTTCTGCCGCAGTGCTGTCTACATTGTCGTTGTCAGCTGGCTGCAATTGCGTCTCCCGCCGGAAATATTGAAAATGGCTGGCGAATAACCAAATCATAATGCGCCGGCAGCTCGATTGAAACCCTTTTGCCGCAGATGGGAAATGGAGACCTCGATGAACCTTGTTCGCACTGCCATGTTGCTTGCCTTCATGACGGCCCTGTTCATGTTCGTCGGATTTCTGATCGGTGGCCGCGGCGGCATGATGATCGCCTTCCTAATTGCTGCGGGCATGAATTTCTTTTCCTACTGGAATTCGGACCGGATGGTTCTTTCAGCCTACCGGGCGCAGGAGGTCGATGAGCGCAACGCGCCGGAATTCTTCCGCATCGTCCGCGATCTTGCGCGAAATGCCGGTCTGCCCATGCCGAAAGTCTATCTCTACGACAATCCGCAGCCGAATGCCTTCGCTACGGGTCGCAATCCGCAGAACGCCGCCGTTGCGGCTTCGACAGGGCTGCTCAGCGCGCTCTCGCCGGAGGAGGTGGCGGGTGTGATGGCCCATGAACTGGCCCATATCCAGAACCGCGACACGTTGACGATGACGATCACGGCGACGCTTGCCGGTGCAATCTCGATGATCGGCAACTTCGCTTTCTTTTTCGGCGGCAATCGCGAGAACAACAACAACCCCTTCGGTTTCGTCGGCATGCTACTGGCGATGATCGTAGCACCGCTCGCCGCCATGCTTGTGCAGATGGCGATCAGCCGGACGCGCGAATATTCTGCCGACCGGCGCGGTGCCGAAATCTGCGGCGAACCGCTCTGGCTGGCTTCAGCGCTTGGCAAGATTGCCCGTGGCGCGGCGCATATCCCGAATTACGATGCCGAGCGCAATCCTGCGACAGCCCATATGTTCATCATCAATCCTCTCTCGGGGGAACGGATGGACAATCTGTTTTCGACGCACCCCAACACGGAAAACCGTATTGCAGCACTTCACGAAATGGCAGGCAACGGCATGAACGGCTCGACGGCGACCGTTCGCGCTGGTAATCCGTGGCGCAAATCGCGCTCGGTTCCGAACACGGGTATTGGCCGCGGTGGTTCCCAACCGCCAAAAGGGCCCTGGTCTTGAACTCAGACGGCAGAAACAAGCCTTTCGACAAGAAGATAAAGCCTGCAGAAGGCTTCGCCCCAAAGCCGGGCCTAGAGGCGCGCGCGGCCGCGGCGAAGATTCTCGCTGCCGTGGTCGACCGTAAACTGCCGCTAGATGGTGCTTTGGATCACGAACACGGAAATCCAGCATATAAGGCACTCGGGGAGAGTGATCGCGCATTGGTCCGCGCAATCCTCAACACGGCGCTGCGTTACCTGCCCCGTATCGATGTGGCGATTGCTTCCCTATTGGACTCGCCGTTGCCGGAAGGCGCACGCGCACTTCATCATGTGCTTGCGGTTGGAGCGGCCCAGATCCTTTATCTCGACGTCCCCGACCATTCCGCGGTCGATCTTGCCGTCGAGCAGGCAAATCAGGATCCCCGCAATCGCCGCTTTGCAAAACTGGTGAATGCAATCCTGCGACGTCTTAGCCGCGAGAAGGAGCAGGTCCTCGAAGAGACTGCGAAGATTTCGCCGATGCCGGCTTGGTTTGTCGACCGCCTCGAGAAGGCTTACGGGAAAGAAGCCGCCGCGGCGATCGCCGAATCTCAGCTCGAGCCGGCGGCAATTGATCTCAGCGTGAAGTCGGATGCGGCGGGCTGGGCAGCCAGGCTGAATGGGGAAGTTCTGCCGACCGGCGGCGTGCGTCTCGCAGCCTTTGATGGCACCATCCCTTCCCTCGAAGGTTTCGATCAAGGCGAATGGTGGGTGCAGGACGCCGCAGCAAGCATTCCGGCCAAGCTGCTTGGGGACCTGTCCGGCAAACGCGTCATCGATCTTTGCGCTGCACCCGGCGGCAAGACCGCACAACTCGTTCTCGCCGGAGGCAGCGTCATTGCGATTGATCAATCCGAAAATCGATTGAAGCGCCTACGCTCCAATCTCGATCGCCTCGCCCTCAAGGCTGAAACGCTCGCGACGGATCTTGTGAAGTACCAGCCGGAGGAGCCGTTTGACGCCATCCTGCTCGACGCGCCTTGCTCCTCGACGGGCACGACGCGCCGTCATCCGGATGTTCTCTGGACAAAGGGGCCTGATGACATCGCAAAGCTTGCTGGCGTGCAAGAACGATTGCTTCGCCATGCGCTGACGCTCCTGAAGCCTGGCGGTACTCTCGTCTTTTCAAATTGTTCGCTTGATCCCGTGGAAGGCGAGGATGTCGTCCGCCGAGTCTTGGCCGACACACCGAATGTCGAGCGCGTCCCGATCGACGCTGCTCGATGGCCCGGTTTGGAAATGGCAATCAGTCCCCTGGGCGAGTTCCGGACGACCCCCGCCATGCTGCGCATGCCCGCGACGGTCGCTTCAGGCCTCGACGGTTTTTATGCTGCAGTGCTGCGGCGTGTTGCCTGATTGCATGGACCTTCCCCAGATTTCGGTTCCGTCACAAATTCACGCGGTCTTGCCGCTGAAACCGGCCCTCATTCACCTATTCTTAATCATGAGGATCAATAGACAATAGGATATGCAGTCCGGCCCGCGGTTTTCGAGTTTGTATGTTCGGGAGGCTTGGCGCCGCATGTCGCGGCGCATCGCATCGCTGCGCCTGCGCCTTTTCCGCCATACAATCCAAGTGCCCGAAAGGCTTATCGTCGCGCCGACGGATCTTCGCGCCATCGATCCTCATATCGCCGAGGAGATCATGAACGGCCGCTTTGCTCTGGCGGGCCGCCTACTGGAGACGAACGGCAAATCGCCCTTCGGCTTTACCCTTCCCTCACGCGCTTTCGCCAACCGTTTGCATGGCTTCGGCTGGCTTCGTCATATGCGTGCCTACAAGAGCGATCAAGCTTGTGCGGTTGCCCGGGCGATCGTCGATAGCTGGCTGTCGCTGCATGGTAGCCGCATGGAAGGCATTGCCTGGGAAATCGACGTCACGTCACAGCGGGTGATTGCCTGGCTCTCGCATTCGCCGGTCGTGCTGCAGAATGCCGATCGAAGCTTCTACCGCCGATTTATGAAGTCCCTTGCCTTTCAGGTTCGCTACCTGCGGCGCATGGCAGCTTTCGCGCCGCCGGGGGAAGTTCTCTTCCGCTTGCGGATCGCCCTCGCCATGGCTTCGATTGCAATGCCGGCGCGGCAAAGCGTGCTGCGCAAGGCCGCCCAGGCGCTGGATAATGAATTCGATAGCCAGATTCTGCCCGATGGCGGCCATATCTCCCGCAATCCGCGCACAGGCCTGGAATTGCTTCTCGATCTCCTGCCGCTTCGGCAGACCTATGTGAATCTCGGTCACGATCTGCCGCAGAAGCTGATTTCGGGCATCGATCGCATGTATCCGGCGCTACGCTTTTTCCGCCACCACAACGGTGATCTTGCGCTGTTTAACGGCGCGACATCGACGCTTGCCAATGAGCTGATGTCGGTTCTGCGTTATGACGAAACGGCCGGCCCGCCTTTCAAGGCAATGCCGCATTCGCGCTATCAACGTCTTGCGGCGGGAAATACTATCTTGATCGCCGATACCGGCCCTCCCGCAGCCGGCCCCCTGTCACGCACGGCGCATGCGGGCTGCCTTTCCTTTGAAATGTCGTCGGGTCGCCACCGCTTTATCGTCAACTCCGGCTCACCGAAATTCGCTGGCCGACGCTATGTACAGATGGCGCGCACGACCGCAACGCATTCGACCGTGACACTGAACGACACCTCATCCAGCCGGTTCTCGGCCTCGGAATTTCTCGGTCATGTCATGACCGATTCGGTCAAGACCGTTAGCGTTGAGCGCGCCGAAACTGACGACGGACGCGATGGCATCAAGGTCAGTCACGACGGGTATCTTAGGAATTTCGGCATGCTTCATGAGCGCGAACTGACGCTGAATGCCGCAGGTTCCATCGTTACCGGCCGTGATCGGCTGGTGCGGCAGGACGAGCGCGCCATCGAAGAGCCTCTTCGTGCTGCGGCTCGTTTCCATATCCATCCGGCCATAAATGTGAAGCAGAATGATCGCGAGTCCGTGTTGCTGACGGCGCCGGATGGAGAGAGTTGGCTCTTCTCGTCGCCGGGGAACGAGGTTCTGGTCACTGAAGATATCTTTTTTGCCGACGCCTCCGGCATCTGCGGTTCTGACCAGATCGAGATCGACTTCGTTGTTGCCGAGAAGCCGGAAATTCGCTGGTTTTTGTCCCGCAAGAGCTAGTCGCTGTTTGCGCATCGCCATAGCCCGTGCTAACGCGGCGCCATTATCCTGTGCGTCCCTTGCCGGATGTCTCCCGAACCCCGAACGGAGAAGGTTCATGGCCGTCACCTCCAAGAAAATCCCCGCCCCCGACAGGGTCAAAGTCAAAACCGCGCTGCTCTCCGTCTCCGACAAGACGGGCATTGTCGAGCTTGCCCGCGCCCTTTCCGAAAAGGGTATCCGCCTGCTTTCGACAGGCGGGACGCACATGGCCATCGCGGCCGCGGGTTTGGCCGTTACCGACGTTTCGCAAGTCACCGGCTTTCCGGAAATCATGGATGGTCGTGTTAAGACGCTGCATCCGAAGGTCCACGGCGGTCTCCTGGCGATCCGTGATGACAGCGAGCATCAGGAAGCCATGAAGATGCATGGTATCGACGGTATCGATCTTGCCGTCATAAACCTTTATCCGTTCGAAGATGTGCGTGCCGCCGGTGGTGATTATCCCACGACGGTGGAGAACATCGATATCGGCGGTCCGGCAATGATCCGTGCCTCTGCCAAAAATCACGCTTACGTTACGGTCCTCACCGATCCTGCAGATTACCCGGAACTGCTCGAACAGCTTTCATCCGATGCCGGCCAGACGACCTATGCGTTTCGCCAGCGTATGGCGGCCAAGGCGTATGCCCGCACCGCGGCCTATGACGCGATGATCTCCAACTGGTTCGCCGACGCGCTTCTTGTCGATACGCCGCGCCATCGGGTGATCGGCGGCGTCCTGAAGGAAGAGATGCGCTACGGTGAAAATCCGCATCAGAAGGCGGCTTTTTACATCACCGGTGACAAACGACCCGGCGTTTCGACGGCGACGCTGCTGCAGGGCAAGCAGCTCTCCTACAACAACATCAACGACACCGATGCCGCCTATGAGCTCGTGGCTGAATTCCTGCCAGAAAAGGCACCCGCCTGCGCCATCATCAAGCATGCCAATCCTTGCGGCGTTGCCACGGGGCCAAGCCTTGTCGAAGCCTACAGACGGGCCCTCGCCTGCGATTCCGTTTCTGCGTTCGGCGGCATCATTGCGCTCAACAGCACGCTCGATGCAGAGACCGCCGAAGAGATCATCAAGCTCTTTACAGAAGTTATCATCGCTCCGAATGTAACCGAACAAGCCAAGGCGATCGTTGCGAGGAAGCCTAATCTGCGCCTGCTTTCCGTCGGCGGTCTGCCCGATCCGCGTGCCGCGGGCCTCACTGCGAAAACGGTCTCCGGCGGTCTGCTGGTCCAGAGCCGTGACAATGGCATGATCGAGGACCTGGAGCTGAAGGTCGTGACCAAGCGCGCGCCGACGGCACAGGAACTGGAAGACATGAAGTTTGCCTTCAAGGTCGGCAAGCACGTGAAGTCGAATGCCGTCGTTTACGCCAAAGATGGCCAGACCGCCGGCATCGGCGCCGGCCAGATGAGCCGTGTCGATTCCGCCCGTATCGCTGCACTGAAAGCAGAGGAAGCCGCCAGGGCCCTGGGTTTGCCAACTCCGATGACACGCGGCTCTGCGGTTGCTTCGGAAGCCTTCCTGCCTTTCGCCGATGGTCTTTTGTCGATGATTGCCGCAGGTGCGACGGCAGTTATCCAGCCGGGCGGTTCGATGCGCGACCAAGAGGTGATAGACGCTGCCAACGAGCACGACGTCGCAATGGTGTTCACCGGGATGCGCCATTTCCGTCATTGACCGGACAGAATCCCGGCGCTCAACCGGGGTTCATGTCAGGCTTGCTTCCTGTCGGCTGGATAAGGCGTCGCGATCAGCAGGATCAATCCGCCTGCGAGGAAAAGCACCAGCGTCGCCATGCCGAGACGCGCCGATCCGGTGGCATAGGTTATCAGTGAGAAGAAGAGCGTTGCCATGAAGCTCGTGGCCCGGCCCGACAGCGCATAGATGCCGAAATAGCGCCCTGCCTCCTGCAGGCTGACGCTGCGCGCCAGATAAGAGCGCGACGAAGCCTGGACGGGACCGAAGGCGAGGCCGATCAGCAGCCCGTAAAGAATATAGGCTTTTTCCGCCGCCGTGCCAAAAAGCCCTCCGGCGTCGGCCATCGACATCGGCAGCAGGCCGAAAAGCGTATATCCCGGCCCCGTCGAAACGATTCCGCCGGTTGCGAGCAAAAGCAGCGTCAGGCTGATCAGGATCGTTGCCTTTGATCCGATCCGGTGATCAACGCGTCCGGCGATGACGCAGCCGAAAATCGCCACCACGTTGAGAATGATCCCATAGAGTCCGATTTCGATCGTCGCCCATCCAAACATGCCGGCGGCGAAGGCGCCCCCAAGGATCAGCAATCCGTTGACGCCGTCTTGATAGATCATACGCGCAATCAGGAATTTCAGGATGCCCCTTCGGTTCTTCAACTCGCCAATCGTACTCCTGACCTGCCTGAGGCCGGAACGGACCGCAGCAGCGAGCGGCAAGCCCTTCGCCGCATCGGGTGTGAAAAGAAACATCGGAATGATGAAGACGAGGTACCAGACCGCGGAAATCGGCCCTGTAACGCGCGCGTCCTCACCGGTTCGAGGATCAAGCCCGAACAACGGGTCGAACCCCAAAAGCGTCTTTCCCGTTTCCAGGTTTGCCGCAAGCAGCGCCACAACAGCGATGAGCACGATCATGCCGCCCAGATAGCCAAGCCCCCAGGCCGTATTGGACAGCTTGCCGACCTCATCCTTGCCCACAAGGCGCGGCATCATGGAATCGTTGAAGACGATCGAGAATTCCGCGGCGATCGAGGCCAGGATCATCAAGACCACCGGATAGACAACTGGCGAACCGGGCGCGGCAAACCAAAGACCGAAGAGGCTGACAACCTTGATGATGGCGAAAAAGGCAATCCAGGGTTTGCGGGCGCCGGACTGATCGGCGATGGAGCCGAGGATCGGAGAGAGCAGGGCTATGATCACCGAAGAGATCGTCGCCATATTGCTCCACATTGCTTGTGCGGAAACCGGATCGTCGGTCAGGCGTGAGACGAAGTAGGGTCCGAAGATGAACGTGGTCACGACCGTGAAAAACGGCTGCGCCGCCCAATCGAAAAGCATCCAGCTCCAGATGCCCTTTTCCGAAGCCTTCTGCGGCGCCGGCGTTCCCGTTCCGGTCCAGTCTATTCTGCTCACGCCTACACTCCCGCTTTCGCGGCGGACTGTGTCACCTCGCCCGGTCGCGCGCAAGATCGGTTAAAAGACCTGCGGCCACCGTGATTCGCGCAAGGGTCGGATCGCCGCTCTCGCTGAGGTTCGACAGCTCTTCGGCAATGCGGTTGATCCTGATGCGATCGACACCGTGCCACGCCTGAACCGGCAGCTTTTCCTTGCCATGCTCGGTCAGCGCCGAGATCACGATATCGCGGCGGGCGCTGGCAATTTGGTCGATGCTGCGCGCCAAAGCCAGGCTCTCGTAGTGATCCGAAGTGAGAATGCGGGCGCCGGCTGCAAGCAGCCGTCCAACGCGGAAGGTCTGCGATACCGCAAAATAGCTTTCCGCGGCACGTCCAAGCGCCTCGCCAGTGCGTTCGGCGATCTGCATGATCTCCGGCACCAGTACAAAACCCGGCAGCCCGGCGATGACGACGGCCAAACTTTCTGGAAGCCCCGCTTCGCGATACTCCGCGGCACGCGCTTCAAACTCTGCGGGAGCCTGCGCGGCGAAGGAGGGCTTCAGCTTCTTCAACGCGGTCTGAAGCCGACTAATGGTTTCTGCTATGCCGCCTTTGGCCATGCCGGTCTTCAGGAGCAAGCGAGTCAAGACGGTGAAGCTGTGGCCGATCTCTTCATATACGCGATTCTGGATCTGGCCGGAAATTTTGCCGTCGAGCGCATCCGTCTCGGTCCAAAGCCTGGTCAGGTCGAAGCCATCGCGGGCGATGATCGCGGCACGGACGACTTCCGGGGCTGACGCAGCTGTCGCATCCATCATGCTCACCACAAAGCCAGGGCCGCCACGATTGATGGCCTCGTTGGCAAGTACCGTCCCGATGATTTCGCGTCGCAGCCGGTGGCTTGCGATATCGGAGGCATTGGTTTTTTGCATCTTCGCCGGGAAGTAGTTTGAAAGCGTCGACGCGAAATAAGGATCATCCGGGAGGTCGCTTGCCGTAACGGAATCGAAAAGCACGATCTTGGCGTAAGAGAGCAACACGCCGATTTCCGGCCGCGTCAGCGGCTTGCCGGCAGCATAACGCTCGGCAAGCGTCGCCTCATCGGGAAGCGTTTCCACCTTCCGGTTGAGCTGCTTGGCTCCTTCCAGCACGCTCATGAAGCGCGCGAGCTCAAGGCCGTTAGCGGTTCCCCTGCGCTCAGTCAGCGAAATCGCCAGCGATTGCAGATAGTTGTTTCGCAGAACGAGTGCTGCGACTTCGTCCGTCATCGAGGACAGCAGCTGATTGCGTTTTGCCCGTGTGAGCCGCCCGTCGTGCATCGCATTGGCGAGCGCGATCTTGATATTCACCTCGACGTCCGAGGTGTTGACGCCGGCCGAATTGTCAATCGCATCGGAATTGCTCCGTCCGCCTTTCAGGCCATAAGTGATGCGGCCCTTTTGCGTGACGCCGAGGTTGGCGCCCTCGCCGATCACCTTCGCCCGCACCTCGTCAGCCGTGATTCGGATCGGATCGTTGGAACGATCTCCCACTTCCGTATCGGTTTCCGACTGCGCTTTCACATAGGTGCCGATGCCGCCGAACCAGAGAAGGTCTACCGGGCTCTTCAGGATTGCCGTGATGATCTCGAAGGGCGTTGCCACCGCTTTGTCGATGCCGATCGCGCCAACCGCTTCCGGGGTCAGCGTCACGGATTTCGAAGAGCGTGAAATGATCATCGCGCCTTTGGAAAGTACCGACTTGTCGAAGTCCTGCCAACTTGAACGCGGCAGGTTGAAAAGTCGCTGCCGCTCGGCGAGCGTCTTTTCCATATCCGGATCGGGATCGATGAAGATGTCACGGTGGTCGAAGGCCGAAAGCAGCTTGATCTTCGGAGAAAGCAGCATGCCGTTGCCGAAAACGTCGCCGGACATGTCGCCGACACCGGCCACCGTAAACGGTGTCGTCTGGATGTCGATATCCATCTCGCGGAAATGACGCTTTACGGTTTCCCACGCGCCACGCGCGGTGATGCCCATTTTCTTGTGGTCATAGCCGGCCGATCCACCTGAGGCAAAGGCGTCGTCGAGCCAGAAACCAGCCTCCTGCGCCAGTGCGTTGGCCGTGTCGGAGAAGGTTGCCGTTCCCTTATCGGCGGCGACGACGAAATAGGGATCGTCGCCATCGAGCCGTACCGTATCTGCCGGAGGCACGATATCGGTGCCTGAAATGTTGTCGGTGATCGAAAGCAGTGTGCGGATATAAGTCTTGTAGGCTTCGCGGCCGGCATTGAAGATTTCATCCCGGCTGCCAGCAGGCAGTTTCTTCGGATAAAAGCCGCCCTTGGCGCCGACTGGAACGATGACGGCGTTCTTCACCTGCTGGGCCTTTACGAGGCCCAGCACTTCCGTGCGGTAGTCCTCGGCGCGATCCGACCAGCGCAGGCCGCCGCGGGCAACCTTGCCGAAACGCAGGTGCACGCCTTCGACCTCGACTCCATAGACAAAGATCTCGCGAAAAGGCTTCGGGTCCGGCAGACCATCGACGAGGTTCGGATCGAGCTTGAAGGCAAGCATCGCCTTCGGCGAACCATCGGCATTGCGCTGGAAGTAGTTGGTCCGCAGCGTTGCGTCGACGATATTGATGTATCGGCGCAGGATGCGGTCATCGTCGAGGCTCGGCACATTGGCGAGCGCCGCCTCGATCGACCGATGCAGCTCGGCGAGCTTTCTCATGCGGGCCCTCTCGCTAAGCTGCGGATCGAGCGCGTCGTAAAACAGGCGGAAGATCGAAGCGGCAATCTCCGGGTATTTGTCGAGGGTCGTTGCGATGTAATCCTGCGAATAGGCGATACCGGCCTGACGAAGATAACGCGCATAGGCCCGCAGGACATTCGTCTCGCGTGCAGAAAGCCCCGCCGAAAGGATCAGCCGGTTGAAACTGTCATTGTCGATCGTGCCGTCGAAAGCAGAAATAAAGGCCTCTTCCAGCGCCGCACCATGACGGCTTAGGTCAATTTCGGCGCCCCTGCGGTCTTCAAGCTCCATATCGTGCAGTACGACGATGTTGACCGAGCCGTCTGCGGTTGGAACTTCGATGTCAAAGGTTCGCTCGCTCAGCACGTTGAAACCGAGATTTTCGAGAAGCGGCACGCGGCGTGAAAGCGGGAGCTGCTCGCCTGCATGGAAAATCTTGAGTGAGAAGATCCGGCCGCGTTCTGCATCATTGCGGTAATAGAATGCGATCCGTATCGGCTCGCCAGAGGCGCAATCGATGATGTCCGGCAGATCGGCAACCGTTTCTTCAGCGGTGAAGGAATCCTGGAAGGCGTTGCTGACGCCGATCTTCGGCGCCTTGGGCCCAGCCAGCGCTTCGAAGCGATCGTCCCAGCGGGCGGTGATGGCGCGGATTGCTTCTTCGAGTTTCGATTGCGGTATGCGCGGCGTTTTGCCTCCGGAGCGGCCGATGATGAAGTGTACGCGCGCAACCCGCCCTTCCGGGAAAGCCGGGTAATAGGCAGAGACCCGGCCGTCATAGACGGTCTTCAGGTAGGTGCCGATCTTTTCTCGGACGATGGAATCATATTCCTCGCGTGGCACATAGACGATGACCGACACAAAACGATCGAAATGATCGATGCGCGGCAGAACGCGGACGCGCGGCCGTTCGACCAGATCGTTGATCTGTTCCGCAAAATTCGCAAGCAGCGTCGTGTCGATCTGGAAAAGATCGTCGCGTGGATAAGATTCCAGCGTGTTGGCCAACATTCTGCCGGAATGGCTCATGGGATCGAAGCCGAAATGATCTGTTACTTTGGCGACTTTGGAACGGATGAGCGGAATTTCCGACGTCGAGGACGTATAGGCCGTCGATGTAAAGAGGCCGACGATGCGCAGCTCACCGGTGACATTGCCATCCTTGTCGAACCGCTTGACACCGACATAGTCCATATAGGCGCGGCGGTGGACGACGGATTTAACATTCGCCTTGGTGACGATCAGGAAATCCGGACCATCGAGAAAGGCGAGGATTTCCGGCGTTGTCGTTACGGCATCCTTGCCGGTGCGCAGCACCAACACATCGGGATCAGAAAGAATGCCGAGGCCAGCGCCCTTGTCACGCTCGACCTTGGCTTCGCTGCCCCTGCCGGAATAGACATATTCACGCATCCCAAGGAAGGTGAAGTTTTCATCGCGTAGCCAGGTCAGGAAAGCAAGTGCTTCGTCTCGATCGGCCTTCTTGCGGCTGGCGCTGTAGCTGCGCAATTCGGCAATCACGGTGTCGAGCTTGGAAAGCATCGGCTTCCAGTCGGAAACAGCCTGGCGGACCTGCTCCAAGACGATCATGACGCGCTTGCGAAGGTCGTCGGATTGGGCCGCAGTCAAAGGCGAAATGTGAATCTGGATATGACTGACACGTCTTGCCGGATCGCTCGGCTCCTCGGCTGAATAAAGGACCGGCGTTTTTCCAGGCTCCATCACCAGGATCGGATGCACCGCCATATAGAGATCGCGATACGTGCTTGTGACCTCGCTCATAACCGACTCGTAAAGGAACGGCTTGTTGTGATCGGTCACCGTCAGGATCGAGACTGAAACGCCATCGGGTTCGACATCAGCCAGCGTTTCGATCGTAACGCGCGGGACCTTGCCGTCCCAGCCCGCAAGCTCTTTGGCAGAATGAACGGCACAAAGCGCCAGCATCTGCGCTGTATAGCGATCGAGGTCGTCTCCGCTTGCCCGGCCGAAGAGGATCTCCGGATCGAGATGCTGTTCCTTGGCCGCAGCAGCGATCTTCCTCGCGCTTTCGATCAGCTTTTCGCGTCGCGGATTGTTTTTGGCAGCCATTGAAGACATTCCCCCGATGTGTGTGATTTGCCGCAAGTTAGCAGAAGAATTATCGAAAAAACCCCTAAAAGAGGCTCCGCCCTGGCAGTTTTTGTGCGTTTTTGATCCGGATTTCGTAAGATTTCGGAGAATTTCCCGATTTTTGGAAGCGTAAGGCCAGTGTTTTGTCGGCTCGCCCAGATTTCCACGCATGGATGAAGAATGGTTGACAGCGGCGCGGCAAAAGGACGATCAAAAGCGCATCGAATGCGGGGTTCAGAATTACTATGCCGGACAATAGTGCTGCAGGAGCGGTGATCGTCATCTCCAGCCATGTCGTTCGCGGTTCGGTGGGCAATCGCGCCGCCGTCTTCGCGCTTGAGACGCTGGGCCATCAGGTCTGGGCACTGCCGACCATCATTCTGCCCTGGCATCCCGGCCATGGCCGTTCGACCCGGCTCACCTTTGCGGAGGCCGATTTCGATGCCGCTATCGATGATCTCATCCGTGCGCCGTGGGTTGGAGAAGTGAAGGCGGTTTTGTCTGGTTATTTCGGAAACGCTGCCCAGGCTGGTTCCGTTGCCCGTCTGGTCAGCGCATTGCGTGAAAGAAACCCCGAGCTGCTCTATGTCTGCGATCCGGTGATGGGGGATCTGGGCGGCCTCTATGTTCCCGAAGCAACAGCGGAGGCGATCCGCGACCATCTGATCCCACTGGCCTCGTTGGCCACACCCAACCGCTATGAGCTGGCCTGGATGGTGGGCGCCCCGTTGGAGGACAATACGGCCGTCATGGAGGCTGCCCTGTCCCTCGGCCCTTCCCGCATGCTTGTCACCTCCGCTGTTCCGATGATGGCTGGCGGCACCGGAAATCTCTATCTCTCGGGCCGCCATGCCCTGCTTGCCGAGCATCGCGTCGTCGACAAGCCACCGAATGGATTGGGCGACCTGCTGGCAGCCGTCTTCCTCTCGCGGCTGCTTTCCGGGATGGACGACGAAAAAGCATTGCAGCTTGCAACAGCCAGCGTCTATGAAGTGCTGGTACGTGCTGTCAAACGCGGCAGTGACGAGCTCACGCTCGCAAGTGATGCATCAAGCCTCTCGACGCCAATGGCCATGGTGCAGATGCGCCGCCTCATGCATCCCGCTCAACGGAAGAAGAGCTAAGCGACGGCAGTTTTCGCATTTCGCACGTGCAGCAGTTGATCTTGCGGCGACTGCGCGCTAATCGACAGTCATGCAGTGTTTTCCAACTACCCTTCTGGACGGCTATCGCAACTTCATGAACGGTCGTTATGCCGACGCCCGCGACCGCTATAAGATGCTGGCTGAAAACGGCCAGAATCCGAATACGCTGGTTATTGCCTGTTCGGACTCGCGCGCAGCACCGGAACTTATCTTCGACGCTGGCCCCGGTGAGCTTTTCGTCATCCGCAACGTCGCCAACATGGTCCCGCCTTACGAGCCGGATGGCCATTTCCACTCGACGTCGGCCGCTTTGGAATTCGCGGTGCAGGTCTTGAAGGTTTCCGACATCGTCGTCATGGGCCATGGCCGCTGCGGTGGTATACGCGCAGCACTCGATCCCAATTCCGAACCGCTGTCGCCTGGTGATTTCATCGGCCGCTGGATGTCACTCGTCCGGCCGGCTGCCGAGCAGATTCAAAGCAACGACGTGATGACTGCCGCCGAGCGCCAGACGGCGCTCGAGCGCGTCTCGATCCGCAACTCGCTCAACAACCTGAGAACTTTTCCGGATATCAAGGCGCTTGAAGAGGCAGGCGAGATCGCCCTGCACGGGGCCTGGTTCGATATCTCGACCGGCGAATTATGGGTGATGGACGCCGAAACGCGCGATTTTATCCGCCCGGAAGTATGAACTTCGCGGGCGGGAAAGCTCACTGGCCGTCGATCTGCTGGCCGATGTAAGCGATTGCCTGTTGATAGACGGTTGCTGCGTTCCAGCCAGCGATTGCTGCAAAATTCGCTTCGCCTGGCTGATAACCCGCGCCTGCCTGCCAGCCGTGGCCTCTGAGGAAGTTTGCCGTCGAAGCCAGGGCATCAGCGCGCGAGCCGACCAAGTCGACGCGTCCGTCGCCGTCGCCGTCGGCTCCGAAACGGACCACGTTGCGCGGCAGGAACTGCGTCTGTCCAATTTCGCCGTGCGCCGCGCCGCGAGCCTGCGGGCTGAGGTAGCCTTCGGAAACAAGTTGCAGAGCGGCATAAAGCTGATCGGTGAAATAATCCGAGCGGCGGCAGTCATAGGCGAGGGTCGAAACGGCAGACAGGGTATGCTGATTGCCCATATAACTGCCGAAGCCGGTCTCCATTCCCCAGATCGCGATCAGCGGTCCGGCCGGCACGCCGTAGCGGCTTTCGATCGAGGCGAAGAGTCCTTGATTGGCGCGCTTCATGCTTCTGCCGCGGGAGATGATCGTGGCGCCACCCCGTTTCTTCATGAATGCGTCGAAGGAGAGCTTGAAGCTCTTCTGCCCACGGTCGGCTGCGATTGTCGATTTATTATAGTTCACATTGGCGAAGGCCCGGTCCAGCACCGATGGGCTGACGCCGCTGGCGGCTGCTTGCTGCTTGAAGTCGGCAACCCAAGCTTGGAAACCCGCGCCGTTGTTGCCGCACTGGGCAGCCTTTGCCGCTGCCGGAACGGCGTGGAGTACGCTCGCCGCTGCGATGACCGCCACAAAGAATTTTGTCATGCTCATCAGAAACCCCGATCTCCATCTGCACAAGCTTGGCGCCGCGCAAGAATGCCAGCAGCAGATAATTTTGTCACGATCACCTTTCGGTGCCTTGCAACCTGATGGCCATCGGCCAGTTTTCGTAGGAAGCCCCGCATCATCAGGCGATATGCGGGGCTGATAGTAAATTATGGTTAATTTTTGGTGTTAGGCGGCCTTCTTGCGGGGCTTGATGAGACCGCGGTTGACGAGGAGCTCGGCAATCTGGATTGCATTCAAAGCCGCGCCCTTTCGCAGGTTGTCTGAAACCACCCAGATGTTGAGGCCATTCTCGACTGTCGCATCTTCGCGGATGCGCGAAATATAAGTCGCGTCTTCGCCGGCAGATTCGTAAGGCGTGATATAGCCGCCGTTTTCGTGCTTATCGATGACGAGGCAGCCCGGAGCGTCCCGCAGGATCTCGCGCGCCTGATCGGCGGTGATCTCGTTTTCGAACTCGATATTGACCGATTCTGAATGGCCGATGAAAACCGGAACCCGTACGGCCGTGCACGTGACCTTGATTTTCGGGTCGAGCATCTTCTTGGTCTCGGCTAGAACCTTCCATTCTTCCTTGGTGTAGCCATCCTCCATGAAGACGTCGATATGGGGAATGACATTGAAGGCGATGCGCTTCGTGAACTTCTTGTTTTCGATCGGATCGGCAACGAAGACGGCGCGTGTCTGGTTGAAGAGCTCGTCCATGCCGTCCTTGCCTGCGCCGGAAACCGACTGGTAGGTCGAGACGACAACACGCTTGATCTTGGCAAAGTCATGCAGCGGCTTCAAAGCCACGACGAGCTGTGCGGTCGAGCAATTCGGGTTGGCGATGATGTTGCGCTTGGTGAACGGCGTCACGGCATCCGGATTCACTTCCGGAACGATCAGCGGCACGTCGGCGTCGTAGCGCCAGGCCGAGGAGTTGTCGATCACGACGCATCCCTGCTGGCCGATCTTCGGCGAGAACTTCTTGGACACTTCGCCACCCGCAGACATCAGGCAGATGTCAGTGTCGGAGAAATCGTAGTTCTCGAGGTTGGAAACCTTCAGTGTCCGATCACCGTAGGAAACCTCCGTACCCTGCGAACGCGCGGAGGCGAGCGCCACGACTTCGTCGGCGGGGAAGCCGCGCTCCGAGAGGATGTTGAGCATTTCCCGGCCCACATTTCCGGTCGCTCCCGCAACTGCAACTTTGAAACCCATTTCAAGCTCTCTTTCTCTTCTCTCCTCTTGTCCGGTGAGGGGGAAGGCGCGAGACGATCGCGGCTTCCTGTCCCCAGCCGGGCCGGGGAGAGAGCGGCAGGCCAGAGACGTCAGACGGTTTTCGTCGTCGTTTTGGCCTTGGTTTTGGAAGAAACCGGAACAGCAATATCCATCCCGGCACCTGGTGCCAGATCATTGCGTGCAGCAATGGCGTGTTCGTCTCGAACCATGGATATTCCCTTCCGCCGTTGCTCTTAAAAGGTTTTCCACAGGAGTCAAGGTTTTTGCAACCTGCTGTCTCGAGCACCCGGGCAGAGATTGCGGTCCTTCGGAAGGAGCCTTGCCTGCGACAATCTGTGCAAAGGCATTAGACTAAAGTCATAATCCCAAAGCCGCTCTCTTTCTCCGAATCCTTTTCTGTCACACTCTTGTCAGGCGAGTTGCGTCCAAGGATGCTTTGAGGAGAGCTTGGGACGCGCCTCGTTGCTTATCACTCTGTGGAGGACAGACAATGGCAAATGTCGCAAGCGTCGGAGACGCGAGAGTCGGCCCGATGACAGGCGAGGAGAAGAAGGTCATCTTCGCCTCCTCGCTCGGGACCGTTTTCGAATGGTATGACTTCTATCTTTACGGTTCACTCGCCACCTATATCGGCGCTACCTTTTTCAGCCAGTATCCGGAAACGACGCGAAACATCTTCGCCCTGCTCGCCTTTGCAGCCGGCTTCCTGGTGCGTCCGTTCGGCGCATTGGTTTTCGGCCGCCTCGGCGATCTGGTCGGCCGCAAATATACCTTCCTGATCACAATCCTGATCATGGGTCTGTCGACCTTCCTCGTCGGTATCCTTCCAGGAGCGGCGTCCATCGGCATCGCAGCCCCGATCATCCTGGTCGGTCTGCGCCTCCTGCAGGGCTTGGCCCTCGGCGGTGAATACGGTGGCGCAGCGACATATGTGGCCGAACATGCGCCGCATGGCCGGCGCGGTTTCTTCACGTCATGGATCCAGACGACGGCAACACTCGGCCTGTTCCTGTCGCTGCTGATCATTCTCTTCGTCCAGTCCATGCTGGGTGCCGCCGATTTCGCCGCCTGGGGCTGGCGTATCCCGTTCCTCGTCTCGGTCGTCCTGCTCGGTGTTTCCGTCTGGATCCGTCTGAAGATGAACGAATCACCGGCCTTCCAGAAGATGAAGGCCGAGGGCAAGGGTTCGAAGGCGCCGCTGACGGAAGCCTTCGGCCAGTGGCGTAACGCCAAGGTGGCGCTGCTTGCGCTTCTTGGCGCTGTCATGGGGCAGGCCGTCGTCTGGTATTGCGGTCAGTTCTACGCGCTGTTCTTCCTGCAAAACATCCTGAAAGTCGACGCGCAGTCGACCAACCTGATGGTCGCGGCGTCGTTGTTGCTCGGGACCGGCTTCTTCGTTTTCTTCGGGTGGCTTTCCGACAAGATCGGTCGCAAGCCGATCATCATGGCCGGCCTCCTGCTCGCCATGGTGACTTACTTCCCTCTGTTCAAGGCTCTGACCAATTTTGCCAATCCGGCGCTTGCAGAGGCCCAGGCCACGATCCGCGCAACGGTTACTGCGGCACCGGGCGATTGCAAGTTCCAGTTCAACCCGACCGGCACCGCGAAGTTTACCACCTCGTGCGATATCGCCACGTCGTTCCTGACGAAGAACTCGGTGCCATATGATGTCGTAAGCGGCCCCGCCGGTTCGGCCGCCACGGTCAAGATCGGCGACGACTCGATTACAAGCTATGATGCCGCCGCTGCTGGCGACAAGGCGAAAGCGATGAACGGCGCTTTCGAAAAGGGCATCAACATCGCGCTTCGCGATGCTGGCTACCCCCTGGTTCGCGGCGCGGCCAAGGTTCCGGAATCCAAGCTCGATGCCTTCATCGCCGCCAACCCGGAACTGGCTCTCAATGCTGATGCGGTTCGTGCAGGTCAGAAGGAGACCGTACCGGCCGAAAAGCTCGTGACCGACAAGCTGCTGACGGCCGACGAGGCCAAGGGCGTCACCGACATGACTGTCTACACGATCGCCAACGGTGGTACCTTCACCATGGTTGCCGACCCGGCAAGACTGAACTGGGTGGGCGTCATCGCCGTCCTGACCGTCCTCGTCATTTACGTGACGATGGTCTACGGGCCGATCGCTGCCCTTCTGGTGGAGCTCTTCCCGACCCGGATCCGCTATACCGGCATGTCGCTTCCCTATCACATCGGCAACGGCTGGTTCGGTGGTCTGCTTCCGGCAACCGCCTTCGCGATGAGCGCCTTCAAGGGCGACATCTACTACGGTCTCTGGTACCCGATCATCTTTGCGGGCATCACCCTGGTCATCGGTATGATTTTCCTGCCGGAAACCAAGGACCGCGATATCCGCACGATGGATTGAGGCGATCCATCGCAATTGCGAAAACAGCACCCGGCGCCCTCGAGGCGCCGGGTTTCTTGTATCTGGACAAGCCCATTCGATGTCGCCATCCGTCAAGGCCGCGGTTGAAGAGCGGCCCGTAGTGCGAATGGACGAGTGGCGGTCCTCAGAGCCTGCAAAAAACACATCCGTTCGAAAAGCATTCTGGGGAAGGCGCAAGGATAGCAGAACGTCGAACCGAGGCTCAAATGAGTCTGCTGAGACGTGGCACGGGCCAGCCTTCGCGACCGACGGCAAAGATCAGGCCGAAGCGGGCAAAGAGGATCGAGACGGCAAATGCGAGCCAGGCGCCGAGCGCCAGTCCTGCTACGACGTCGCTCGGATAGTGGACGCCGATGATGATGCGGGTTGCACCGAGCCAGAGCCCGATACCGATGAAAATGAGCCTGACGTGGGGAAAGAGGAGGATCAGTGCCACAAAGAGCGCGCCGATGTTGGCCGAATGACCCGACGGGAAGCTCTGATGCAGGAAATCCGTGTTCAAGGGCGAGAAACTGAAAATGCCCTCCTGCTCGTAGATGAGCGGACGCGCCCGCCCGATCAGGAACTTCAAAGTGTTGGCACAGACACTGGCGAGGATGACGGAGAGCCCGACATAGGCTGTCATCTGGACGAAACAGGCCATGCGGAACCGGCGGCGGACTTTCCAAAGCCGCCGGCGAACGGCGTAACCGGTGGCGAGAATGGTGCAAAGCCCCGCAAGGATCCATGCAAGCCGGCCGATATCCGTCACCTCGCCGGCGATCGATACCAGGGGAGGCGAGAGGCTCTTGGCTGCCTGTCCGAGCGGCCTGTCGAAGACAAAAAAGGCGATGACGACGACATTGACCGCCGAAAGCGTAAACGCCTTCCAGGGAACTCTGCGATGGATCGTGCGTCGGGCGTCGTAGCGCTTGCCAAGATAGGATCGGCAGCCCCGTTTTTGATCGGCGGTATTGCTCATTCCATCCCTTCGTCGTTTTGCCCTTCGTCGTTTTGCAGGACATAGGAAACGGAACTGATACCTTCAATAAAAAGCCCTCCGTACCGATAGATACGAAGGGCGTAAAAGCGTTTCACGTGAAATATCAGGCAGAAAGCGTCTTGAACTCGGCAAGGATCGCCTGGCCCATTTCAACAGTTCCGACCTTCCTGGCGCCTTCGGCCATGATGTCGGCCGTGCGGATACCCTTATCGAGCACGTTGGCAATAGCCTTCTCGAGATCGTCGGCTTCCTTCACGAGGTTGAAGGAATAACGCAGGCACATGGCGAAGGAGGCGATCATCGCAATCGGGTTGGCGACGCCCTTGCCGGCGATATCGGGAGCGGAGCCGTGGACCGGTTCGTAGAGCGCCTTGCGTTTGCCTGTCTTGCCATCCGGTGCACCGAGAGAAGCAGACGGCAGCATGCCAAGCGAACCCGTCAGCATCGCCGCGACGTCCGAAAGCATGTCGCCGAAGAGATTGTCGGTGACGATCACGTCGAACTGCTTCGGCTGGCGCACCAGCTGCATTCCGCCGGCATCGGCCAGCATATGCTCCAGCTGGACGTCGGAATACTTTGCTTTGTGCGTCTCGGTCACGACCTGGTTCCAGAGCACGCCGGACTTCATGACGTTGCGCTTTTCCATGGAGCAGACACGGTTCTGGCGGGTTCGGGCCATTTCGAAGGCGACGCCGGCAATGCGTTCGATTTCGTACGTATCGTAGACCTGCGTATCGATGCCGCGTTTCTGGCCGTTGCCGAGATCGATAATCTCCTTAGGTTCGCCGAAATAGACGCCACCCGTGAGCTCGCGGATGATGAGAATGTCAAGACCTTCGACAAGTTCAGGCTTCAACGAGGAGGCGGAGGCAAGCGCCGGATAGCAGATCGCCGGGCGCAGGTTTGCGAAGAGTTCCAAGTCCTTGCGCAGGCGCAGAAGGCCTGCTTCCGGACGCACTTCATAGGGCACGCTGTCCCATTTCGGACCGCCGACTGCACCGAAGAGAACGGCATCTGCTGCCAGCGCCTTTTTCATGTCGTCTTCCGAGATGGCCGCGCCATGCGCATCGTAGGCACTGCCGCCGACAAGGCCTTCGCCGACGACGAATCCGGCGTTCATCGCCTCGTTCATGTAAGCAATGATCTTGCGGACCTCGTCCATTGCCTCCGGACCGATGCCGTCGCCCGGCAGCAGGAAAAGATTGCGCGCTGTCATGAAACCCTCCGCTGAAAAACAAGTTGCGGCTTCTTAGACCCCGTCGAAAGCCATTTCAAGGAACAGAACGGCTGAATCGGTACGGTTTGCCGCCTCATGACGGCGTTGTACATCCCGGGAATTTCTCAAGGGTGCGCAAAGAAAAGCCGGGTCGATGCCCGGCTTGGTCGCATGTCGGGTTCGGACGATTAAGCTGCCCAGGGACGCGATGCGGCGTTCGACTTTTCGAACTTGTCGATCGCAGCGGCCTTTTCCAGCGTCAGGCCGATATCGTCGAGACCGTTCAGCAGGCAGTGGCGCTTGAATTCGTCGAGGTCGAACTTGATCGAACCACCGTCCGGGCCGGTGATCTCCAGGTTTTCGAGATCGACCGTCAGGACTGCGTTGGAACCGCGAGAGGCATCGTCCATCAGCTTGTCGAGGTCTTCCTGGCTGACCCTGATCGGGAGAATACCGTTCTTGAAACAGTTGTTGTAGAAGATGTCCGCGAAGCTTGTGGAGATGACGCAGCGGATGCCGAAATCGAGAAGCGCCCACGGAGCATGCTCGCGAGAGGAGCCGCATCCGAAATTATCACCGGCAACAAGAATCTTGGCATTCTGATAAGCCGCTTTGTTGAGCACGAAGTCCGGGTTCGGCGTGCCGTCTTCGTTGTAGCGGGCTTCGGCAAAGAGCCCCTTGCCAAGACCGGTGCGCTTGATGGTCTTCAGGTAATCCTTGGGAATGATCATGTCCGTGTCGATATTGACGACCGGGAGGGGTGCTGCAACGCCCGTGAGCTTCACGAACTTTTCCATGGAAACCTGCCTTTGTATGCCGTTTTTCAACGATTGCTCGGCAATAGAGCAAAACGCCGTAAAAATGAAGGGGAATCTTGGCGGGCGCCTAGAGATCGATGATCGTGCCGCGGCCGTCGTTCCAGATGCGCATTTCGCGCTTTGGCGCAGCCTTGGCGCGGACGGGCGCCGGCTTCATCTTCATCGAAAGCGCGCGGCCGGCCATGAGCACGGTCAGGATGGCGCCAACGGCGAGCGTTACCGAAAAGGTAAGGGCAGCGAGCGCCACGAATACAGTGATCCCTGCGAGCATGAGGAAGATGGAACGTATATTCTGCATGAGTTTAGACCTTTCTTCGAAAGGAATGTGGTCCCTGGTCTTTATTTCTGCAAGTCAAGCATGGCTTTTTGTTGTCTTGCCACTTTTCACAAAGCTTGGCACACATTTGTGATGAGCCAGAATTCGCCCATCCGTTCGTTCAGTTTGCACCGCTCCGTGCTGAGTGTTCCCGCAATCAATCAGCGCGCGCTCGAAAAGATCCATGGGCTCGATTGCGATGCAGTCATTTTCGATCTCGAAGATTCCGTGGCGTTGGAGAAGAAGGAGGAAGCTCGCGAAAACCTGAAAGCCTTCTTTTCGGGCAAGCCACTTGCGAACAAGGAAAGGATCATCCGTATCAACGCGCTCTCGTCGGCTTTCGGCCACGCCGACATGGAGCTGGTACAGGCGCTGCGGCCAGATGCCGTGCTTTTGCCGAAGGTGGATGAGCCGCAGGATGTCATGGCCGTGAGCGATCTTCTTGCTGACGCGGACGTGCCGGAGACCTTGCGTATCTGGGCGATGATCGAGACGCCCCGCGGTATCCTGAACGCGGCGGCAATCGCTGAGGCTGGGCGCACCTTAGGCTCGAGACTCGATTGCTTTGTCGTCGGGCTCAATGATCTGCGCAAAGAGACCGGCGTTCTTCCTCAACCGGGCCGAACCTATCTCGTGCCCTGGCTGATGCAGGTCATCCTTGCCGTGCGTGCCTATGGTCTGGATGCGATCGATAGCGTTTTCAATGATTTCAGGGAAACAGATGCCTTCGAGGCCGAATGCGCCCATGCCCGGGCCATGGGATATGATGGCAAAATGCTGATCCATCCGATGCAGATCGAGGCTGCCAATCGGCACTTCGCTCCCGACGAGGCTGCCATCCGGGAGGCGGAAGAAATCATCGCCGCTTTCGCCCATCCCTCGTCCGAAGGTCTCAACGTCATCACGTTGAACGGCCGGATGATCGAGCGGCTGCATCTTGTACAGGCAGAAAGCCTGGTCCATAAGGGCCGCCTGATTGCGAAACGCCAGACAATTGAACGAAAGCCTTTATCATGAAGCTCTATCGCCTTCTGACCGGCCAGGACGACGCCGCATTCTGCCATCGCGTGACCGATGCGCTCAACAAGGGCTGGTCGCTTCACGGTGTACCGTCGCTGACCTACAATATTCAGACCGGACAGGTAATCGCCGGCCAGGCGATCGTCAAAGAGGTCGAAGGCAAGGATTATCATCCGCAGATGAAGCTCTCCGAGCAATAGCTTAGCGGTCGACGGCTTCCTCGACGCTGGCTTCGATCCGCTCCATGTCGTCATCGCTCAGGCCGAAATGGTGGCCGATCTCATGGATGAGGACGTGGGTGATGATGTCTCCGAGCGTTTCATCGTTTTCTGCCCAGTAATCGAGAATGGGACGCCGGTAGAGGCGGATACGATTGGGCATCTCGCCGGTCTCGACCGTGAAGCGCTCGGAAATGCCCCGGCCTTCGAAGAGGCCAAGCAGGTCGAAGGGCGTTTCCAGCGCCATATCCTCGAAAACATCGTCGTCCGGAAAATCCTCGATCTCGATTGTCAGATTGTCGGTGAGCGAGCGGAATTCATCCGGCAAGTGGCTATAGGCCTCCATTGCCAGAGACTCGAATGTGCTGAGCGTTGGGGCATGGCGATCCCGCCAATCCTCGCTCTGGTCTATGCGGGCCATGAAAATTCCTTCCTTTGGCGCCCATATAGAACCTTTGCGTAGGATTTTCGAGTGTGGAATCAAAGGCAGGAATAAATTCACAAGAATTGGTTGTTGACTCTTCTAGCAAGCTCTGGAATCCATAAGAACATAACAGGAACAATCTGACTCTGGAGTGAAACGTCATGGCGCAGACGGCCGTGGCGCGCGAGCAGCTTTTTGCGCTCCGCGAAACCATTGCGAAACTCGAAGGCAAGCCGGCACCTGCGCTTGCGGCAGCCACGCAAGAGTCTCGTGCAACTGGCGATGAGACCCGTTCGAGACCTGCAACAACGCCCCCGCCGCCGCGCCTGTCCTTTGACATTCCTATTCTCGATGAAGCGCTCGAAGGTGGTCTGCCGCTTAACGGCATTACCGAAGTCCGGTCTGTGATGCTGAGGGACGCGGGCGGCGCCAGCGGTTTCGTGCTGGCGCTTGCGGCCTGGCTGCAGCGGCACGAGACGGCGGATGGCATGCCGGTCCTTTGGATCGGTGACAGAATATCGACAATGGAAGCAGGCCATCCCTATGCGGTTGGCCTCAAGGATTTCGGCCTGGAGCCGGAACGCTTTCTCATTGCGTCGCCACACAAGCTGGAAGAGGCGCTGTGGCTTGCCGAAACGGCGGTCGAAAGCGCTGTGTTCCCAGCCACGATCCTGGAGGTGCGCGGCAACCCTGCCCAGTTTGGTCTTACAGAAAGCCGGCGATTGAGCATGCGGGCAAGGGCTTCCGGCCGGCCGCTTCTTCTGTTGCGGCAGGGAGGCGAGGAGGAGGCGAGCAGCGCCTCTTTCCGATTCCGTGCCGAACCTGCGCCAGCCAGCACACGGCCTCTGCCGGATGGTTCGCTGTTTGCCGGCAGCATCGGCAGTCCGGTTTTTCGTCTCATCCTGGAGAAGAGCCGCAACGCGGCTCCCCTCTCCTTTCTTCTGGAATGGAACCCTCATGACCGCCAGTTTTTCCCCGTTAGCCAGCCAGAGCGCACTCGTTCTCCAGGCGAGCAACCAGCGCATTCTGTCGCTCAGTTTTCCCCATCTTCCAACCGACAGGATCGCCCGCAAGAGGTGGGGTCTGTCTTGGCGTTCGGCCGGACGCCCTGACGCGCCGCCGATCGTCTGTTCTGGACGGCTCAACAATACCATGCGCCTAACGGCGCTCGACGAGGTGGCGGAGCGGATTAAACTCAAGAAGAACCAGGGAGTGGCAGAAGCGCGTGCGATTTACCCGCTTTTGGATGTCAATGAGGAAGACCTGGCCGCCGATCGTCGGCTTCTCGAAGGCATCGCGGATTGGTGCGACCGTTATACACCGCTGGTGGCCTTCGACGGCAAGGACGGACTGTTTCTTGATATTACCGGCTGCGCCCATCTCTTTGGCGGCGAAACGACCATGCTCAAGGATATCCTTTCCCGGCTATTTCATATGGGGCTCGATGTGTGCGGCGTTATCTCGTCCTCGCCGGGCCTTTCCTGGGCCGTGTCCCGCTTCGGGGATGGGGGCGTCATCGACGCCGATCAGACGGAACATGTCCTGGCACCACTGCCGGTCGCAGCCCTTCGCCTCGAGGAAGGCACTATCGAGGCCCTGAAGAAGCTCGGCTTCAAGTATATCGGCGACCTCCTGTCTGCCCCACGCGCACCGCTGGCCCGCCGTTTCGGCGCGCAGCTCCTGCTCAGGCTAGACCAGGCGCTTGGACTGGAAGAGGAGCCTGTTTCGCCACGCCGGCCGGTCGCCAGTCTTTCCGCCGAACGACGCCTTATCGAGCCGATCGGCACGGAAGAAGATATCCTCGCCATGGCCGACCAGATCGCCCTATCACTCAAAGCGTCGCTTGAGGCACGCGGTGCCGGCGGTCGCGTATTCGAACTCGTGCTGTTTCGCGTCGACGGCAGGGTCTTCAGGATTCGCGTCGGGGCCTCACAGCCTCTCAGGGACCCAAGGCATATCGCTTCGCTCTTCTGCGAGCGACTGCAGGCAATCCACGACGATCTCGATGCCGGCTACGGCTTTGAAATCCTGCGGCTGAATGTCCTGCGCCATGATCCATTCAATGCGGCGCAGGGGGATTTCGAAGGAGGCAGACAGCGGGAGACATCGCTTGCGGCATTCGTCGACAAAATTGCCGCCCGCCTCGGGGCGGATTGCCTGCAGAGTTTTCAACTGCGCGAAAGCCATGTGCCGGAGCGGGCGGCGATCGCTACTGCCGCCATGGAAGGCCTTCAGGCACGGGGCAAGGCAGAGGAAGGAACCCCTTTTTTCCCGCGACGTGAGCGGCCGCTGCGGCTTTTTGCCAGGCCGGAGCAAGTGGAGGCCCTGCTTGCCGAAGTTCCCGACGGTCCGCCGCAGATCTTCCGCTGGCGGCGCATAAAGCATCGCGTGGCGCGAAGCGAGGGACCGGAGCGGCTTGCCATGGAATGGTGGATCGATGGCTCGGACGCTGCGGCACGCGATTATTTCCGTGTAGAAGATGATGCCGGTCACCGCTTCTGGATGTATCGCGAAGGTTTTTACGGGCATGAGCTTCCTCCTCGCTGGTTCATGCATGGGCTCTTTGCATGAGCACGGCGCCCGCATTTTTCGAGATTGGTGCGAGAACGAACTTCTCGTTTCTTGAAGGAGCCTCCAGTCCCGAGGAGATGGTGGTGCAGGCGGCTTGCCTGAAG
This sequence comes from Rhizobium etli 8C-3, assembly GCF_001908375.1. Lineage (NCBI taxonomy): Bacteria > Pseudomonadati > Pseudomonadota > Alphaproteobacteria > Hyphomicrobiales > Rhizobiaceae > Rhizobium > Rhizobium etli. The sequence continues at coordinate 4,139,602 of NZ_CP017241.1, read as the reverse complement.
CTCGGCGGGCTCGGGATTGCCGACAAGAATACGGTTGCCGGCGTCGTGCGGGCGCATGCGCAGGCGGAGGAGATCAGGAAAAAATTCGAGAGGAAGGAAGCCGGGCTTCTGGAAGGAGACGAGAAGAAGCAGATCATTTTCGATCCAATCCGCCTCCAGCCAGGTGCGCGCCTCGTCTTTTCGGATGGAACTCCCGATGTTCTTGCCTATCCACAAAACAGGCGAGGGTGGGCGCATCTCTGCCGTCTGCTGAGTGCCGGGAATCTAAAGCCGGAGGCGGAGAAAGGCTCCTGCATTCTCACCGAAACGGAGATCATGGAATGGGGAGACGAGATGATGCTCGCCATTATTCCTGATCGCCTCTTTGTGGATGATGCCGTCGGCCTGCAGGCATTTGAAGATTGCCTGCAGCGTTTTCGAAAACGCTTTGGCAGGACGGTTCATATGGCGCTGGCGCCGGCTTATGACGGCCGCGACAAACAGGTTTTTGCAACACTGGCCATCATTGCCGCCCGCCACCGCATTCCGCTGATCGTAACCAATCAGCCCCTTTATCATCATCCTGACCGGCGGCCCCTCTCCGATATCGTGGTCGCAATCCGCAGCCACGTTCCAGTTGCCGAAGCCGGTTTCCTTCTGGCGCCGAATGCAGAGCGCTATCTCAAGGGAATGCGGGAAATGGTGCATCTCTTCAAGGACTATCCCGGCGCGATCGACAATACGCATGCATTCTTCTCCAGCTTGACCTTTTCGCTCAGCGAGCTGGAGCACAATTATCCGCCTGAAAACGATCCCGGGGAAACGCCGTATCAAACGCTCGAACGGTTAACCTGGGCGGGAGCTGCAAAACGCTACCACCCGGAGCAGGTGCCGCAGAAGATCGTGAAGCAGATCGATTATGAACTGGATCTCATTAGGCAGAAAAACTACGCTTCCTATTTCCTCACCGTTTACAAGATCATTCAGCACGCCCGCTATAAGCTCGAGGTTCTGTGCCAGGGACGTGGATCGGCTGCGAATTCGGTCATCTGCTATTGCCTTGAAATAACGGAAGTCGATCCGAACAAGGCGACCTTGCTTTTTGATCGGTTCATCTCGATGGACCGCGATGAACCGCCGGATATCGATGTCGATTTCGAGCACGACAGGCGCGAAGAAGTCATCCAGTACATCTATAAAAGATACGGCATAGACCATGCAGGCCTGACGGCGGGGGTGACCACCTATCGCACCCGCTCTGCTGGCCGCGAAGTTGCCAAGGCCTTCGGGCTTTCGGAAGATGTCCAATCGGCGATCAGCAGCCTCGTCTGGGGCTGGTCGGAAGACAATCTGTCGGAGCGCGATGCGAAGGCGGCCGGTCTTGACATCGGCGATCCGGTGACGAAGAACGTCCTCAGATATGCCTCCGAGCTTCTCGGATTTCCGCGTCACCTCACCCAGCATGTCGGCGGATTTGTCATCACCCGCGATCGGCTCGATGAAGTCGTGCCGATCATGAAGACGGCGATGCCGGACCGCTACATGATCGAATGGGACAAGGACGATCTCGACAATGTCAAGATTCTGAAGGTCGATATTCTGGCGCTCGGGATGCTGACCTGTCTGCGGAAGGCTTTCCAACTTCTTCAACTGCACTACGATGTGAAGAAAACACTCGCCGATCTCGGCAACAGGGAGCATGGGCAAGAGGGCAAACCGGTCTACGAGATGATATGCCGGGCCGATACGCTGGGGGTGTTCCAGATCGAAAGCCGGGCGCAGATGAGCATGCTGCCGCGCCTGAAGCCGAGGGAATTCTATGATCTCGTGATCGAGGTGGCAATCGTCCGGCCGGGACCGATACAGGGCGATATGGTCCACCCCTACCTCAAGAGACGACAGCAGAAGACACCCATCGAGTATCCCAGCAGTGAATTGAAGGCGGTGCTGGAAAGAACGCTCGGCGTTCCACTGTTTCAGGAGCAGGCAATGCAGATTGCGATCACCGCCGCAGGCTTCATGCCGGCGGAGGCAGATCGGCTTCGACGGGCCATGGCAACGTTCAAGAGAACCGGCACGATCGGCAATTTCCAGAAGCGATTCATCGAAGGAATGGTTTCAAGACACTATTCCTCTGACTTTGCGCATCAGTGTTTCAATCAAATCAAAGGCTTCGGCGAATATGGCTTTCCGGAAAGCCATGCGGCCTCCTTTGCGTTGCTCGTCTATGCTTCATCTTGGATCAAGGCCTACTACCCCGATGTCTTCTGTGCGGCGATGCTGAACTCGCAGCCGATGGGGTTCTATGCGCCGGCGCAACTGGTCCGCGATGCGCGCGAGCACGGCGTGGAAATTCGTGCCGTGGATATCAACCGTTCGGATTGGGATTGCCTGTTGGAGGATGCATGCTTCGACAAGTCAAAGATCGACTTCCGGCACAAGGACATGCACAAGGTCATCCGCACGAAAAGAGCAGTCCGCCTCGGTTTTCGGCAAGTGAAGGGCCTTTCCGGCGACATGATAAAGGCGAAACTGATTGCGAATCGAGGTGCCGGGTATAGCTCGATCCGCGATCTATGGCTGCGATCAGGCCTTGAGAAATCGCAGATCGAACGGCTGGCAGATGCAGATGCCTTCGGTTCTATAGGCTTGTCACGGCGAGAGGCGCTCTGGGCGGCGCGGGCGCTTGATGTGAAAAGCGCCGCAGAAAGACTGCCCTTGTTCGACCGCGTGTCCCATGTCGATCTCCAAGTCGAACCAAGGGTGAATCTGCCCGAAATGCTGTCGGGCGAACAGGTGGTGGAGGATTATCGCTATCTCTCGCTGTCACTGAAGGGACACCCCGTCTCATTCCTGCGAGAGGATTTCCAAAAAGCAGGGATTACGCGCAATGTCGACCTTCTGGCCGTGCCGAACGGAAAGAGAGTGACGATTGCCGGCCTGGTGCTGGTGCGCCAGCGCCCGGGCTCGGCCAAGGGCGTGATCTTCATGACGCTTGAGGATGAAACGGGTGTTGCCAATGCCATCGTTTGGAAAACGGCCTTCGAGAAATACCGCTCGGTCGTCATGGGGGCGCGGCTTGTGAAAATCCATGGCAAACTGCAAAGTCAAAGCGGCGTCATTCACACTGTGGTCGAGCATATCGAAGATATGACGCCCGCTCTTGGCCTTCTGCAGAAGGAGGCGCAGCGCTTTGGTCTTTGCCAAGGCGCCGACGAGACCATGCGGCCGACGGACCATTCCGGCGCAAGGAAGGCGGCAGGCATCCTTGAAAAGGACGCAATGGAAGGGCCGATGATATCAGTGGGCAGCGGGAAGGATGCTGGGGAAACCGCAAAGGTCATGCCGAAAGGGCGCAACTTTCATTGATGCCGCAGCGATCGATGATGTTGCCGAGCAGCATGCCAGCTGCTGGGCCAGATCGCGCTGAGGATCAAAATGCATTGCGCGGAAGGTCTCCAAACCAACGGTCACTATCGTCCGCTGCGCCTTCCACCTCGATTTTTTTCTTGACAGCCACCATCTTCTTTAGCAGAAAACACGATAGTCAGTGTCATGTTTGGAATGAAGACGTGCTCGTCTGCAGCTGCAACTATATAACCGACCAGGAAATCCGGGAGGTCATCAACGACCTTCTCGATGAAGACTGTTGGCAGCTTATCGTGCCTGCGAAGGTCTATCATGCCATGGAAAAGCGCGGCCGTTGCTGCGGCTGTTTCCCCAACGTCGTCGATATCATCATCCGGACGACTGAAGAATATCATGCCCGCCGCGACTCGACGGACGACGAGATATTTGATTTCATGTCCCGCCTGAAACAATTCCATGAAGAAAACAGGAGAGCGGACATTGAAAGGCGACAAAAAGGTCATCGAGCGGCTTAACGAGGCACTGTTCCTCGAACTCGGCGCAGTCAATCAATACTGGGTTCACTACCGGCTGTTGGAAGACTGGGGTTATACCAAGCTCGCCAAAAAGGAGCGCGCCGAATCCATTGAAGAGATGCACCATGCCGACCGCCTTGTCGCGCGCATCATATTCCTTGAGGGGCATCCGAACCTGCAGACGCTTGCGCCCTTGCGCATCGGCCAGAACGTCAAGGAGGTTCTGGAAGCCGATCTTGCCGGCGAGTATGATGCCCGCACGGCTTACAAGAAGTCGCGCGACATCTGTCATGACGCCGGTGACTATGTCTCCATGAAGCTATTCGAGGAGCTCCTTGCCGATGAGGAAGGGCATATCGACTTCCTCGAAACGCAGCTCGACCTCCTCGAGAAGATCGGCGAATCCAAGTATGGCCAGCTGAACGCGGACTCGGCCAACGACGCCGAGTGAGTAACCTTCAAAAGCCAGCCGGCCGCAAAAAGTGCAGCCGGTTGGCTTTTCAAGTCGAGGGCGGGTGTTGCGGCAGGATGGGATCGTGTTCGAGCGAGCGCTGCACCCAGGTCCCCAGGTCATTCCGGTCAATTTCTCTCAAATCCTTCTTTCCTGGACGTGCCGGTCCTTGCGCCATCGATGACCTTATGCACGCAAGAGGTCGGCTATTTCCATTGTGGGTGCCGGTGACGCTCGATGATGTTGGAGCGAAGATCGGGATCTTCGATCCAGGTTTTCTCCAAATTTGCCGGCACGGTGCTCTTTCCATCGCGCCTGCCCCGTCCGCCAAAGCGAATGATCTTCCTTGCTCTGACGCTGGCGCTTGAAACTTCCCGTCGTCGGTCGATCCGCTGATAACGGCGCGTCGGGTTCAATCGACGGTTCAAGGCCGTTCAAGCATTGAGGTTGGTCCTTGCGACCGTGGCTGGGATTGCGGCAAAATGACCGTCGCCGCGTGCGAACAACGGCATTTTCTCAAGGGTGCCGTCCACATCGTCAAAAACCCTCGCTCCTTGCGCCTGCCTGGCCGAGGATCCAACCTTCCCACTGACCAATAACCCGATCATCCGATGCGCCGTCGCTACGATAGCCATCGACCACATCGAGCATACCGAACAGGCCGACCGTCGCGTCGAAACGGTCCTCGCCGGCCCTGTCTGATCCAAATCCGTCGGAGATGGCGTCGAGTATCGCCGTCCCGTCGACCTGCGGGCGCGCATCCAGCCAACGCGTGAGATGGTGGCTGATGGATCGGCGCCCCGATTGCCGCCGTTTGCTCCAGAGGGGTCGAGGGGAGATGCCGATCTGGCCGTAGACGTCGCCGGGATAGGTCTCGGCGACGATGGTGGCGCCAGGATGCGCCAGGACATCGATCCCACCGTCGAAGGGCCACAGGGCGATCTCATCAAGGTTGGGGACGATGATTTCTCGCCAACCGGTTATCGCCGCCTTGCCGACCTGATTGCCCCCCAACGTCCAGAAGATCATGCAGGCATTTCCCCGCTCGCCAGTGGCACGCTCGCAATGCCGGAGAAGATCGGCGCCTGTCGCGACTCCCAGCGCGTCGAAAAGATGCTGGCGTTGCGTGCCGCCCGGACGCATTGGATAGAATGGCCGGTGCAGCGAGATCTGGCTGCGATGCTCGGCGACCATGTACCACTCGGCAAAGGAACCCGTGCCGAAGGTCTGCAATGCCTCGCGGAAAGAAGAAAGACCGATCGCCCTGCCATAGGCTTCTGGCAGTCCAATCGGAAAGTCGAAGCCTACAAGCGTCGCACCATCGATTTTGGCACGCTGCCGTAGCCGGGGCAGCAATGTCGCCGTATCACTGACGGGCTCCGGCGCCGAGATTATCCAACGGCTACCGTCGCAAACAGCGACGCACTTCCAGCGTTTCTGCCGATCGATGCTCCAGTCGCAATGTGCGACGAGGGCTAAGGACATCATCCCCTCCCGGATTCGATCGGCCCACTCGCCAGCCGGATCGGGTTTTTTGGCATTGGTCCAGCTGGCGCACGATTTCGATCCGGAACAAGGCCAGGCGGCGTCTTCTGATCGTACCGGTCCCCCGCCCCGGCGAGCAGGGCCGGGGCGACAAGATAAAGGATAGTGCCGATCACAACGACGCCAGTGAACCCGATATGCATGGCAATCAGGACGGCGAGGATCGCGCTCAACACCGACGCACAGCCATTGATCCCCCATGCCCAGGGAACGAACGCCTGCGAGCAGGTGCCAACGTGACTAAGGCCAAGGGGAAAGGGCATGCCCATGAAGACGGCAAGCGGCGCTATCATCAGGAGTGCGATCGAAATCTTTGCGGCATCCGTCAGCGCCAGTAGCCGTTCAAATACCGAAGGCAGCGCAAGCAGGTAGGTGGCACAAAGGCATGCGATCACAACGACGGCGAGTGCAATGCCGCGCACCGCTGATCCGCCTCCGGCCAGCGCCATCCAGCGTGCGGCTACGGCGCTGCCGAGACCCGCAAAGGCAAGGAATCCCGCAAGCACGACGGCGACAGCGTAAAGCGGATGGCCGAGGAACAGCACGAAGCGCTGGATGAAGGCAATCTCGATGAAGAGGAAGGCCAGGCCCAAGGCAAGGAAATAGAGCCCGAAGCGCAGCCGAGGTACTCCTCTTGCGAGTGCTTGCCGGCCAAGCCAGAGCGGCAGCAGAATCAGGACCACGCTGAGGATCGTGGCCTGGACGAGCGTCGTCGCCAGGATCAGGTAACCCCAATCGAGCATCGCAGCCCCACCTTGGGTGCGCAGCGTCAGGAGCTCGGGCAGGGCGCGCCAGCGGAAGAAGTCGAAGAAATAAGGGCGATCGTCAGTGGCGGGTGCAATATCGAACTTGTAGCGCTCGATGAAGTCGGTCCGCTCTGGGCCGAGGAGAGCCAGGGCTCCCTCGTAAAGATATTCCCGGTCGAGCTGGTTGTACTGGTTCACTTGCGTCGACGAGATGCCAGGCGCCCAGGAAATGTCAAAGAAATTATCGGACGCGAAGCTGCGGATGGCTTCGACGTCTTCGCCGGTGAACGCCGACTTGGCGACGAGGAGTGTTGCGGTATTCCAGCTGCGGATCAGCGCAAGCTGCTGGCCGGCCTCGGTCACGCCGTCAGCTTCAAGCGCTGCCGTAGCGGTGGCAAACAACTTGAGAATGTCACGTGGCGGCACCCGCAGCCATCGCGTGATGGCGATGATACCACCCGGTCTCAGCACCGCGAGATAATCCCGCAGCGCCTCCAGTGTATAGGTATAGTTCTCATGCATGGTCTGTACGCCGGCCGCGGAGGCGCTGAATGAGTCAAGGAGCGGCATCTGGATCAGGTCGTAACGCTCGCCAGTGGCCGCGGCGAAGGCGCGCGCCTCGCCTAAATGCAGATGCACATTCGGGCGGCTAAAGATGCGGCCGGCGAAGTCAGCGAAACGATTGCGAGCAAGATCGATCATCTGCGGGTTGAGCTCAACGGCATCCACGATGTCGGCTCCGGCGCGCAGCGCGAGCAGCACCTGTTCGCCGCCGCCGGCACCAAGGATCAGGACTCGCGGCCGCTTAAGGATGCGGTACGGGAGCGCGGCCGTCGTCCGGTCGAGATAAGCGACCGTCGCCGGATCGCCGCTAAAGGCGGTGATCGCCGTAATACTGTCGCCATCGGTGAAGACGGCGAGTTGGGCGGGCGGCTCTTGGGTGTTGGCGAGGCTGAGGCCCGGCGCGTAGCGGATGGGCACGGTCGGGCTCTCGACGACCGTCAGCAGTCCCAAGGGGCTTGATCGTTCCTCGACCACTCGTGCGTTCGGCACTTCGAGGGCCATGCGCAGGCCCTTGTACTGCGACATGTGCGGGCCAGGGGCCGCCCAGGACGGTGGCAGCCACACGCCGATGACCAGGACTGCAAGTCCCAAGCCGCCCACGGCGGGCCACCGATGCCGAGCCATGCCCGTCGCGGCGAGGGCAGCTGCGGCGAATCCCAGCGCTGCCACGAAGCACAGCGCCACAGGAGGAGGGACGATAAACAAGAGCCCGACGGTGCCCAGCGCACCGACCCCTGCGCCGACCAGGTCGAAGGAATAGACGCGTCCAATCTGGCCAGGGTGGCGGATGAAGGCAAGGCCGATACAGCTAGCACCGAAAAAGAACGGCAGGACCAGGAGAGCATAGCTGGCCGCGAGCCAGCCGAGCTGCCCCGGATTCCAGACAATTTCGAGGGCATTGAACGGGAGCCGTTCGGCGGTAGCGACGCTGGCAACCGCAGTAATGCCGAACAGGGCCGCCGATGCTGCGAACGCTTCGGGATAGCGTTTAACCAGGGGGCGGCGGGCGAGCGCAAGCAACGTGCCGCTCGCGCCGAAGCCAAGGAGCGCGATGCTGATGATCATATAGGCGAAATGATGCCACTGAATGATCGAGTAGAACCGCATCAGTAGCACCTCGTGGGCAAGGGTCGCCGCCGATATAAGACCGACCGGCACCAGGCGACCCATTCTCATCGGGCCTGACCTCCCCTCAGCGGTACGAAGCTCACCGGCAGCAGCTGCCGGGTCGTAATGCTTCCGTCCACGCGCTTCTCGACCAGCATCAGAAACTGGGTCGCGAAAGGACCCCCGACGGGGACGACCATCCGCCCGCCCCTTGCGAGCTGTTCTACCAGCGGCGGGGGGATGTGGCTGGCAGCGGCAGTGACCACGATTCCGTCGAATGGCGCGTGTGCTGGCCAGCCATAGTAACCGTCGCCTACCTTCACCTCGACATTGTCGAAGTGAAGCTGCGCAAGCAGGGAGGCTGCCCGTTCGCCCAGTTTCGGTATGATCTCGATCGAGTAGACCTTTGCTGCGAGCGGCGACAGGACGGCTGCCTGATAGCCCGATCCAGTGCCGATTTCCAGGACGACGTCACCAGGGCCGACGTTGATCAGGTCGGTCATCAGCGCGACGATGAAGGGTTGCGAGATCGTCTGACCGTATCCGATCGGCAGCGGTCGATCTCGATAGGCCGCCCCGCGCAGCTCCTCGGGCACGAAGGAGTGGCGCGGCACTTTCCCCATCGTCTTCAGCACCACCGGGTCAATGCCCTGGCCCTCGACGGCTGACGGCGCTGAGCGGGCGTGCAAATTGATTGTTTCGATCATCGCTGCACGCTCGGCGAGGCGATCCTGCGCGCACGCAGATGTCGAAACCACGGCGGCCGTGCCCGCCAGAACCGCGGCCAATAGCGTTTGGCACTGGGCTAATGGACGCATGAAATTCTCTCCCGTCCAAGGCAGACAGTATAGTGGCTGCGAAGGCAATTTTGAACAGGGTTGGCTTCGCTCTCAGCTGCTCTCCGGCTCGAGACTTTACGACAACCCGGTGTCCTGGAAAGTGGCCGCGTCTACTGCAGCCGCCCAGCCTTGATCCACTGCAGAGCCTTCATCGCATTGAAATTTTCTATGTTGAACAGGATGGGAAAAGGGAAGCGGCAAAGGCATGCCGTTGCAAGGCTTGCCGGCGACAATCCCGCTTTCTTCAAATTACCGAGGTTGAACTGGGAGGTCCAAAACCATCCTCGTACAAGCCCTGGCGTCTTCGCTTGCTCGGAAATCGGAAAATTGGTTCTGAGGCCGGGAGACCGCTGCCGCCGTCAGCCCGCCGCTCGCAGGTCGGCCAAATGGCTGAATTCCGATACGACCCGGTCGTAGACAGCCCGTTTGAAAGGCACGATCAACCCAGGTAGCTCGTGCATGGATTTCCACTCCCAGGCGTCAAACTCTGGCTCGTGGCCTCCCGGCGGCGGGTTGATCCTGATTTCGCTTTCGTCGCCTTCGAAGCGGAAGGCGAACCAGCGTTGCGTCTGGCCGCGAAACCTTCCCTTGAGCCCGATGCCGATCAGCTGCGGCGGCAGATCATAGTTGATCCAATCGCTCGCCTCCGCGAGCAAGGTCACCGTTCTGATACCGGTTTCCTCGTAGAGTTCGCGGTATGCCGCTTCGAGCGGATCCTCGCCCTTGTCGATACCACCTTGCGGCATTTGCCACAGTTGTGGTGTGCCATCATATTCGGAATTGCCGACCGGGACACGCCGGCCTGCCCATACAAGCCCGTCGCGGTTAAGGATCATCACGCCGACGCAGGGCCGGTAGGGAAGGTCTTCGGCTTTGATTGTCGCCTGGTTCACGGGGGTGCTCCTCAAGGATTTTTAGCATCCGCAGCAAGGGCAGCAACACCGACGATCTCAATGCCGCGCATTCCTGCCTCTTCGCTCCATTTGGATATTGCCTCGATACTCTCGTCGAAAGCCGCTGCAACGCCAATTGCCTGGCCGTTGCGCTTGGCAATGCGTTCGAGCTCGTCAAGCCTATGCAGGATGGCGTTCACATCGACCTGACCATCGAGCTGCAGATCGGCGAAAGCATGGGCAAGCTCCGTTCCCTTCGCCACAGCGTCCGTCTTCGATTGCGCGGAGGAACCGTCGTCGAGAAACAACAAGCCCCGCTTGCCGATGTCGCGCATCACCGGCTCCATGGCATCGGGATTGGAGAGGAAGCGTCCTCCCAGATAGTTCATGATGCCCGTATAGTTGGTGATTTCGGCCATCGCGCGATGCAGGTTTTCGATATTTTCTGCTGGTGACTTCGAGGTAAGCAGCGTCCCGGGGCCGGGGTCGTTTGCCGGATAATCGAAGGGCTCCAGTGGAACTTGCAGGAGGATTTCATGGCCGCTGCGTCGCGCTTCCTGCATCCAACGCTGCAGGCTATTGCCGCTGGCGGCGAATGCGAGGGTGACTTCCTCAGGAAGCTCCTTGATGGCGCGCTGCGTACCCGTCTGGCTGAGGCCGAGACCGCTCACCACGATCGCAACGCGGGTGCCGCGGGCGCCGGACCACGGACGCGCATACTGATCCATCGGGCGACGGCCATCCGGTCCGATGACGGGTAGGCGGCCAAACGGGCTGTCCTCCAGAAGGCTCTCATTGGGCATCGCTGCCATGCGCGGATCCTGGCCGACCTGCATGGCGTCCACCAGAGCTGGACCCTTGTCGTCGCGTGGCCGCGGGCTGTATTTGGTCACGACCGAGCCGTCTCCGGTCACCATCCGCTCGATATTCGCACCGGAATGCGGATCGGAGCGCGACATCCCATTTGCCGTCTGGCTCTGCGTGGGGGCGGGCTGGACGGTATCCGTCGGTGGTGAGGCCGCTTGATCGGCCAGAGGCGGCCTTGTCGGCTGAAGGCCATCGTCACTGAGCATCGTGTAGAGAGAAAAGCCGCCGATCGTGATCAGGCAGAGGCTGGCGGCAATCCGGCCGATCCGCAGGATATTCGGCCGCTTGCCAGCCTTGCGGTTCTGGCCCAGTGGTGCATGCAAATCCGTTCCCAATTTCCTCGCCCGCTCCAAAACCGGGAAACAGCAAAAAATCAGGCCGGATCAAAATCCGGCCTGATGACCCAAGATGTTCACTTCGCGGAAACCGCCTTGTCCGGATTCGGGGGGAAGGCCGGGTCGGTCTTCTTGCCGCGAAGCAAGTCGAACGCATAGTTCAACTGAACGTCGTCCTTCGGATCCGGGGGGACATAGGCGACGGAACCTGAGCCTTCATCGGTCTCGCTCTGACCCTTGATATGGCCGCGCAGGCTGGATTCGCCTTCGGTTGCCATCTTGTCCTTCAGATCGTCCGGCAGAGGCTCTTCGACCTTGATGTCCGGCGTGATGCCGGTGCCTTGAATCGAGCGGCCCGACGGCGTGTAGTAGAGCGCGGTCGTCAACCGCAGTGCGCCGTTTTCGCCAAGCGGAATGATCGTCTGGACGGAACCCTTGCCAAAGGACCTCGTGCCGAGAACGGTCGCGCGGCGTAGATCCTGCAGGGCGCCGGCCACGATTTCCGAAGCGGAAGCCGAGCCGCCGTTGACGAGCACGATCACCGGCTTGCCATCCGTGAGATCGCCCGGGCCGGCATTGAAGCGACGGGTTTCGTCGGGATTGCGGCCACGGGTCGAGACCACCTCGCCGCGCTGCAGCAGAGCGTCAGAAACCTTGATCGCCTGATCGAGCAGGCCGCCGGGATTGAGGCGCAGGTCGAGCACGTAACCCTTGAGCTTGTCGGCCGGAACCGCCGCCTTGATCTTGGCGATCGCCTTTTCGAGATCCGGGTAGGTCTTTTCGGTGAAGGAGATGACCCGGAGATAGCCGACATCATCCTCGACGCGGGACTTGACGGCCTGTACCGCGACGATGTCGCGAACGATCGTCAACTCGATCGGCTTATCGGCGCCCTTGCGGATGAGTGTGAGCTTGATCGGAGTGTTGACGGCGCCGCGCATCTTTTCGACAGCTTCTTCGAGCTTCAGTCCGCGGACCGACTGGCCGTCGATCTCGGAAATAAAATCGCCGGCAAGAACGCCTGCCTTGGCCGCCGGCGTATCGTCAATCGGCGTGATCACCTTGACGAGTTCGTCTTCCATCGTGACTTCAATGCCGAGACCACCGAATTCACCCTTCGTCTGGGTGCTCATATCCTCGGCATCCTTGGCGTTCATATAGCTCGAATGCGGATCGAGGGATGAAAGCATGCCGTTGATGGCATTTTCGATCAGTTTGTCTTCTGCCGGCGGCGTGACGTACTGGGCGCGGACGCGCTCGAAGACGTCCCCGAACACGGAGAGTTCCTTGTAGGTAGATGCCCCGGCCGCTTCGGCCGGCACTCCCGCCGCATAAATGACGCTCATGGCGGTCGCACCCATCAATGCGCCGACCAGAACAAGAGAAGCCCTACGAATCATTGCGTGCCTTTCCAGTGTCTTTGGCGGACCACCACGGCCGGGAATCGACCGGTTTTCCGTCTTTTCGAAATTCAATGTAAAGCGTTGGCCGGTTGGTTTCCAGCGCCAATGCTGTTGCGCTCGCGACTCTTTTTGCACCCATCACCGCAAGCGGTTCGCCTGCGAAAACGAATTTTCCTTGGCGCGTGCTGATTATGTCCATTCCGGAGAGGACCAAGTGATAGCCCTCGCCTGCATCGAGGATGATCATCTGGCCGTAGCTGCGGAAGGCGCCGGCAAATACCACCAGTCCATCCGCCGGCGCAGTCACCACCGTATCCGGATTGGTGGCCAGCGTCATTCCCATGGCCTCGTGCCCAGTGCCGTCGGCGTCGCCGAACTGGCGCAGAATATCGCCCGCCACGGGCAGCTCCAATTTTGCCTTCAATTCTCCGAACGGATATGCGGGCGCAATACGGTTTTTATCGGGCACACCGCTATCGGCAAGTGCCCTGGCCTGTGCCCGCTGCTCGTCCGTGAGAAGCTTCCGGTTCTCTTCTTCGCGCCTTGCTGCTTCAGCGGCCTGGCGCACGGAGGCAATCTCGGATTCCATCGAAGCCACGAGGCCTTCGAGCGTTGTCGCTTTGCCTGCCAATTCTTCAGAGCGCTTCTTTTCTGCTTCCAGATCGGCAGCGTTGCTGCGGCTTAGCTTGTCGTTTTCGGAAAGCAGCAGGTCCATGCGCCGCTCCTCCTCGATACCATTCGTCATGGTGGCGGTGAGATTTGTCTTTTCCATCACGCTTTCAGCCTGAAGGGCCGCCAGGTTGCCCAGATCTGCTGCAAGCTTATCGGTCTCCTTGCGCATGCCCGGCACGACGGCGCCCAGCAGGATGGCGCTACGCACCGAGGCAAGCGCATCATCCGGCGTCACAAGCAGCGCGGGCGGCGGATTTCGGCCCATGCGTTGAAGGGCGGCGAGCACTTCGGCAAGCAATCCTCGCCGCTCATGAAGCGAGCGGCGGATAACGTCTTCCTTGATGCCAAGGTCGGCAAGTCTCTTTTCGCTTTCGAGGATCTGTCTTTCAAGCGTCTTGCGCCGCGCGGCGGAATCGATCAGCGCCTGGCGGATGTTCGTGCTGCTTTTGTCCAGATCGGCGATGCTTTTTTGCAGCGCCATCACCTTATCTGACGAAAGATTGATCGACTTTGACAAGGTCTCGAGCTCGGTGCGGGTCTCGTCACGTTTTTTTCTGAGCTCGGCAGCCGGGTCCGGCAATGCCGGATCGACCTGTTCAGACGTCCCGGCCGCAGGTGCTGGAACCACTGCATTCTGGGCGAACGCCCCATCTTTCCCAACATCAAACTGGGCGAAAATGACTGTCGCGCCGAGGCCAGCCGCGAATGCGGGCAGGATCAGTCGCTTTCGCTTGCGGGCAGTTTTCATGCGGGGTTCAGAGCTAACTTTCAAATCGCGCGCAGACTATGCCGATTTGGCGTCATTTGCCAGAAAGATTGGCGCAGAAGGACACGGTTGGCAAAGCACGGCTGCGTGACTGATCAGACGCGGTGATAGGGGTGACCGGATAAAATTGTGACCGCACGGTAGAGCTGTTCGGCAATGAGCGTCCTCACCAACTGATGCGGCCAGGTCATCTTGCCGAGGCATAAGGTCATGTCGGCACGCTCGTAAAGCGCCGGGTCAAGGCCATCGGCTCCGCCGATGGCAATCATCAGATCCCGTTTTCCCTGGTCGCGATAGCTGGAGAGGACTTTGGCAAACGCTTCGCTGTCCAACGTCTTGCCGCGCTCGTCGAGAAGAATGAGAATGCTGCCCTCAGCCAGCGTCTTTTGAAGCAGGGCCGCCTCTTCGCGCTTGCGCGTTTCTGCATTGGAGGCGCGACTTTCCGCAACCTCGGCAACGCGGGAGAACTCAAGACCGATCGCAGGACCGGCCTTGGCAAAACGGTCGAAATAACGGGCCGCAAGATCCTTCTCGGGGCCGGATTTCAGCCGTCCCACCGCAAAAAGACCAACCCGCATTCATCCGCTCCTGTCATGCGCCGCAAGGGCACAATACCGGCTTTGGGCCGGGTTCTCGTATTTCCGGCCTGGTTACTGCCGCGTCTCAGGACCGGACAAGCCGGCCGCCGGTCAGTGCCGCGTTTCTTCGTCCATATCCGGCGCTGCCCACATCTTTTCGATGTTGTAGAACTCGCGGATCTCGGGGCGGAAAACGTGCACGATGATATCGCCGGTGTCGATCAAGACCCAATCACCGCCGTCCTTGCCCTCAACGCGGGCTGCGCCAAAGCCCTCGTCTTTCAAGTCGGTAAGCAGATGATCCGCGATCGCCAGGACATGGCGGTTCGATCGGCCGGAGACGACGACCATATAGTCCCCCAGCGCAGATTTTCCGGCAATGTCGATGGTGACGATATCTTCAGCTTTGGAGTCCTCAAGGCTCGTGAGGACAGCTTGCAGAGCGCGGGCGGCAGCATCGGCGCCACGTTCCAGGCTCTTCGGGATAACGGCGAGCGTTCTTCCCTTGGCGTGTACTGTTGTCAGTGCTTTTCCTTTCCTGCAATAACAGAACATGCGCATCACTGATTTGGGCGAACCAAATCCTGGTTAAGATAGGCATCAAACCGTTAATCTTTCAAGACACGAGCCGGTTATCATTTCGCGAAGACTTGAATTCGCGTTCAAGATTTATGTCGTTACCGGCAGCAAGGCGGCTGTGTACAGCGCCAACGGCCAAGCGTAAAGTGGCTTCAATTTCTTGTAACTGCAGAACCGAATGGACAGTACCGCCAGACATCAACTCGTTCCCATCCTGCGTATCAGCTTTCCGCACGAGGATCGCCTGGGCCGTGGCAAGATGGAACTTTTGGAGCACATCCGCGAAACTGGCTCGATCTCGGCAGCCGGCAGGGCGATGGACATGTCCTACCGGCGCGCCTGGTTGCTCGTCAGCGACATGAACCGCATGTTCAAGGCGCCGGTCGTCGAATCCCAGCGCGGTGGCCAGAGGGGTGGCGGTGCGGCGCTGACGCCATTCGGAGAGGAGCTTTTGTCGCGATTCCGGCATATGGAAGACGCCATGCGAACAGCGCTTGCGGGTGATCTTGCCTGGCTGGAAGGCAACCGCAGTCAGGCCGAGGCGGTGAGGAGATAGTCAAGGCTGCAGTGCGACTGTCTTGATGACGGCGAAGACGGGTTTGTTCGGCACCAGATCGAGCCTCTCGACGGACAGTGCCGTGATGCGTGACAGGATGATATCGCCTCCGCAGTCGATCTTCACCTCGACCGTTCCGTCTTCCGCAGGCGTTATCTGCCGAATGATGCCTTCGATAATATTCAACGCGCTCAAACCTTCCGGCCTGACGGTCGCCAGCATGACATCGCGAGAAGGGATGTGGACGCGAACGCGCTTGCCCGGCGGCACCGCGGCACCGGGCACGTAAAGGCGGGACGCCTTCAACGCGAGCGTCGCAAGGCGATGTTTCTCATCGAAGCTTTCGACTGCGCCTTCCAGAAGGGCACCTGCTTCGCGCCGGTCTTCGGCCGCCGAAGGACGGCTCAGGACATCGGTCGCGCGGCCTGACGCCTCAACCTTGCCATCACGCATCACGACCACCTGATTGGCCAGGCGTGCCACCTCCAAGATGGAATGGCTGACGTAGACGATCGGAATCTGCGTCTCGTCACGCAGACGTTCGAGATAGGGCAGGATCTCTGCTTTGCGGGCCTCATCAAGAGCTGCGAGCGGTTCGTCCATGAGCAGAAGACGCGGAGAGGAAAGCAGCGCGCGGCCGATCGCCACCCGTTGCTTTTCTCCACCTGAGAGGTTGGAAGGACTTCGATTGAGCAGGCTTTCGATGCCGAGTAGATCGACGATATGGTCAAAGTTGCCGGTTTGGGAAACCTTCGGTGCAAACCAGCTTCCATAAGAGAGATTCTTTCGAACGCTCAAGTGGGGGAAGAGCCTGCCGTCCTGGAAGACATAACCGAAGCGGCGGCGATGGCGGGGAACGAAGATGCCTTTGGCCGTGTCGGTCAATGGCGTACCGTCAAGGAGAACCCGGCCTTCATCCGGCCGGACGAGGCCGGCAATGATGCGGATCATCGAGGTCTTGCCCGAACCGGACCGGCCGAAGAGGGCCGTCACGCCGACTTCGGAGGTAAACGCTGCATCAAGGGTGAATGCGCCGAAACGGTGTCTGGTTTCGATGGTGAGCGTCATTCCGGGTCCATCCTCCGGCCCGCGAGATTCGCCATGAATTCAGACGTCAGCAGCGCTGCCATGGAGATGACGATAGCAACCAGCGTAAGGCGCATAGCGCCGGCGTCACCGCCTGGAACCTGCGTGAATGTGTAGATGGCGGACGACAGCGTCTGCGTCTCACCTGGGATGTTCGATACGAAGGTGATGGTTGCTCCAAATTCGCCCATGGCCTTGGCAAAGGACAGGATCATGCCGACGACGATTCCAGGGGCCGTCAGCGGCAGTGTGACGGTGAGGAAAACCCATAACGGACTCGCTCCAAGGGTGCCTGCCGCTTCTTCTATCCTGCGATCGATCGCTTCAATCGAAAGCCTGATACTCCGGACCATCAGCGGGAACCCCATGACCGCACAGGCGAGAGCTGCGCCCGTCCAACGGAAGGAAAAGACGATCCCGAAGTGCTGGTCCAGGAAGCTGCCGATCGGTCCCCTGCGGCCGAAGAGGATCAGAAGAATGAAGCCGGTGACGACGGGCGGAAGGATCAGCGGCAGATGCACTATGCCATTGACAACAGCCTTGCCATGGAAGCGGCCGCGGGCAAGAAGCAGCGCAACCGCAATGCCGAGCGGCAGGCTCGCCAACATGGCGACAACGGAAACCCGCAGGCTGAGCAAGATTGCCGTCCATTCGTCATTGCTCAGGCCAAAGTCCAAATTGGGTGTCTCCAAAAAACCGGTTCGAAGCTGCAGGATGAAATCTCCACTCACTTCATGATCGTAAAGCCCTGAGCGGTAAAGAAGGGAGTGGCGATAGCCGACTTCAGAAACTTCAGATAGGCAACGGCGTCAGGGTTCTTGCTGGCGGCAAGCACCGCGACAGGGTAAATGATCGGCGGATGCGAATCGGCTGGAAACATGCCGACGATTGCGACGCCTTTATCTGCCGCTGCATCTGTCTGATAGACAATCCCATATGGTGCTTCGCCGCGCGAGACGAGCGCAAGAGCGGCACGCACGCTTTGCGCACCGGCAATCTTCGGCTCGACCGATGCCCACACGCCGAGCTTTTCGAGTGCGGCCCTGCCGTATTTGCCGGCGGGGACGGATTTCACTTCTCCCATCGCAAGCCTGCCATCACCCAGAAGCCCGGAAAGATCGAAACCGGGCTTGATATCGACCTGCTTTGCCTTATCGCTGGCGGTTACCAGCACGATGCGGTTGCCAAGCAAGTCAGCGCGGGTGTCCTTCCGGATCAGGCCTTTTCCGGCGATGTAGTCCATCCAGTCGAGATCAGCGGAGATGAAGATATCGGCTGGTGCGCCACTTTCGATCTGCCTGGCGAGTGCGGAGCTCGCTGCATAGGAAGCGACGGCTTCCTTGCCGCTTTCCCTGGCCCAGGCTGCATTTGCGGCGTCAAGGGCATTCTTGAGGCTCGCTGCCGCAAAGACGGCAATTCGGTCTGACGCGCCTGCGGGCTGCGGCACCAGCCCTGCAGCGCCAATCCAGGCCATGATCGCGACCACCCGTTTCATCCAATGCCGGCGACGATGCATATCTTCGATTCTCCTTCGAAATATTCAAAGGAATATATCGATATCAGCAGCATTGGCTAGGGATATGTTTTGACGAATATATCGTCGTCGAGCTTTGACATTGTCGATTGCCATGAAAGATCGCCTACGCACCTTTGCGGCCCGTTGGCACGCCGAAGGCGGGCAGATTTTGCGGGCGGGTCTTGCCTGTGTTCTGGGATCGATCGATGGTTCGAGCCTGGCGTATCCTGAATGCACTTCAGCCGCTCCGTTTTCGGAGCGGCTGAACATCCTTGTATCGATGCGAAATCCTATTCCGCAGACTGACGAGCAGCTTCCTCGATCACATCGGCGACCTTCTCCGGCTGCGAAGCGAAAACGGCATGGCTTGCTGCGATCTCGGTGATCTGACTGCCGGCGCGCCGTGCCATATTACGTTCGAGATCAGGGTTGATCGAGCGATCCTGCGTGGCAACGATCGACCAGCTCTTCTTCGATTTCCATGCCGGCTCGCCAACCTTGGCGGCGAAGGCATCCTTGGAGGCGAACACCTGGCTTTTAGCCAGAAACGCCGCGTCTTCCCTTGGCAGATCGGCAGCGAAGTCATTCGCGAAGGCGGAGGGCTCGAGGTAGAGGTACTTGCCGTCCTTCGTTTGCTTGATGCCGTTGCCAGCTGGCGGCTTAGATCCGGCGAGGTCGAGGAGACTTTCGCCCTTCTTCGGCTGGAACGCAGCAACATAAACGAGTCCGGCGACGTCCGGTCTGTTTCCTGCTTCGGTGATGACCATGCCGCTGTAGCTGTGACCGACGAGCAGGCTCGGTCCTTCCTGAAGGTCAAGAACGCGGTTGGTCGCGGCGACATCGTCTGCAAGCGAGGTGATCGGCTCCTGGACTATTGTGACATTGAAGCCGCGTCTTTCGAGAATTTCGGTTGCCTTGCGCCAGCCAGAACCGTCGGCGAGCGCGCCGTGGACGATGACGATGTTCTTCACCTCGGCAGCCTGGGCCGCATAGGCGATAACGCCGGTGGAAAAAGCGATGGCAAGAGCGGCGATTGTACGGCGATTCATGAGACTTGCTCCTTTCGTTCAGGTGGAAGGCTATCGGTTCAGCCGAAGGTGAAGGCGTAGGCTTCGACGCCCGGGTCGAGGAAGCGGATCTCGAAGTTTCGTGCTTCCACATCGCCGGCTTGGCGGACGAGCTGATAGAGCTTCGTAGAGGTGACAGTGCCGTTGCCATCGCTATCAACATCGGCGCCGTGATCTGCTCCAGGTGCTTTCCCGTCGATCGTCACCTTGAAGCGGACAGGCTTTCCCGAATGGCCGGGACCAAGGACCAGATGCAGGTCACGGGCGCTGAAGTGGTAGGCGATGCTGCCATCGGGTCGGTCCAAAACCGCCTGTTCCGCGCGGATCGTCCAGGTTCCGGAGAGGCCCCATTCGTTCAGGCCGGGACTGCTGAGCGAATACAGTTGGGACGCGTCGGCGCGAAGAGCTTCCGTCGATGCAAAACCCGTGGCGCGTTGGTAGCCCAGGTAGGTTTCGCCGGAACGAATGTGCTTCAGATCCGGGCTTGCCTCGGCGCCTTTTGCATTCGGCGCTACGGGTGAGCCAGCCTTCGTCTCGCTACCTGCCTCGCGCAGCAGATCCTGGATTGCCTGCTCGGTCTGTCGGTAGTTTCCTTCACCGAAATGGTGGTACCGGATCTGGCCCTTCGCATCGATCAGGTAATGCGCCGGCCAATAGCTGTTGTCGAACGCGCGCCAGATTTTGTAGTTGTTGTCGATCGCGACCGGGTAACCAATTTTGAAGTCGCTTACGGCCTGCTTGACGTTGTCGATCTTCTTTTCGAAAGCAAATTCCGGGGCGTGCACACCAACCACGACAAGACCCTGGTCCTTGTACTTCTCGTACCAGGCGCGGACGAAGGGCGTGGTGCGGATGCAGTTGATGCAGGAATAGGTCCAGAAGTCGATGAGCACGATCTTGCCGCGCAGTTGTCCGGTAGCGAGCGGCGGCGAGTTCAACCATTCCACAGCCCCATTCAGTGAAGGTGCAGGGCCTTCGACAGGCAGATTTGACCGAAACGGCGCCGCGGTGCTCACCGGGATCACGTTGGAATTGATAGCGACCTGCGACGCGGCGCCCGCGTTGGTGCGCAGCCGGTCGAGGACGGTTTGTTCGAAGGATGCGGTACTGGCATACGACAGTCTTGACAAAAGGCCGGTATCCAGGCCGAGCGCGATAATGGTGACGCCGGCCAGAACGGCGGCGCCCAGGATCTGACGGATCCGTTCGCTGAAGCCGAGCGACCGTTTCATGCCGGCGAAGACCTTGCCTCCGATCAATAGCGCAAAGGCAAGCGAGGTGGCAGCGCCGGCGGCATAGGCGGCAAGCAGCAAGCTTGTTTCAAGATTGGCGCCATGCAGTGCTGCACCCGTCAGCACAAGGCCGAGGATCGGCCCGGCGCAGGGCGCCCAAAGCAGGCCGGTGGCGATGCCCAGGATCAGCGAGCTTGCGACGGTGGGGACGGTGCCGGCCTTGCCGGAGGCATTGGCCAGGCGGCTGCCGAACTCCACGACCGGCCGGGTGATGAGGCTCGCTGCGCGCGGTGAGATCAGGCTGATGCCGAATACGGCAAGCAACGCGAGAGCGGCAAGCCGGCCATATTCATTGGCGTTGATCGCCCAACTGCCGCCAACAGCCGCCAGCGTCGCGACGGCGGCAAATGTAGCCGCCATGCCGGTAAGCATAGGCAGCGTGCTGCGGAGAAACGGCTTTCCTGCACGTGCGAAGACGAAGGGAAGGATGGGCAGGATGCAGGGGCTGAGGATAGTCAGCGCCCCGCCGAGATAGGCAATGATCAAAAGCGTCATCATCGTTTCCTTTGAAACAAGATTTAGAGGCTCTGGACGGCGATGTGGCGCGACCAGCAATGATGCCAGGTTGGAGACGTGACGTATCTCGGATGTGTCCGGGCTCTAGTGGATTTGTATGGAAATGTAGAAGAGGCGCTTGGACGACAGCTTTTAACGCGGTGACGCTTTTCCTCGTGGCGGGGAGCAAGGGAACGTATCAGAATGTATCTGAGCAAGGCCTTGCTACAGAACTATTCACAATCGATTGTCTCAAGACACATCGGGGATACATGAACCAGGCTTCTTGTCGATCGTATCAACACGGATCGGAGAGAAAGCAATGACTACCCACCAGATCGACCTTCAGCGCCGCCGTTTCTTCGGTATCGCAGCCATGACCGTCGCAGCTGTCGAACTTGGCGCAACGGGCCTGGCTAATGCCAAAACCACCGCCGCGTCTTCGGCATCTGCCAAGAGTGGGGGACATACATCCTTCGGTCCTTTAAAACAGATCGACGCAGGTGTGCTCAGCGTCGGTTACGCCGAAGCAGGCCCCGCGGACGGCCCGGCTGTCCTGCTCCTGCACGGTTGGCCCTATGACATTTATAGCTATGTCGATGTTGCACCGATTCTCGTTTCGGCAGGGTATCGCGTGCTCATCCCCTATCTGCGCGGTTACGGCACGACCCGTTTTCTATCGAGCGATACACCCCGCAACGGCCAGCAAGCCGCACTTGCGGCCGACATGATTGCGTTCCTTGACGCACTAGGTGTCAAACAAGCCGTAGTTGCAGGTTATGACTGGGGCGCTCGTACCGCCGACATCATGGCTGCTCTCTGGCCCGAACGTTGCAAAGCCCTGGTTTCGGTCAGCGGCTACCTCATAGGCAGCCAGAAGATCAACGAGAAGCCTCTCCCTCCGAAAGCGGAACTGTCCTGGTGGTACCAGTTTTATTTTGCCACCGAACGCGGCCGCGCCGGTTACGCCGCCAATACTCTCGATTTTGTCCGCCTGATCTGGCAGACGGCATCGCCGACCTGGAAGTTCAGCGACGAAACCTTCAATCGCTCGGCGCCTGCCTTCGATAATCCGGATCATGTGGCAATCACCATCCATAACTATCGCTGGCGTCTTGCGCTGGCTGAGGGCGAAGCCAAATATGATGCCTATGAAAGCCGGCTTGCGAAATTTCCTGTAATTACCGTGCCGACGATCACCATGGAAGGTGATGCCAATGGCGCGCCACATCCAGATCCGTCGACCTATGCGGCGAAGTTTTCCGGCAAATACGAACACCGCAATGTCAGCGGTGGCATCGGACACAATCTGCCGCAGGAAGCGCCTGAGGCTTTTGCCAAAGCCGTTTTGGACGTTGCGAAGCTTTAAGCTTGCCGCGGCCGGCGAACCGTTATCTTTAGTGAGTCTGCCAGTTGGTTACGCAGTAGCGGGTCTTTTAGGAGTGTCGGAACGTTGAAGGCAGCATCCATGGAACACATCGATCATATCCTTGTCGTCGACGACGACCGAGAAATCCGAGAACTGGTCTCGAACTACCTGAAAAAGAATGGCTTGCGCGCAACCGTGGCGGCCGACGGGCGGCAGATGAGAACCTTTCTGGAGGGGAACACGGTCGATCTGATCGTGCTCGACGTGATGATGCCGGGCGATGACGGCCTGGTCCTGTGCCGCGAGCTGCGGGCCGGTAAGCACAAAGCTACGCCCGTGCTCATGCTGACGGCGCGCGACGACGAGATGGACCGGATCATCGGACTGGAAATGGGTGCCGACGATTATCTGCCGAAACCCTTCGCGGCACGCGAGCTTCTCGCACGGATCAAGGCTGTGCTGCGTCGGACCCGGATGCTGCCGCCCAACCTGCAGATCAGCGAGGCCGGTCGGCTTTTGAGCTTCGGTGACTGGCGCCTTGATACGGTCGGACGTCATCTGCTCGACAAGGAGGGAACGGAGATCGCCTTGAGCGGCGCCGAATATCGGCTGCTCAGGGTCTTCATCGATCATCCCCAACGCGTCCTCAATCGTGACCAGCTGCTCAATCTCACGCAGGGTCGCGATGCGGAGCTGTTCGACCGGTCAATCGATCTCCTGGTGAGCCGCGTGCGCCAGCGGCTGGGCGACGATGCACGCGAGCCGACCTACATCAAGACGGTGCGCGCTGAAGGCTATGTTTTTTCGGTTCCGGTCGAGATTTCGGAGCCGAGGGCATGAGAGAGGGCAGCCGTCGCATCGGCTGGTGGCCGGGCTCGTTGCGGTCCCGGCTCTTTCTGATCCTGTTCGCCGGTCTCGCCATTGCCTATGGCCTGTCGTTCAGCATCCTCTTTGCCGAACGCTATATGTCGGCCAAGGCCGTCATGCTCGGCACGCTGGAGAGCGATCTGGCGACGTCGATCGCCGTCGTTGATCGCCTTCCCGCCAACGAGAGAGCCGATTGGGTCGATCGGCTGAGCCGCGGCAATTATCGCCTTGTTCTCGGTCCCGGCCTTCCGGGTGTTTCCGACATGTCCGGCCGGGGCGCTGAGATCGCGGAAAGAATAGAGGAGGCGGCCGGCCACAAGTTTCCGCTCAGGGTCGAATCCATCCCGGGTGATGGCAAGAGGCTTCAGGCCCACTTGACGTTGTCCGACGGCGCGCCATTGACGATCGATGTCACCCCGCGCGGCGTCATGCCGTTGGCCGAGTGGCTGCCCTATGTCTTCGCCGCGCAAATGGCGCTTTTGGTTCTGTGCACTTGGTTTGCGGTGCGCCAGGCCATCCGCCCCCTGAGCGCGCTTGCCGCAGCGGCCGAGGCGCTCGATCCAAGCAAAAAGGGATCGCCGATGAGCGCCGGCGGGCCGAGTGAAGTCGCCCACGCTGCCCGCGCCTTCAACGCGATGCGCGACCGGATCGCGCATTATCTGGAGGAGCGTGTACAGATTCTCGCGGCGATCTCGCACGACCTGCAGACACCGATCACCCGTATGCGGCTGCGCGCCGATATGGCTGACGATACGCCGGAGAAGGAAAAGCTGGTCAGCGACCTGCGGGAGATCGAGCGGCTGGTGCAGGACGGCATTGCCTACGCGCGCAGCTCGCACGGCAACGGCGAAAAGACCTCTCGGATCGATCTTGCCTCCTTCATCGACAGCATCGCCTACGACTACCAGGACACCGGAAAAGCCGTAACCGTTCTCGGCGTTATCCAGGGCACGGCGTCGACCAAACCGCACGCGCTGCGACGGATACTGACGAACTTTATAGATAACGCCATCAAGTTCGCCGGTAGCGCCGAGATCGCCGTCGAGCGGAGTGGCGAGGGCGATGTCGTCGTTACCGTGCTGGATCGCGGCCCGGGCATCCCTGACGATATGCTGGATAGCGCCATGCAACCCTTCTTCCGGATTGAGACATCGCGCAACCGTGACACAGGCGGAACAGGTCTTGGACTTGCGATCGCCCAGCAGCTTGCGGGAACGATCGGCGGCTCTGTGCGCCTCTATAATCGGCAAGGTGGGGGGCTGGCGGCTGAGGTGACTTTCCGCTGATCGGGCCAGCCTCGTGTTTTGGACAATGCGGGCGCCAGCGGGTGGTCACCGGCGACGCTTCGATACACATTCGGCGTTTTGGCAAACATGCCGGATTTGCCGATCGGTCAGAACAATCTTGTCAGAGAGCGCCGCTGTTGGCGGCGGAACGAAAGGAGTCTGCCATGACCGAGATTGAGAATGTCCTTTGAGCCGGCAGAACCCACACCTCCGGCGGGCGCGATGGTTTTGCGCGCAGCGACGACGGCGCGCAGGATATCAAGCTTGCGCCCTCGCCCTTGCCGGCCAAGCGGATGGCGTAACGTCTAATTAGACGCCGTCGCAGATCGGCTCATCCACGTGGCAGGAGCCGTTCCTTTCCTATCTCTCGCGGGCAGCGATGGAGCCTACTCCCGTCTGACCTCTCTGATGAGTTCGACGAAACTGCGTAGCTTCGCGGGTATGTGACGGCGGCCCGGATAGTAGAGGCAAAGGCCTGGATAGGGAGCCGTCCAATCTTCGAGGACTTTCTGAAGGCGACCATTCGCAAGGTCTTCAGAAACCTGCCACTCGTTCAGATAGGCCAGTCCCACCCCTTCTCTCGCGGCGCGAAGTATCAGGTCGCTGTCGTCGAGCGTCAGCTTGCCGTGGACGGTTATGCTGAAGGTCTGCCCCCTGCGCTCGAATTCCCAGCTATATAAGGCGCCATTGGCCATGCGAGCCCGGATGCACTGATGAGCCTGAAGATCGGCGGGGACTTCCGGTTCTCCGTAGTTCTTCAAGTATTCCGGTGCGCAGACAATCGCAGGGCGGATGCTGTCGCTGATCGGTACAACCACCATATCCGGCGGCACGGTCTCACGGATCCGGATTCCAGCATCAAAGCCCTGCGCGTTGATATCAACAAGCGCATCCTCCGTTACAATCTCCACCGCCACTTGCGGATAGCGGCGCATGTACTCGATCACGACGGGGGCAAGGATCATTCTGGTAGCGCCGATCGAGCTGTTTAAGCGTAGCGTACCCGTCGGCTCAACTCGATGCTCGTCGGCATGGGCAATGGCACTCCGGATCGCAGCCAGCGCCGGTGTAATCTCCGAAACGAACCGCTCGCCAGCTGCTGACAGCACTACGCTGCGGGTGGACCGATTGAAGAGCCGCACACCGATGCGGGTCTCCAACGCGCCGATCTGCTGGCTTAGTGCGGAGGAGGAGATACCCAGGTCGCGGGCGGCTGCGCGAAAGCCGCCGCGTGCGGCAACCGCGACCACCGCCTCAAGCTCCGCAAGTGATCCGCGCATCATTGTCCTTGTTCCCTTATCAGCTCGTGCAGGTTTGGTCTGCTTATCAGCATAATAGGCAAAAGCTACATTAGGCGCATCAGCTTGAGGGCGATCGACGCACGTCCCTCCAAAGGAGTGCATTAAGCAAGATTTCATCGGGGGTTCTGTTTCAACCGTGTCGACGGTTGCCACACGAGCTTTCGTTTTGCGTCCGACCCGAAACAGAAGAGACACAAGCCGAGGAGATGCTGTCTCTCCTTCGGCAATGATAGCGCGCAACATTCGATCTGCCCCTGGCGGCCTTGGGGCCAGCCAAATCCCGAACCATACCTTATTGAGGCCCGATCAATGCGATCAATCGAACATGTCTACATCAACGGCGAATTCGTGGTGCCGAAGGGCAATGAGCGGTCAGAGCTCATCAACCCGGCCACCGAAGAGAAAATTGGCGACGTGCGGCTTGGGAATGCGGAAGACGCAAAGGCTGCGGTGGAGGCCGCTAAGCAAGCTTTTCCCGCTTTAGCGGCATCAACGACGCAAGAGCGCATTGATATGCTCAGGAGCCTTCGCGATGTGATCGCAGCGAGGCCCGATGAGCTTGTTCAAGCCATGACAGAGGAGTACGGAGCTCCCGCTTACTTCACCGAGTTTTCAGTGCAGAACACGGCATCGATCTTCGATGTCATGGCAGAAACCGTGGCTGCCTACGACTTTGAACGAGTTGTTGGTAAAAGCACGGTAAGGATGCTCCCGCGCGGGGTGCTCGCCGCTATCACGCCTTGGAACAGCAACTTCGGATTTATCGCCACCAAGCTCGCTCATGCGATCGGTTCCGGTTCACCCCTGGTCATCAAACCGGCTGAACAGAGTGCCTTTCAAACCGAAGTGCTTGCTAAACGGCTGCATCAGGCTGGCCTCCCTGCAGGCGTTCTCAATATTGTCAACGGAACAGGCCCGGTCGTCGGCGCGGCGCTTACGAACGATCCGGATGTAGCAACTATCAGCTTCACCGGCTCCACGCAGGCAGCGAAAATCATTCAGCACGCAGCCATCGACGGAATCAAGAGAGTGGTTCTGGAACTGGGAGGCAAGGCGCCAACAATCATTCTGTCAGATGCCGACCTTGAAGAGGCGATCCCTATCGCGTTGATGTCCGGTTTCGCAAATAGCGGTCAGGCCTGTGTTGCGGGAAGCCGAATCCTGGCGCCACGGTCTCGACTAGTCGAGATTTCGGAGAGGCTGAGGATAGAAGCCGAAAGGCTGAAAGTCGGTGACCCTCGCGACCCCGAGGTTCGGATTGGGCCGCTTGCAAGCCGCGCTCAGTGGGAGAGAATTCAAACCTACATTCGCCTAGGCGCCGAACAAGGAGCCACCTTTCTTACAGGCGGGACTGGCCGACCCGCGGGCTTCGAAAAAGGATGGTTCGCTCGACCGACTATTTTCGCGGACGTGACGAACGATATGAGGATTGCTCGTGAAGAAATATTTGGTCCCGTGTTGTGCCTGATCGCCTATGCGGATGAGGACGAAGCCGTCAAAATCGCCAACGACAGCGATTACGGGCTACAGGCCTATGTGCTGGGATCTGACCTGCACCGTGCCAGGCAATTTTCCGAAAGGTTGATTGCTGGCCGCGTTGTGGTCAACGGCGCCCCCCACGATCCGCGAGCACCGTTCGGCGGCTTCAAACAATCCGGCATTGGCAGAGAAATCGGCGCCTACGGTCTCGACGGCATGCTCGAGCCACGGGCCATTCTCACCCCGTAGCTGAGCTTACTCAACAAAGACCTGGAGACCTTGACACGCCAAGAGCCAAGTATGCGACGACCTGGTCAATAGTGCTCGGTGTGGTCACTTTCGAGGCCCTTGAGCAGAGCCTCGGATAAGGAGTAAGCGCTCAGACCCCATATTCAACCTTTCCTCGATTGGGGGTCGTGCCGGGACGCCCCGATCTGCCGCTTGTCAATCAGCTAAAAGGCCGTTGGGCGAATTCCCCGAGGTTTTTCGGGCCGAAGTAGGACATCTGGGCTCACGGTGGTTGCCCTTGAGCCGGGCGGCGATGACCTCCCGGCGCATCTTGTGCTTGGACCGACGCACTCCTTGTTCTGGACGAGGCAGAAGAATTCGCCGCCACGATTCCGACCGGTGGATGGTTGTTAGCAAGTCCACAGTGTTAGGGGCGCGGAAGCACAATCTAAAGGCGGCGCTGGCGGGGGTTGAGCGATCGCCCAGCCGCTCGCGCTTTCAGGCTGGCAAAGCTGGCATCAGTAACCAGCACTGGCAACATTTGTATCTGCACGTTTCGGGGGGTCGGGAAGCAAACACTTCGTGACGCAGCAGCAGGCCCTAAGAAACAGCCGGGATACGATCGGCATCTACTTGTTCTTGGCGCGAAATAGTCGCGGAACGAAATGCGAAGGAGATAACTATGAATCAAGCTGCACACATCGGAAGATGGGGCCGACGAGCTGCTCTGGCCCTTGGATCGACGATGCTTGTTTCCGTGGCCAACTTTCAACCTGTCCTGGCGGCTGACAGTGGCCTCAAAGACCAAGTCGACAACTCAACCGCAGATGAAAGCATTCGGCCATTTCGGATCCATGTCGAGCAAGCGCAAATCAATGATCTGAAGAATAGGATTTTGAACACGCGTTGGCCGGATAAGGAGACTGTTGGGGACATCTCTCAGGGAATTCAGCTGGAACGGGTTCGAGAACTCGTCCACTACTGGGGTAGCAACTATGATTGGCGAAAGGCTGAGGATCAGCTCAATGCTTTGCCGCAATTCGTCACAACGATCGACGGTGTAGACATACAGTTTACGCATGTCCGCTCCCGCCATCCTAACGCTCTTCCTGTGGTCTTGACGCACGGGTGGCCGGGCTCGATTTTCGAGTTTATAAAGGTCATAGGTCCGTTAACTGACCCGACCGCATATGGCGGCAAGGCGGAAGATGCATTTGACGTGATCATTCCTTCAATCCCCGGATACGGTTTCTCAGGCCATCCGACAGACTTGGGTTGGGGGCCCGATCGCGTCGCGCGAGCCTGGGATACGCTGGTGAAGCGCCTTGGCTACACTCGCTATGTTTCTCAAGGCGGCGACCATGGTTCGGTGATCTCCGATGCACTGGCTCGGCAAGCACCGGAGGGGCTCCTCGGGATCCATCTGAATATGCCGGCTACCGTGCCTGGTTCGCTCATGAAGCGTATCAATGGTGGCGAGCCTGCGCCGGCCAATCTGTCGCCATTGGAGCGAGATGCCTACAATTCTCTAAGCGAATTCTTCGGCAGAAATGCTGCGTATGGAGCAATGATGGTCACGCGGCCCCAAACGATCGGGTACTCGCTGTCTGATTCCCCGGCCGGTCTTGCATCCTTTGTCTACGAGAAGTTCGTGCAATGGAGCGACAGCGACGGAGAGCCGGAACGCGTGCTCACCAAAGACGAAATGCTCAATGACATTACCCTTTATTGGCTGACCAACAGTGGCGCTTCAGCCTCCCGCTTTTATTGGGAGAACGACAACAACAACTTCAGCTCAGATGCTCAGAAGACCAAGGATATCAAAATTCCCGTTGGTATCACCGTCTTCCCGAAAGAGATCTACAAGGCGCCGGAGAGCTGGAGCAAGGAAGCTTATCCGTCGATAAACTATTACCATCAGGTTGATCATGGGGGGCATTTCGCGGCTTGGGAGCAGCCTGATATATTCGCAGAGGAGCTGCGTGCGGCCTTCAGGAAGGTCCGTTAAAACTTGCGACTTGCAAGGCGCAGGTCCTTACTGGGAGCTGCGCTTCGCCACTCAATCGCGATAGCGATCCAGTACCAGGCCCGATTAAGTTGTCATCGTGAAAGAGTCATGCCGTTGGCCGCACCTGCTCCCACGAAACAGGCTTCCGACACCGTGGCGATCCAACTTGGGAGCTCGTTTCGCAAGCGGTAACTCTTCGCTTGGAACATGAGGTTGGGAGCTGGATCTATCTCTCAGGCTGCGAACGCAGTGCGTTCTACCATCCAGTGATCCAGTGAGGATCGGACCATTATAGCAGAAGTTACGTCTGTGGCAGTGATCTTGATGAGGTGCTTTGCTGCATCGATGGCGATCGCGCTTCCTATAGACAAGCCGTTCTCAGCGCAGAACTCGTTTAATATTTTCCGTACCTCTAAGAGCGACACTGCTTTGTTCGGCATCTCGGTCTCCAGCTCTGCAAACTATGATGTTCGCTTGCTGTATGAAGCGGAGTTGTATCGGGGATTTTCCACGAGTGGCGAGAAGGGTATCTAAAAGTATGCTGACCCGTTTCAGATACGAAGGGTTACAAATTCGGCCGAACACCCTCCCTCCCCTGTGGCCATCCTGGGCACACTTCAATGAGCCGCATGCTGTACGGCTCATTGAATGAATTCCCGACTTAAAGCCTCGCCAGTCTGACCCAGCGCGATCAGGGCATAAAGATCCGTCACGCTTCCCAGTCGTCTACTTTGATGAGCGCGATCTGGGTGCTTTGTCTCTCTTAATCAGTCCCGTTACAGCTGTGGCAATCGATAGTCGAGTATGGGCGGCAATGGCATCTTCTCCCACCTATCGCTGCTCTAAACGCCGTTTCACGTTTTCAACCCCAAGTACGGGGCTTGTCAGAACTGGAACGCGGTGAGCCGTGCCGCTCACTGCACGAGCCATCGAGGCCTGCGCAAGAACGACCACATCGACCTTCTGCGACAACTCTTCGAGAACTTGGCGGATTTGCGCGTCATGGGCTTCGATATCTCCGCCGGCGAGGAGTTGAAAGGCTCCCTCAATAAGCTCATGGTCGATCGCTACGTCCTTACCGGCATCGCATGCCTGGCGCCTCAGCAGATCCACTGTCGGCACCAGCGTCGTAGACAAGGTTGCTAAGACGCCTATGCGGTGTCCATGCTCGACAGCGGCTTTGGCCATGCCTCATCAATACGGAACAGCGGAACAGGGCAAAGCGGGGCAATGGCATCGACTGCCGGTCCGAGAGTCGAGCATGTGACGACAACTGCACCTGCCCCGGCGTCGACTGCCGACCATATGTAGATGGCGAGCCTTCGTTTCGTCAGATCGGACAGCGACCAGCGCTCAATGGTATCTCTCAAGAGGCTCTCGTCGAGGATCGCGAACGGCTTCCAGTTCGGAAAATGTTCTTTGGCGAGGCCCTCGAACTCGAAAACAAGACCGGAAACCGTATGGATGAAAGCCAGCTTGGCGGAAGAGCTTGTATCTTGGATTGACATAGGGTTTCCATCTCTTTGCTAAGGAGCCGAGTTGGCGAAACGGGATTATTGCAGCAGTTCATCAATCTGGCATCACGTGAGAATCCACTCCTGCGGCTTCCGGCAGAGGTTTAGACTAGCAGTGTTTCTTCCAGTAACCCCGGCTTCCCGGACGTCGCTCTCCAGGTCTTGGGCTGCAATGCCGAGCCGTGATGTGCCGAAGGACCGAGGCATAGTCGCCACGAAGATCGCAAATAGTCTCGCCCGTCATCCCGCACGCATCCGCGACCCTCAGGTTCCTGCCGTGCGAGCTGCCGGCGATGCACCTGTGCGACCGCATCGGCCAGATCGGCCACGAAACCGTCCAGATCGCTTGAGCCTGCAGATATGCGGCCAGACCCGCAATCGCTCAGCGCTCTTTGCCGTCGCGACGCGGGAAAACTGCATCAGATGGCGCCAATTACAATTTTCGATCTGTCCGTGAAGCGCGACAGGCGGAATGGATCTGGATCGACACTTGCCGCGTCGCCCGCTACCAGATCCGCCGCCAG
Source organism: Rhizobium etli 8C-3 (assembly GCF_001908375.1). Taxonomy (NCBI): domain Bacteria; kingdom Pseudomonadati; phylum Pseudomonadota; class Alphaproteobacteria; order Hyphomicrobiales; family Rhizobiaceae; genus Rhizobium; species Rhizobium etli. The sequence goes on along the minus strand of NZ_CP017241.1, from coordinate 4,107,806 downwards.
ATGGCCAATGCCAGGGCCGGCGCCGAAGCCGTGTCCGGAACAGCCTGCGGCGACGAACACACCGCCGATGCTCTCCACTGGCGAAATCACGGGTATGGCGTCTGGTGTGGAATCGACATATCCACCCCAGGAGGACACGACGCCGGCATCGGCAACAGCGGGGAACAGGGCTTTTATCCGTGCCATTATAGTCGCCATCATCCGCATGTCCGGAGCGGGATCGAGGACGCGGATGCGCTCAAAGGGGGTCGGCCTGTCGAGATGCCAGCGACCAAGTGTTTCCGGGCCCTGAAAGAACGAGCGACCGGATGCCGATCTCGACGGCCTTGCGTCGTTTGATGAACATCGGCAGAAACGGTCGGGCATAGCTATCGTGTAGCTGCCATCGATCCGGCGCGTCAGGGCACACTCAGACGTGTAGATTGCTCCGCCAAGATCCGGTGCAGGACCGGTCCGTAGGGCGGTCTGACGGACGCTGGCCTGCGGCAGCGAAACCGCATGCATGCGCAGGAAAGAAGAAGCCCAGGCACCAGCGGCACATAGGACCGCGCTGGTCATGGCGCGACAGTTCATCAGAACTGCGCGGCACGCGGCCTGGATATCACCAATGGTAAAGTGAGCGGTGTCGTCACCGAGAAAGGCCTTATCCGCAACCACGTCTGGGCAGTGCGAAAGATCAGGCAGGCTCTAGTGTGCGGTGACAAGACGCCAAAGATGAAGCCGCCGTCCGTTGTACCCTCATTGGACAAGCTGGACTGCACCCGGATTATTAATCTCGTTGTTTGCCAGTTCCGACTTGCACTCCAGCTTGAAAGTGCTGTTGCCGGTCATGGTTATTTTCTGGCCGATGATTCGGACGCAGTCGCCGGACGTCGTACCATTGCCGGAATACTGGATTTCTTCGGCTGCTGGCATGTAGATGATGCCGCTGATGTTCGAGTTGCTGTTGCCATTGATCACCGCGGAGGCCGTGTTATCGCGGTCGGCGACGAAAACGAAACCCGCCCATGGGCCAGATGTCGGGGCGGTGACATTAACGGTCGAACCGCCGTGAATGTCGATTTCAGCGCCGTTGAGCAGGAAGAATGTGACCCCTTCGCCAGTGACGACCGACTGGCTTCCGAAACTCAGCTTGCCCCCGTTGATGATGTAGTCACCGGGTTGCAGCGTCACATTGCCCTTGACTTGCAGACCCTTGTACGTCCCTGGCTCCAGTTCGCCGGAGGCGTTGTTCTTGGCCAAGGTCCCTGCTTTCGGCATCGTTTTGAACCTGAACGGGTCAAGGGCCGCTGCCGTTCCCTCATAAGGCTTGTCGCATTCGAGATCGATTTTGTACGGCGAGGCCGCGACCTTGCCTGGCGTATAAAGACATTCCGTCTTCAGGCTTCCAGATCCGCCGACATAGATGGCTTCGTTGCTGTGCGAGTTCGCGGTGATCGCGCAATTCGAGGTGTCGACCTTCGAACTACCTGTAACCTCGAAGGCGCGATCTGCTGTCGGGCTGAGCGCCAGAATGCAGGCTTCATTGCCCGCTTGGTAAGCGGTGCTGCTGCGGCGGGAGATGGGGAACGATAATCGAGTGAGGAATACCGGGTCGTAGTCGACTGCATAGTTAGCCGTCGCAAATACCTGCTGTCCCGCCATTGAATAGGCGATCTGCAGGGACGGAGGTTCCTCTGCCGGGGTCATTGCATCGTTGGCCTCATTGACAATACCCGCCGTTTGGTAATTGCCGAAGAACATCTCGTTCGCCAATTGAGTGGCTTCCGCCTCACTGTAGCCTTCGCCGTAAAGGCGCACCGCCGCAAGCGTGGCGCTGTCCAGCGCCTCTTGCAACTTGTCAGCTTCGAATCTGGCGTTGACGAAGTCGATCGCGATGGAGGCCGCCCCCAGTAAGGGAACGATTGCAGCCGCAGTCAGGATTGTGAAGTTGCCGCCCTCGTCCCGAATAAGCCGATCGAAATGCCGTTTGAGAAATTCACCCATTCTTATCCCCCAGTTCCAAGTAGCCCAGGAGGACATATTAGGCTCCAGCAATATACGATTGATTGCTTCTTTTGTTCGAATTGTACGTATCCCAAAGAATAAAAATCCTGCTTATATGCCAAAAATCCCCGCTTTTGCGCGTTCTCGGGACGGTTGGATCCATCCAGCGCAAGTCCCTATGCGACAGCTCGTTAAGTTTTTCGGCAAGCAGTGGTCACGCGGAAAAGACCCGGCACGTGCTCCGAGCCGCGAGGGCCGAAGTACCGAGGTAAACTAGGCGGAGACGATTCGAAGGCGGTTCGGAAGCAAGTCCAGACCCGATTGCTCCGGCATCCGGAGAACGCGTCGGGCGAAATAACTGCCCTGCCGTGTCGCGTCTGCTGTCCAATCCCGAAAACATCCGCGGACCAGCCTGCGCTACGACCTGACGCGCTGCCGCGGGCCTTGTCCTACTTCGTGGTGTTGTCGCGTTCTGCGGCCCGCAGACCGTCCGCAATGCCTCAAAAAGCGGCAACACGCAGGATGGCAATCATTGAGACTTGCGCTGATCGCATTGCTGCAATGCAATATACGATATTCCAGTTTTTCGAAATTATGATAAAACATACTTATCGAAACGGCGATCTCCTCCTCCCAAAGCCGTTAGATATCCGGTCGGCAGCACTCCTCCTCCCAGCTGTCGATCAAGTTTATAAAGCCCGACGGATCCTCCCCCGTCGGGCTTTTCATTTGTCAGCCTTGCTGAAACTGCCGCTACTCAGCCGCTTTGCGAATTGCAGTCGAACTCAATGCCGAGCGCGGGCCATGAATAAAGGTCCAGGCAGGCGCGGATTTTTTCCAGAGCGCGCGGGCATCGTCCTCGTCGATACGCGCGAAATCGAAGGTCTTTGCCATTTTCGACGATAGATAGGAAAGCGTCGCACCGGGGCGATCGATGACGGCGATCGGGAAGGTGCGCGCAATCACTTGCCACTTTTGCCATTTGTGGAAGGTTTGAAGGCTGTCGGCACCCATGATCCAGATGAAGTGGATGTTGGGATTGCGTGCCTTTACCCTGGCGAGTGTGGTTGCCGTGTAACTAACTCCGAAGGCCTGTTCGAATGCAGTCACCTTGATATGCGGATCGGTTGTGATCGCTTCGCTGAGCGCGATCCGCTCGGCAAGCGGCGCAAGATGATTGCGGTTCTTCAGCGGGTTGCCGGGTGTAACCATCCACCACAGTTGATCGAGGCCGAGGCGCCGTATGGCGATCTCCGCAACCAGCGCATGCCCCTGATGCGGTGGATTGAAGGATCCGCCGAAAAGCCCGACGACCATGCCGCGCTCGATGTGCGGCATGCGAAGGTAGCGACGGTCTACTTCGTCTGTCGTCACGTCAGGACCGCGTTTGTCCGGTGCCGCGCACGCGATATTTGAAGGAAGTGAGCTGCTCGACGCCAACAGGACCGCGGGCATGCATCTTGCCCGTCGCAATTCCGATTTCCGCACCCATGCCAAACTCGCCGCCGTCGGCGAATTGTGTGGAAGCGTTATGCAGCAGGATGGCCGAATCGATCTCGGTGAAAAATCGCTCGACGACGGCCGGATCTTCCGCGATCACGGCTTCCGTGTGGTTCGACGAATACTTTTGGATATGCGCGATCGCGCCCGAAATACCGTCAACAACGGCAACGGAAATGACGGCATCGAGATATTCGGTCGACCAATCCTCCTCGGTCGCTGGCTTCAAGCCCGGGGCAACCTTCAACACCGTGGCGGATGCGCGGATTTCACAGCCGGCCCTCGCCAGCATTTCGAGAAGCGGTGTCAGATGCGTGCCGATTGCAGCGCCGTCGACAAGCAGGGTTTCCACGGCCCCGCAGATGCCTGTGCGGCGCATTTTGGCATTGACGATGATCCTCTTTGCCATTTCGATATCGGCAGACTTGTCTACATAGATGTGGCAAAGGCCCTCGAGGTGGGCAAAAACTGGCACGCGGGCCTCGTTCTGCACGCGGGCGACAAGGCTCTTTCCGCCACGTGGCACGATGACGTCGATCGCCCCTTCCAGGCCTCGCAGCATGGCGCCAACGGCGGCACGGTCCGAAACCGGAACAAGCTGTATGGCATGCCGCGGAAGATCTGCTACCTTCAGTCCTTCGACGAGGCAGGCATGGATTGCCTGCGATGAACGGCGCGAGTCCGAACCGCACCGCAAGATCACAGCATTGCCTGCCTTCAGGCAAAGCGCACCGGCATCTGCCGTCACGTTCGGCCGGCTTTCGAAGATGACGCCGATGACGCCGAGAGGTGTGCGGACCCGCTCGATCTTCAGTCCGTTCGGCCGATCCCAGGAAGCGATCACTTCTCCGACCGGATCTTTCAGCGCAGCAATGGCGCGGATGCCTTCGGCCATTTCGGTGATGCGCTGATCGTTCAGTGTCAGGCGATCGATGAAGGAAGCAAGCATATCGGTGCCGGCGACATCGTGCAGATCCTTGGCGTTTTCGGCAAGGATGCGCTCCTTGCTTGCGAGGATCGCGTCGGCCATTGCGTTCAGCGCCCTGTTCTTGGCTTCGGTGGACGCAAAGCCTAACGGTCGTGCGGCGGCCCTAGCCTTGCGGCCGATGTCGTTCATCAGCGTGTCAATGTCAGGGCCTTGCACAACAGTCTCAAGCATGGGCCGCGTCCTTCTTCTGTCTTTCTGATTTCGAATTTGCCTGTGACGTCAACACCATATCGTCTCGATGGATCATAGCGGTGCGGCCGGGGTAGCCGAGGATCGCTTCGATCTCGGCGGACTTGCGGCCAACGATCCTGCGGGCGTCTTCTGCGTCGTAGCTGACGAGGCCGCGGGCGATCTCGCGCCCGGAAGGGCCAATAATTGCCACGGTGTCACCCCGGCTAAAAAGTCCGACCACCTTGCGAACGCCAGCGGGAAGCAGGCTCTTGCCCGCACCGAGCGCCGTCACGGCGCCGTCGTCGACATGCAGTTCTCCAGCTGGCTGCAACTGACCTGCGATCCAGGTCTTGCGCGCGGTCACGGGGGTGCCGGAGGGTGCGAACCAGGAGGACCGTGCGCCATTCAAGATCGCCGATAGCGGGCTATCCGTTTTGCCGGAAGCAATGATCATGGCGCAGCCCGACGTCGTCGCGATCTTGCCGGCGTCGATTTTCGTGCGCATGCCGCCGCGCGACAGCTCGGAAGCAGCGCCGCCTGCCATGGCTTCGATCTCCGGAGTGATTTCGGCGATCGTCTCAAGGAACTTAGCCGCGGGATCGAGGTGCGGCGGCGCCGTATAAAGCCCATCGATATCGGATAGAAGGATCAAGAGGTCGGCGCCGGTCATCGTTGCGACACGAGCTGCGAGGCGATCATTGTCGCCGTACCGGATTTCGCTGGTTGCGACGGTGTCGTTCTCATTGATGATCGGAACGGCGCCGATCTTGAGCAACTGGTTGATCGTGGCACGGGCATTCAAATAGCGGCGACGTTCTTCAGTGTCGCCGAGCGTCAGCAGGATCTGGCCCGCCACGATCTGATCCCGCGATAGGCTTTCCGACCAGGCACGCGCCAGCGAAATCTGGCCGACAGCTGCGGCCGCCTGGCTTTCCTCCAGTTTCAGTGCACCGGAAGGCAGATCCAGCACCGAGCGGCCGAGCGCGATTGCGCCCGACGAGACCACAAGCACATCCGCGCCTCTTGCCTTCAGTGCGGCGATATCGGCGCACATTGCATGGAGCCACGCGCTTTTGAGCCCGCTCTTGCGGTCGACGAGGAGTGCTGAGCCGATCTTGATGACGATGCGGCGGTAGCGATCGAGCGGCTTACGCGTCGTCATCCATTCTGTCCTCATCGCTCGTAATCATGTCGCGATGCCGCAGCTTGGGCGCTTTGGCCGGCTTTTCGCCGCCCGCATTCGCCTCGACAATGATGTCGCGCAGGGCTCGCAGAACCTCGGTCATGCCCTTCCCGGTTGCGGCCGAAATCTGGAACGGCGTCTTTCCGCAAGCCTTGGCAAGCTCCTTCGTCTTCCTCTTCAGCGTCGCATCGTCGAGCACGTCGATCTGCGAGAGCGCAACGATTTCCGGTTTGTCGGTCAGTTCGTTTCCATAGGCCTCAAGCTCGTTCTTCACCGTCGTATAGGCTTTGCCGACCTTTTCCTCCTGCGCCGAGACCAGATGCAGCAGCACGCGCGTACGCTCGACATGGCCGAGGAAACGGTCGCCGATGCCGATCCCCTCGTGCGCGCCCTCGATCAGGCCAGGGATGTCTGCAAGAATGAACTCCTGTCCGTCGATCGTTGCCACGCCGAGGTTCGGGTGCAGCGTGGTGAAGGGATAGTTGGCGATCTTTGGCCGCGCGCGGGTGACTGCCGCCAGGAAAGTGGACTTGCCGGCATTGGGCAGACCGACGAGCCCGGCGTCTGCAATCAGCTTCAGATGCAGCCAGATCGTCTTTTCCTCGCCAGGCAATCCGGGATTTGCCCAATCCGGCGCCTGATTGACCGAAGACTTGAAATGCGCATTCCCAAAGCCGCCGTTGCCGCCTGCGGCAAGCCGGAAACGCTGTCCTTCTTCCGTCAGGTCGCAGATCAGCGTTTCCTGGTCTTCTTCCAGGACCTGTGTTCCGACCGGAACCTTGAGAGTTACGTCTTCTCCATTGGCGCCGGTGCGGTTTTTGCCCATGCCGTGCATGCCGATCTTGGCCTTGAAATGCTGCTGGTAGCGGAAGTCGATAAGCGTATTGAGGCCATTGACGGCTTCAATCCAGACATCGCCGCCGCGTCCGCCATCGCCGCCGTCCGGTCCGCCGAACTCGATGAACTTCTCGCGCCGGAACGAGACGCTGCCTGCGCCGCCGTCACCGGACCGAATATAGACCTTTGCTTCGTCGAGAAATTTCATTTTACTTCCATCATCGGTGGCTTTTTACGCGCCCCATCCTGCCGCTTTCGATATAGCCGGTTCAAGCTGAGGTCAAAGATTATCGTGAAGTTTGCGAGCTATAACATACAGTACGGCTTCGGTCTTGATGGGATTTATGATCTCGGCCGTATCGCGAACAATCTCGATGGCGCCGATATCATCGCGCTTCAGGAGGTGACCAGAGGCTTCGCGCGAAACGATTTTTCCGACATGGCGGCAGATCTTGCTGCCTTCTTTCCCAACCATTTCTGGGTCTATGGCCCGGCCTGCGACCTGCACGTCGACGCCGGTGAAGAGGGTTACCCGCTCCGCGGTACGCGCTTCCAGTTCGGCAACATGATCATTTCGCGGTGGCCGATCCTGTCGACGCGCACCCTGCTCTTGCCGCGCAGCCGCACAGTTTCGAAAATCAATCTGCAGCGCGGGGCGACCGAGGCCGTCGTCGATACGCCTCAAGGCGCTCTTCGCGTCTATTCCGTTCACCTCGATCACGTATCGCCCGACGAGCGTATCCGCCAGCTCGCCTATTTGAACGAGCGCATCAATGCGTTTCCATTCGAGGGCGGTTGCCTGACGGGTGCCAGTGAATTCGAGATTGCGGATCTGCCGCTTCCGGAAGACTACGTCATCTTGGGCGATTTCAACATGGTGCCGGAATCTCCGGAATACTGCTCTTTCGCCGGGACGAAAGACGGCTATTACGACCGAGTGCCGCGGATTGGAACACCTGTCGATGCGATGGCCGCGCTAGAAGGCTATACGCCCGCGAGCTATAGCTGGGTGGACCCGAAAAATCACGGCAAGCGAATGCACCTCGATTACTGCTTTGTCAGTTGTGGCCTGCATGGCCGCCTGAAATCTGCTCATGTGGATACGGCTTCGGTCGGCTCCGACCATTTCCCTCTCTGGATCGAAATTGGCGGATAGGAAAAACACCGCAGCGGCGGCTGCGGTGTTCTTGTCTGGTCAGGCAGCCTTCGTGATCTGCAAGGCGCCGGGCTGAAGCACGGTCTCGACGTGCGATACCATGGTGTTGCGAGAGAAGCTGTAGATTTCGGTGCATCCGGTCATCCGGAAACCGAGCTTTTCCTGCAATCTCAGCGAGGCTGGATTGTCCGCGAACACGCCCGAATGAACAGCGCTGTCCGGAATGCGCCGGGAGAAGCGCTCCAGCACCGCTGCGACAGCCTCGCTCATATACCCGCGCCGCCAGAAGTAGCGGTTCAGCCAGTAGCCAAGGTGCCAGCGGCCGTGGCGGAGCTCGACGGAGACGACGCCGATATGGGTGTCGTCGCCGTCGGTGACCGCAAGGTGCCAATCCGGCAGACTGCCGGAGGTCACCGGAACCAGCCAGTCAAGCGCGTCCTGCCTGTCATAGGGCGCGGGCACGCGGGCAAGCATGCGGGTGACTGCGAAATCGGACAGCGATTCCGCAATCGCATTCGCATCGGCCAACCTGTGCGGGCGGAGCGTCAGCCGGGGCGTGGTGACGACCGGCACGGGGCCGGGCGTCACTTGCTCGCTCCTGGGTCGCGGCAAGATGGCGGCGCTCATCACAGGCTCCCCCAACTTCTAAGCGACATCCAGGTCTTGCGGTCGAGCCGGTACCATTCCACAGGCACGTTGCTGCCGAGTGCCAGAGATGCGGCAAGGCCTGAGCCCTGGAACTGGAAGCCGCACTTCTGGATAACCCGCCGCGATGCGATGTTCATCACCCGGCAACGGGCATCGATTTGATCGACGTTTTCGCGCGTGCGAAAGACCATGTCGACCAGAGCGTGGCACGCTTCGGTCGTATAGCCTTGGTTCCAGTAGGGTTCACCGAGCCAATAGCCGATTTCGACAGTCCGCCCGTCTGCATGCGGCTCAACTCCGCAGCACCCCATGAAGGCGCCGTTTTCAGCTTTGGTGATGGCGTAGACGCACTTGCCAATCTCGCCATTCTTCGTCCGACGCACGAAGTCGGCGGCATCATTGGCGGTATATGGGTGCGGCATACGCGATACCATTGTGGCGACTTTGGCGTTGTTGGCGAGATGGGAAAGGGCGTCAATGTCTTCCTCGTGGGGCGCGCGCATGACGAGCCTTTCCGATAACAAGACAGGGCAATCGGTCCTTAACCGCTCCGGCCTCAGCCGTTCTTGGGGTGACCGTGATTGGTCAACCCTTATCAGTTCGCCTTGCATGTTCAGTCCTCCTCATGGACAAAGAAAAAGGGGAGATGGCGCCCCATCTCCCCTGTTTTCTGGACTGAACCTGGTACGGTCAGCCGGGTCGATGAGACGCCGGCTGTTTTTGAGCGCTACCGGCTTATTCCGCTGCTTCCGCTTTCGGCATTACAGACACGTACACGCGACCATTGGCCTTCGTTCGGTAGTCCACATTGCCTGCCGTAAGCGCAAAAATGGTGTGGTCCTTCCCGAGGCCGACATTGGCGCCCGGATGCCACTGCGTACCGCGCTGACGCACGATGATGTTGCCTGCGATGACGGCTTCGCCGCCGAACTTCTTCACGCCAAGGCGCTTGGATTCGGAATCACGACCGTTACGCGACGAACCGCCAGCTTTCTTATGTGCCATTGGAGTTCTCCTTTAAACCTTTAGTCCCGTAATCTTACTTGGCAGCCACGATGTCCGTGATGCGGACGACCGTATGGTGCTGGCGATGGCCGCGCGAACGCTTCGAGTTCTGACGGCGGCGCTTCTTGAAGGCGATGACCTTCTTGCCGCGATTGTGCTCGACCACTTCGGCCTTGACGGAAGCGCCCTTGACGAAGGGAGCACCAATCGCAGCGTCGGCGCCTTCGCCGATTACGAGGACTTCGGTGAATTCGATGGAGTCGCCAGCGGTTGCTTCAAGCTTCTCGATGGTCAGCACGTCGTTTGCTGCCACACGGTACTGCTTACCGCCGGTCTTGATGACTGCGAACATTTTTTGATCCTTTCATGTTCGATCCAGCTCTCCCCGCAAACCGCAGGTGGCTGTCTTCTTATCAGTCGAAGTTAAGCAGGGATTTCAGGGCGTTCGCCCGGAACTCTGTCTGCCGGTGAAACCCCGCGCCGGGCGCGGGGATGGCAAGGCACGGACTTCTCCATGCCTAGTGCGTGAGCGGGATACGCGAGTGTCTAAAATCTGTCAAGGCAAAAGGATGAAAAGCTTTACAATTTCGTCTTGCCAGCCTGCCTTTTGGTCGCTATGAGACAGCCCGCGCGAAACATGCGCCAACCAGCACCGCGGAGAGGTGGCAGAGTGGTTGAATGCACCGCACTCGAAATGCGGCATGCCTGCAAGGGCATCGGGGGTTCGAATCCCCCCCTCTCCGCCATTCATTGGGTCGCTCTGTTCGACTTGCGCGAGCCCGCTCGCGCCCCGACGCCGGAAGAGGCAAATTGAAAAACAATAGTAAACCGAAGTTTCCGAATTTATTCCCATTTTGAGACGGAAATTACTCAACGAATCCGGGGCGCATTTTTGTGTAATTATTTTCAGTAACCGAATAGATAATGCACTAAATAGTTGTTGTTAACGTTCCTGAGTATGGCGCTGACGCCGCCGCTAGCCAGGTCGCGCGTCCCAAATGCCGTGTTTGCGATTGATCACCAGACCTTTCATCGACAACGACTAAGCAACCTGTTTTTTACCACTGCTTCGGAAAATTCCGATTCCACCCCAGCACGCGGGCGGCATGGCTTTTGGGAGCCATCGAGATCAGCCCACCCTCTGTCTTGTCTCCAATCAACGTCAAAGCACGGGGCGGGGCGAATACGGACTACCCGACACCCTGTCGTCCGATCCGCTGGCACCTCTCGCGAATGAGAAACACGAGGTTCGCCCCGAAGTCTCGACGAAAAGAGGGATAGCGCTCTGTCTCCCCCAGTGCCTCTTCGAGCTTTGAAGCAACCCTGTCGGAGAGCTCCCTTATCCGTTTTGTCACGACAGCAGGGCTGAGGCCGACGGCCGATGCGAATTGCCGCCAGTCATTGCCGTGAAGTTCGTCGGCATTGCTCTTTGTCGCGATCTGTTGTGGGAGCGACTGGTCAACCTGCTTATCGAAAAGGCTCCGTCGGTATCGCGGCCAAGGCGCGTGAGAAGACCAACAATGTCCTGAGGCGAGACCTTCAACTGCTGACCGATCTCGGAGAGGTGTGTTTTCCGGAAGAAGATTGGCAAGCCAGGACACAACCTGCTCAGCACCATATGTGCCGGATCGCAAGGGCATGGTCAGCGAGATCGGGAAGGCCGAAGCACGTTGTTCCCAGCTTTGCTCATAGGCGAGCGAAATCCCATCGCGGTCGATGAGATTGGCAAACGGGCAAACTCTCGTAGAAGATCGTGGTCACGGCAACGCCTGATCAGGAGAAACGGGGCAGATAGCCGAGATCGCCATCGGCTTCCGTGGCAGCAGGCGGTGCTGCGGTTTTCAGGTCGCCGAGATCGATGCCGACCGTTCGGGCCGCGATGAGGGATTTCTCGAGCTGACAGCTGGGCTTGCCGTTCTCCAGATCGACGATGAAGCGTTCACCCGTCCCGCAGCGCTCCGCAAGCTGGGTCTGTGTCCAGCCCTGCTTTTTTCTGTGTTCTCGAACCACTGCGCCGAATTCTGCGGCCGAATGGATCATCATGCGCTCTCCTTTTGTTAGGCTTACCGTACGGGAAGAATTTTCGAGAATCCATGAAAACTTACCGAAGGGAAGGAGTTGTATCCAACTGGAAAGTCTTCCCGATCGGGAAGTATAGAATCTTGAACTTGATCGCCATTGAACTATTGGTAAGCTGACCATGGGTGAAGGCGAGACAAATTGCTCGCTTGGAGTTTTCCCGACCTCCTCCTTGCCTCATCTCCATAAGCTCGCCGACCTAGAGACGATCGAGGTGTTGAAGACACTAGCTTCTGTGAATAGGTCGCTCGCCGAGTTGAAGGGGCGAGCGGCTGCAATACCAAATCAGGGCATCTTAATCGATAAGCTTGCGTTGCAAGAAGCCAAGGCTAGCTTAGAGATCGAGAATATCGTCACAACGCAGGATGAGCTCTTTCAAGCGGAGCTATTTCCAGAAGGTCCAGAATCCTCTGCAGCAAAGGAAGTCGCCGTGAAGTGGTTAGTGCCAAAATCTAATTACAGGGTCCATTCCCCGGTTTTCCGTTTGTGATGCGCTGAGAATGCTGTCTGGCTGCTCAGCTGAGTGCTTGGTTCAACCGCGTTTGGGTACAAAACCAATTCCGAATCCGAATAATCGGCCTATCTTTTCCAATGTTTCGAGCGTTGGGTTTGCCGTGCCTGCTTCGATCTCCGCAACTTGGCGTCTGGTAAGCGACAGCGTCTTGGCAAACTCCTCCTGTGTCATCCCGAACCCTTTACGGATCTCTGCCACAGCACCAGGCAGCCTTAGGTCGCCGGTTCGAGCACGCTCGGCCAGCGTTCTACGGTTTTCAAGTACCTCTTCTTTCGTGGGTTTCTTCCAACGAGCCATTTAGCTGTCCTTCGGAATCACAGGAATGCCTCCAGAACGCTATCTGTTATCGCCATGCAACGTCCCATCGCGCGGTCCACAATGTCCGACGACGCCTCCAAATCTTTCGCCATGGTCGGAGCCTGGCGCAGATGTTCGGCAAACTCGAAAAGCGTAGCCGCGAGCGCTTTCTGCTCATCAGGATCAGGCATCAGTTCGGCGCAAATCTGCTTCCAATCGGGAAGATGATCGCGACCGCCGTCACGCATCATGGCCCATCGGGTGGAGCGAACGATTCCCTCCTTGGCAAGCCGCATTGGTGCGAAATCAAAGAGTGGAGACAGGCGGATCGTGCCGTCTTGGTGTTTGCTGAGTGCGGAATTGCGGCCATGATTGTCGGGATTGCCGAGCGCCAAGTTGGCGATGTCCCGCTTCAGGTATTCCACAACGTCCGAGAAGGGATCGGCCGAATATTGGCGCAGAACGTGGATGTAGGCTTCGTGCGTGCCGACATAGCCGAAATCGGCAACGCCGATCGCTGACACGAGGCTTTCCTGCCCCAGCCGGAGGGTTCCGCCGCCTTGTCTCTTTTTCCGGTCGAAACGGGGAATGATCAGGACACCTTCAGCATAGATAGAAGGATCGCTGACATTCAGATCGATCTCTCGAGCGATGCGCGAATAGAGAGCTTCGCCTTCGAGAATCAGGCGGTCCACGGGCTCATTGCTGCGTACCAGCTTGACGATGACGTGGCGCACGGCCTCGTCATCGGTCACGAAGCTGTCGGGATAATAGAGCCCGTCATCCGCCTGGGTCATCGAGACCTTCGGCCATTCGCCTTGCAGGCCGCTTGAGCCGGAGGCGAGCATACCAAAGCGATCGACGACTTCCATGAAGCGATCCGAGCGCACAAGGATTTCCGCCTCTGTAACCCCTTGGCGCTCAACACCGCGCAGCCGTTCCGCTTCGGCGTCCGCCGCTTCTTTGATCCGGATATTGCCTATGCCGCCCGTCGCCGATCGCATAAGCAGCGAGAGATCAGAAGCGCGCGAGCCTTCCGCAAGGCCGAGGTGCTCGGCAAGCTTTCGCCTCGCATGGCCTTGGGGCATGAGATCCAAGAGGAACGGCGGCCAACTGCGGCTATATCGATTTTCGAGGTCAACGGGATAGCGGACTGACAGGGCGCGATGGTCACGGACTGTCTTTCCGGCAGCAAACTCCGCCGATGCCACAGTGATGAAATAGTCGAGATCGTAGTCGACAACGGACGCGCCCTGAAAGCCGGCCGCGTCGTCCTTCAGTTCTAGCGTCGCGGCGTGATGCCACTCACCATCAAAATGGGCTTGGAGCGTTAAGCGCATTAATTGACCCTTTCAATGGTTCAATTAACGCGTTTCTTGAAGTTATTCAACCCATCAAAGTGGGTTGAATAACTTCCGTCCGGCTGACCATCTTTCGGCCTTTCAGCGCACTGCCACACGCGACCAGCATCAACGAAAAACTCCGTCGTAAACAGCCAGGCATCCGAGGAGCTGTTTACATCAGACAGGATAAGTGAAACGGCCCCCATTGCTGCGAAGAAGACCATCCCGAAATCGTATTGCTTTGAAAGGCTCGTGAGCCGGGCCGAATGCTGGGCATAGCGCAATTGCCTTGCCAACTTCCGCTTTTCGGATGCCAGTTGATCGCGCTGGCAACCAAGCACGTATACGCCCTGCATTATCTGCTCTTCGAAGCTCGATTTACCAATATCGCTGACCTCAAATGTTTTTCTGCAATTTCCTCTGTGAATTCGCCGTGTTGTTCGGCGTAGTCGATCAGGAACCGGATGAGCTTCAAGCGCTTGTCCGGTTCCACCCGACAGTTTTCCCTTGCGATGAAAGCGTCAACCGCCCCCATGACCTGGTGATACAGATCGACGGTGTCCTGATTGTACGGGCTTCCTTCCCCGTGAGCATCCACACGGGTTCACATTGAATTTGACATGCAGAAGCCGGAGAAGTTTTGCCGGGATCTCGCGATTTCCGCGCGGGCGGCGTATATCGCCAGCTTTTGGCCCACCTAGCGGTTTTTGCCCTGTCGTTTGGCACTTAAACAGGTTCATCCTCAATTTAAATGCCAAGCGACACAACACGCTCCAGAGCCTCCGTCAGAGAGGTCGCGCCGCGCCGATGTTCGCTTTCATTCTGGCGCATAAACAGCCCATTGGCGATTCCCACATACATGCCGAGAAGCGCGTTCGCTACCTCGGCGGGGACGCCTTCTTGGGATAGAAGTGCGGCGCGCTGTTCCGACGGAACGAGTAACGATTTTATCGGCCGGCCGAGAACTTCGGCAAAGGCCGCTGCCACATCGCCGGCGCTCCAGTCTTTCGGTCCGCCCAGCTCCACGATCCGATTACCGGCCCACTCCTCGCAGAGTAGGGCTGCCGCTGCATGCCCGACATCCATAGCGCTCACCATGGGGACCTTCTGAGCGGGGTCGAGAAAGGTCGGCAGGACACTTTCCGAGATGACAGTTTCTGCCACTTCGCTCCATGTCTCGATAAAATAGCCTGACCGCAGGAAGGTGGTCGCAGGTGCCACGCCGCCGAGCAACGCTTCGAACCGGTTCAAAGTGGCGATTACACCGGTGCCAGAGGCATGCTGCGCTCCAATAGACGACAGGACGACGGCCTTGGGCAGATGCGCCCGCCGTGCTGCATCGGCCAATGCCGCGCCGAGTATTTCCGTGCGTGCATAGGGATCACCTTTCAGCGGCGGCGGATTGAGTAGGAACGCTCCTGACGCGCCCTTCAGCGCATCGGCCATCGCATTGGCATCCTCAATGCTCGCGACAGCCACCTCCGCACCGAGGGCTGCCCACCTTTCACCCTGTTCCTGACGACGCAGGACCACACGCACGGCCGCGCCGCATTCGATGAGGGCGCGCGCTGCCTCGCCGCCGACCCGCCCGCTTGCTCCAAGCACAACATACATGATTGCCACCCCGTCAGTTTGCTCGATAGAGGAATTAATAGGCGCCCGGCTTCCATGCGTCCAATGCATGGCGTATATGGTTCGTATGCGCGAAGTGGATTTACGTCGGGTCGACCTCAACCTGTTGGTAGCCCTTGAGGCGCTGCTGGATGAGAAGAACGTCACCCGGGCCGCCCACCGGCTCGGCATGAGCCAGCCGGCCGCTAGTCGAGCGCTCGGACGATTGCGCGCATTGTTTTCGGACGCGCTGCTGGTCGATGGGCCAGGCGGCTACGTCCTTAGCTCCCGTGCCGAAGAGGTGCGGCCCGCGCTGCGCAGGATATTAGCAGGCGTAGGAGAAATGCTGGAAGCGAACGCGTTCGATCCCGCGACGGCCACGGGTCGAATTCGGCTTCTTATGCCCGATCTCCAGGCCGCCGTGCTCGCGCCGCATTTGCTCGCCCGCCTAGCCGGCGAGGCACCCTCGCTCGATCTGGATATTGCCGCGCAGGGCACGAATGGGTTCGAAGCGCTGGAGCACGGCGCCGCGGATGCGATGGTGGCGCTGATCGACGAAGCGCCGGCCGGCATCCACCGGCGCCGCCTCTATGACGAGGAACTCGTGACGCTCATGCGGGCACAACACCCTGCGCTCGCCGGAAAACTCACTCTCGACCGCTTTCTGGCGCTGGAGCATATCGTGGTAAGCGTCACGGGCGTCGGACCTGCACCTGTCGATGAGGTGCTTGCGCGAATGGGGCGAACACGACGGGTGAAGCTGCGCGTGCCGAACTTCTTCGCGGCGGTCGAGATCGCCGCTCGCTCCGACCTCATCATGACCCTGCCATCTAGCCTGGCACGAGCGGCCGCCAACATGAGGCGCTTCGTATCGTTACCGCCGCCCCTCGATATTGGGAGTTTCGCGATGAGCCTCGCGTGGCACGCGCGCCAGCAAGACGCGCCCAGACACATATGGTTGCGACGTGCCATTGTTTCAGCGGCAACGGATATGTCATCGATGATTGAAGTTGGAAGCTGAAAAAGCGGGTGTCGCTTGGCAGTTGGACGTAAGTGTTTCCGCCAGGTTTGGCTTTAAAGCTGACAATCCGAGCAGCCGGATTCTTAAAGGCACAGGAGTCGCGCGATTAAATGCAAAGCCAACAGTTACTGCGATCGGCACGCTGGCATTGGGGGCATTGTCGGACTCGCGCGTTCCGCGCGCCCTCGGACCGCTGCATCGCTATTCCACTTGTTTGAGATGCAGCGAGAAGCCGGAGACACCGGTCGCTTCCAGGCCGGGTCGAAGCTCAAGGCTAGGGATCAGATAATCTCCGCCATTCTGGCGACGGAACGGGATCGGTTGTGTGGATTCGAGCGTCCGCATCCGCTCGCGGAGGGCCGCCGCTGCCTGGGCAAATCCGGCGTCGTCGAGACGGTCCACCCGATAGGTCACGAAGGGCGGCAGCACCGTGTAACCGGAATAGTGCAGGATGCCGTGGTTGATCGGGAACAGAAGATCGTCAATCGGGCCATTGATGCCGCTTGGCGAATAATGTTCCCGCCACCCTCCGGTCGTCACGATCAGCATGGCGCGCTTGCCGGCGAGCGTGCCTTCCCCGTAGCGGTCGCCCCAGCGCTGGTCGTTATGCTCGCCGACGCCATAGGCAAAACCGTAGGCATAGACGCGATCGACCCAGCCCTTGAGGATCGCCGGCATGGTGAACCACCAGAGCGGAAATTGAAGGATTAGAACGTCGGCCCGCAATAGCTTTGCCTGCTCGGCCTTCACATCATCTGTCAGCGCATCGGCCGCGAAGGCATCGCCAGATGCCGCTGCAACCTTCAACCGCGCCTTAGGATCGATTGCGGGGAAATCCGCACCATCCACCGCCGACTTCCAGGCCATAGCATAGAGGTCGGAGACCTCAACCGCATGACCTAGCGCCTCCAGCTCCTCAACGGCGACATCGCGCAGGGAAGCGTTGAGAGATCGGCGGTCGGGATGGGCGAAGACAATAAGGACGTTCATGGCGGGCACCTGTCGGTTGGAGACGATTTTCTCCAAAACTAGGCGTCCTCCAATTATTCCGCTATAGATTGAGTATGGATATGATAGTGCTGAAAAATGGATAAATCGGATGTTACGCTCGAACGCATACGCACCTTCGTCCGCGTTGCGGAGCGGGGAAACCTCTCGGCTATCGCGCGAGAGATGAACATTGGCCAATCCAGCGTCACGCGGCATCTGCGTGAGCTGGAGGATGCCTTGGGCGTGGTGCTGCTTAGTCGAACGACGCGGCGCGTCATACTGACCGAGGAAGGCAGCCGCTACTACGCCGACGCTATCCAGATCCTGCGTCTGGTCGAACAAGCCACTGATGAAGCAAGGACCGCACGCGGCGCAGCGGCGGGCACGGTTCGTATCTCCTGCACGGCGGCGCTTGGCGTCCGACACGTCAGCCGGCTGATCTTCGCCTTTCAGGATCGCTATCCCGAGATCGCCGTCGATCTCAACCTGACCGACGAGCGCGTCGACCTCGTGCGCGAAGGCGCGGACATCGCCATTCGCCTCGGGCCGCTCACCGACAGTTCCATGAAGCTGCGAGCGCTTGGGGATAGTCGGCGCATCCTCGTCGGCTCGCCCGACTATCTGGCGCGGCATGGACGGCCGGCGACGCCAGAGAAATTGGCGGGCCTCGAAGGTGTCCGAATGTCGAACATCGCGGGAAGCGATGCGCTTACTCTGGAAGGACCGGACGGCGAAACCCATGTCGTGCCGTTCGGCGGAAGCCTTCGGGTCGATCACGGGCTCGCCGCGCGCGAAGCCTATCTTGCCGGTCGCGGGATTGGCCCGGCGCACGTCTGGTTGGTTGATGATCTGCTTTCCGAAGGACGGCTCGAACGGATCCTGCCGGACTATGCTCCGCCATCCGTGCAGCTCAACATTCTCATCGTGCCGGACCGGGCAGACATCGCGCGAGTCAGGCTACTGGTGGAGTTCCTGGCCGAGGAAGCGCTGGGTATCCCAGGCGTCGGGCGTTCTCGCACGGAAAGCCGCTCCGGTCACTAGCGTGCAAGCGCCTCCAGCGGCTTTCCAATGAGAGCAGACGACTTACGCCGAGCGCGGACTGGCACACGACGGCGCTGATCGTCGCCAACTTGCTGCCCGCCTAGAACCCTCACAGTCAACACTGATGCTTTGACAACCCTTGTCTTCGGGAGGGGCAAGCGCGGAGCCGGTCGTCGCCGGAGGCTTGCTGTCCGCGCTAGGAATCCCTGCGTGTGACCCGTTCGGTTGGGTAGAGATTCACTAGCTCGGCGGCAGAGATGTGACAGTCTGTAGGAACGCGACCAACGCACGCCGGGCGCCGCGCGGCTTCCATACCATAGCGAGATCCCAGGTGAGGTCGTCAGGCATTCCCGCCAGAGGAACCATCGCGACGCCGTTTACCTGCATCGAACGTGCCCCTTCGGGAATGAAGGCCACGCCCAAATCGGCAGCGACCAGGCTCAAAATCGTGTGCATCTGCCGTGCCTCCTGGCGCACGCGTGGTACGAAACCCGCCTGTCGGCAGGCGCTCACCAGCCGACCATGAAGCGACGGTCCCTGCACATGCGGAAAGAGCACGAAGGACTCCTCTGAGAGTTCAGCTAGGCCGATCGAGTTTCGGTTTGCAAGGGGACTCGAGACCGGGACCGCGAGACAGAAGCGATCGCGATCTACCACTTCGATCTGGAGACCAGACACCGCCTTCAAAGGCGGGGTGACAAACCCCACGTCGACCGAGTCATCCTGCAGTCCCGCGAGCTGCGCGTCAGTCGGCCTTTCATCCAAACGGATATCGACCGTCGGAAAACGTTGGCGGTGGGCGCGTAGCGCCGCGGGCAGGACGCGGTAGAGTGCGGCGCTTGTGAAGGTTACCGTGATCTCGGCCAGGTCCTCAGACGCGGCGCGTCGCGCCATCCGCACGCCTTCGTCCATCTGCTGCAGGGTGCGTCGAGCCTCGGTCAGAAACACCTGGCCTGCAGGGGTCAGTTCGACCCTGCGTTGTGTGCGCAGGAAAAGTGGAAAGCCAAGCTCTGCCTCAAGGCGCTTGATCGACTGAGAGAGCGGCGGCTGGGCCATGTGGAGACGGGCAGCCGCCCTCCCAAAATGCAGTTCCTCGGCGACAGCCACGAAATGGCGCAAGTGATGCAGATCAATGGTCATATCACTATCATCTCAATAAACCTCCTATTGATATTGGAAAAGGCTGATGGCAGATGCCAAGTCAAGAGGCGAGACCAGTAAAACAGGAGCCTCAAATGCGTTCACAGTCCATGATCCCGCGTCTGACCGCGCCGATCCTCGTCGGAGCCACTCTTCTTGGTGGCAGCACCCAGGCAGCAATAACCCGCCAGAACTTCACCGTCACCAGTGGGCAGGGAGTCGAACTGATGGTCCGCGAGGTTGGTGACAACGACTTTCAGCCGGGTAAACCGCCCGTCGTGCTGCTTCACGGCGCGCGCGTCCCAGGCATTGCGACCTTTGACCTTCCGGTGGAGGGCGGCTCTCTCGCGGTGGACTTGGCCCGGGCCGGGCATCGCGTCTTCATCATGGATGCACGCGGCTACGGCGGCTCAAGCCGGGACGGGCAGGGAGGAAGCCAGGACGGCCAACCCCTCGTACGCTCCGACGCGGTGGTTCGTGACATTGGCGCCGTGGTCGACGCCGTGCAGGCCAGGATGGGCGTGTCGCAAGTTGCCCTGCTCGGCTGGGCTACCGGCGGCCACTGGACGGGCATGTACGCCAGTCAGAACCCGAGCGAGGTGAGCCATCTGGTACTCTACAATAGCCTCTACGGCGCGCACTCCGGCCACAAGAGCCTGGGGCCTGGTTCAGATACGGCGGATCCAGGCAACCCAGACCA
The DNA here is from genome assembly GCF_001908375.1 of Rhizobium etli 8C-3. Lineage (NCBI taxonomy): Bacteria > Pseudomonadati > Pseudomonadota > Alphaproteobacteria > Hyphomicrobiales > Rhizobiaceae > Rhizobium > Rhizobium etli. The sequence goes on along the minus strand of NZ_CP017241.1, from coordinate 4,087,596 downwards.
GTTCAACACCCGGCGCTTTGGGGCTTATCGGTTGAATACGGCGGCCTCCCTGCTGCCGTCGTGGGACCGCTCGATTCCGGTCGAGGATAAGGCCGCCTGGCGTGATCCGAAGGTGGTGCAAGCCTATCAAGCCGCGGCGGTTGCCTCTGATCCGACCTCGGGCACTCGCAACCCGCCCTCGTTCCGAGCGCCGTCAGGGGCGATCGCAGATTCGTTCGAGCTCGCTTCGGGACACAAGTTGTGGGATGCCGGTCCGATTACCGCGCATGTGTTGGTAATCCGCTCGGGGAACGATTTCTGGAGCCGACCTGAGGACGTGACTTCGCTGGCGCAGGATCTAAGGCAGGCGGCAAGCGTGCGCACGGTCACGATCCCGGAGGCCACCCACTACGTTCATCTCGACAGACCGGATCGGGGGCGCAGCAGCTTTCTCTCAGAGGTGATCCGAACGCTCGAGCAGCCCGTCGAAACGAAGGCGCCTCACTGAGGCGGCCATCGTGGAGGGTGTACTCGTCTATCTGGAGAGCCTTTCTTCCAGCGCTTGGTTGCGCACGGGAGTATGGCCGTTTCCCGTAGTGAATCTCATTCATGTGTTCGGGATTGCGCTTCTGTTCGGCGGTATAGTGGTACTCGACCTCCGTCTCCTAGGTCTCACTGGAAAGCTACCGGTCGCTGGCCTCGCGCGCCTCGTTCTGCCTATCGCTGGCACCGGCCTCTGCCTTGCCGTCGGAACGGGTGTACTGATGTTTGCCCTGAACGCGCGTGAATACGCCGCCAACCCTTATCTGCCGTGGAAGCTTGGCTCCATTCTCCTGGCGGGGATCAACATCGCGTTCCTTCACGCGACCGTATGGCGTTCGCGCGAATGTTGGGAGGAGCGGGCGCCCGTCTTGGCTGAAACCGCCGCGGCAGTATCGCTCGCCCTGTGGGCGGGCACGATCATCTGCGGTCGCCTCATGGCTTATTTCTGAAGGAAGTTACAATGAATCTCCGCTCGCTCATGTCCGGCGCTGTAGTCGCCCTCTACTTTGCTGCCTCCGTGCAAGCCCACCATGGCTGGGGCGCCTACGACACCGATCGGCCGCTTTATCTTGAGGGCACCGTCGCAGAAATCCATTGGCGCAATCCCCATCCCGAGGTGGTCATAGAGGTTCCCGTCACCCCGCCACGTGCGAACCTCGTCCACGTCCCTGTCCCGCCCGAACTGGAAAAGCTTGGTATCCGCGAAGTACTTGCGAAAGCCCGAGCGCCAGAGCGCGGAGGACGCTATACCCTCGACCTCGCCCGCTTGGACGGCTGGCGAGTTGGGGCATGAGTGCGGCCCCGCGCCGCGGCGACCGGTTGATCGCCGTCGCCTTTCCCTCGTGCAGTGATCCTAACGCGGTTCGGCCGGCGGTGATCGTGATTGCGAACGGAAGCGCGGTGCGTCAGCAGTCCGTTGCCCTGCCGGCCGGCTGCAGCAGTACCCCTCGCGGCTGAGGGATGGGGTAAAAATCTGCAGTGCCGCTTATTCGCGAGGCCCTATGCAGCGATCAACCGCCCTGCGAGAATGCAACGATCACGGGGGAGTGTGATGGTCTTGTTTTGTTCTAAATCGAGTGAGCCTGCGCCCCAAGCGGAAGGACCGTGAAGTTTTGGCTGAACCGCTACGAATCCTACCATTTCCAGTAGTGGACGGCGAATCGTCTTTGGCCTATCGATGGACCCATGCGATCGTCCTTGGAACATCTGCCGGAAGAAAAGCAATCCGAGCTTGCTCGCGTCGTTGCGATCATCCATGAAGAGTTCGCCGACGCTCTTGCCGGCACGTCCGCCGCCTTCAAGAAGCGCGGCCGGATCTTGAAGATCATCCTGTTCGGTTCTTACAGTCGCGGCACCTGGGTCGACGAGCCGCACACGATGAAGGGCTACCGCTCCGATTACGATATCCTGGTTATTGTCAATTCCAAGCAACTGGCTGAGCCGCAGTACTGGGACAAGGCGACCGACCGGCTGATGTGGGACAAGGATGTGAAGACGCCGGTCGGGCTGATCGTCCACGGCGCCCGGGAGGTGAACAACTTCCTGGCCGACGGCCAGTATTTCTTCGTCGACGTCTTGCGTGAGGGAATCGTGCTCTACGAGCTCGACGACCGGCCGCTTGCCGAACCGAGAAAGCTCTCCACCGTCGATGCGTATAGGGTGGCGCGGGAACATTTTGAAAATCGGTTTCCTGCGTCCACTGGGATACTCGATACGTCCCGCTATGCGTTAAGCAAAGCACGTGAGAAAGAGGCGGCATTCCTGCTGCATCAGTCAGTCGAGTCCGCATACGCCGCATTGCTGCTCACCCTGACCAACTATAGCCCGCCATCGCACAATCTGAAATTCCTCCGGGGGCTGGCGGAAGACCAGGACCGCCGCTTGATCGACGCTTGGCCGCGCGACCAGCACCGCTATACCGCCTGGTACAACATCCTCAATGAAGCCTATGTGAAGGCGCGCTACTCGAAGCACTTCGAGATCACCGAAGAAGCGCTTAATTGGCTACTTGAGCGAACGGAACACCTTCACCGGCTCGTCGACGCCATTTGTAAGGAGCGTCTGACGGAACTCGAGCGAGCAAACGGTGACAATTGACAGCCGCCTCCTGGTCTCGCTTGGTTCCACCGCGCGTGGGTAGCGCTGCCCAAGAAGAAATTTCCGGCGCTGTTTGTCCGGTGCCGTAGAGGTTTTGCGGGGCGGCCGAACGAAGGTTGAGGCTATCAAGTTCGAGCCTGCTGAAACGAGTAGTGATATCAGTCTGATCTTGCCATTGCGAGTTCGGCGTGCCTGTTGAGCCTTGTCATCCAATCAGCGAACTGAGGCTGGTGCTTGATTTGGCGTCCATAGTGGCGGGCAAGCTCGTTCAAAAGTTCCCCGTTGCGCCTGAGCTGCTCGTCAGCGAATCCAACCATCTGTGAGTTTGGCCACGCCTGCGGCCGGATGCCAACCAATCTTGCGAACAAGGATTCTGCGCTTTCATCGGGATTGGCCTGGGCCATCAAGGTCAGCATCGCTGCAGTGGAACGCGAAACCCCCATATGACAGTGCACGAGGACATGACTGGGAGCCTCGCGATCCTCTCGAGCCAGATAATCGGAGCCGAATTTCAGGATGGCTTCGACATGCTCAGGTGCTGGCATGATCTGGTTTTGCGTGGCGACGATGATGTCGTGGAAGCGCAGGGTCGTGCGGCTGTGCTTTCCGTAGGTCTCGAAAGCTTCCAATTCAGGGTGATCGGGATCCAGGATCGACAGAACATGTGTGACATTGCGGGCGCTCTGGGCGGGCAGTTCGTGAATGCCGCAAACTGTCAGTTCCGGGGAGAATACCAAGTCCAAACTCTATCCTCCACGATAATTGCCCCAGCAATGAACGTCGTCTTCATTCCGGCCGCGGCTCACACTTCATGCGTCCGATACATTTCTAAGGCATCATGCGCTCGAAGGGCAATCTCGTTCCTTTCCCACCCTGTTAAAGCCGCCGAGAAATCCGGGCTCAATGGGGGCGCAGGGTCTTGCCTGATGCTGCATCGAAAAGATGAAGCTTTCCGGGTCGGGCGGCTATCGTCACGACCTGCCCCGGCCCAAAATCGTGGCGTTCGGAAAACATCGCGACAAGCTCGCCCGGCCCGTAACGCAGGAATACCATCGTCTCATGGCCGGTGGGTTCGGTTACGTTGACGGTTGCCTCCAGGCCGCTCTCAGCAAGTGACAGGTGTTCAGGCCGCACGCCCAGAAGCACAGACTGCCCGTCGGAGGCCTCCGGCGTAAAGCCGAGCGCTATCTCGTCCCCGGTCTCCGCGACGAAGACTGCGCCATCAGCCTTGTACCGACCCTTCAGGAGATTCATCGACGGCGAGCCGATGAATGTCGCGACGAATGTATTGCCGGGACGGTCGTAGAGTTCCAGAGGCGTGCCGATCTGCTCGACATTGCCACCCTGCATCACCACGATCTTGTCGGCCATGGTCATCGCTTCGACTTGATCGTGGGTGACATAGATGGTCGTCGTCTTCAACCGCTGGTGCAGTTCCTTGATTTCCTTGCGCATCTGCACGCGCAGCTTGGCATCGAGGTTCGAGAGAGGCTCGTCGAACAGGAATACCTGAGGCGACCTGACGATGGCTCGGCCCATCGCCACGCGCTGCCGCTGGCCGCCGGAAAGCTGGCGCGGATAACGGTTCAGATAGGGTACGAGATCGAGTGTCTCAGCCGCCGCCTGCAGGCGCTGCTTGATGACGTCGGCCGGTTGCTTCCGCAGGCGCAGCGCAAAGATCATGTTTTCGGCAACGGTCTTGTGCGGATAGAGCGCATAGCTCTGGAAGACCATCGCGATATCGCGGTCCTTCGGCGGCAGATTGTTGACGACCTTTCCGCCAATCGAAATGCTGCCGCCCGTGATGCTTTCGAGCCCTGCGACCATGCGCAACAGGGTCGACTTGCCGCAACCGGACGGACCGACCAGCACCACAAACTCGCCGTCGCGAATTTCTATATCTACACCATGCAGGACATTTAAGGCGCCATAGGCTTTTTGCGCCCCTGAAATATTGACCTCAGCCATCTCACTCCCACTTGCTTTCCAGCGGCTTCCCTCGTCGGGGGAGCCCCGGGCTCATGCATGTCTTGCCGTGGGATTTCGAGCATCCGGCCGGGGTAAATTCAGCCCCTCCTGCCTCTGCTCAAAAGCCCCTGGCAATCTCCTCCATGAAACGTTTCATTTCTTATTGACTTTTTGCACTTGCCGTCTAATGCTCGGTGGCGAGACCGAGAGGAGCGGTTTCAAGCAAGATATGAAACGTTTCATTTCTTGAATACCAGATAGTTCTGCATGAGGCCAGTCTTAAAATCGGACTGGTGGGGCCAGGCGGCAAGATCGGCCGGGCGGCAGCGCAAGCAAATGTCGAGGAGGATGACATGAAAGTCGAAATATACAATGCATTGATGCGCCGTCAGGCAAGCCGCCGCGACGTCTTGCGTGGAACGGCGAGCGCCGCGGCTCTGCTCGGCATGTCTAGCGTGATGGGCGGAGTGCCCGGTCGGGCCTTCGCGGCCGATGATGTGCGCGCCCAGATCCTGCAAATTCCGGGCGTAGGCAAGGGGTCGCCAACGGACACAGACTGGCAGAAGGTGGGCGAACTCTGCCTCGGCCCGACCAAGGCCAATGTCCAGCAGGGAGAGTTCGCCGGTGTCGAGCTGACCTTCATGGGTCTCAACAACCAGAATCTCCATAATTTCCTGTTCCGCGGTTTCCTGAAGCCTTGGGAAGCCTATACGGGCGCCAAGATCAACTGGATCGACCTTGCCCAAGCTGACTACAACGCCCGCCTTCAGCAGTCGATTGCGACCGGCACGGTCGACTTCGACATCCTGGAAATGGGCGCGCCCTTCGAAGGCGACACCGCCGGCCGCGGGCTTCTGGACGAGATGCCCGGTTGGGTTGGAAAGCAGATCGAGGCCGACGACCTGGTGAGCTACCTGAAGCCACCGGTCGGCACCTGGGACGGAAAAACCTATCGGGTGACCATCGACGGCGACTGTCACACCTTCGCCTATCGCAAGGACTACTTCGGCGAAGGCTCGATCAGCGGCATGGCGGAGCCGCCGAAGACCTGGCAGGAGGTCAACGCGGCTTCCAAGGCGCTGATCGGCAAGACCGATCCGCTGACCAGCCAGCCGGCCTATGGCTATCTCGACCCGCTCAAGGGCTGGGGTGGTTTCGGCTTCTATTTCATCGAGAACCGCGCGACGGCCTATGCCAAGTATCCGGGTGACCCGGCCTGGCTGTTCGATCCGGAAAACATGAAGCCGCTGGTCAACAATCCCGCATGGGTCCAGGCGATTCAGGACGTCTTGGATCTGATCGCGGCCAAGGCCTATCCGGCCGACCAGATCAATGCGGATCCCGGCACCACGGCCTTCTCGCAGTTCCTCGCAGGCACCGGCGCAATGCTGATGTGGTGGGGCGATGTCGGCTCAAGCGCGCGCACTTCGGACACCTCCGTCGTAGGCGATGTGGTCGGCTTTGGCATAAACCGCGGATCCAACCGCGTTTACAACCGCAAGACCGGGCAGTGGGAAGACAAGTATAACGAAGCGCCGAACATGGCCTATCTCGGCTGGGGCATCTATGTCACCAAGCGGGTCTCCACCGACGAGAAGAAACGCAAGGCGGCCTGGTCTGCTGCCGCACATCTCGGCGGCAAGGACCTGTCCCTTTGGACTTCAGCCTATCCCTCCGGCTTCCAACCCTACCGTCAGTCCAACTTCAACTATGACGAATGGGAAAAGGCAGGCTATGACCGCGCCTATATCGAAGACTATCTGGGTTCGAATGTCGACAGCTACAACCATCCGAACGCAGCCATCGAACCGCGCATCCCCGGCATCTTCCAATATTACTCCGTTGCCGAGGACGAACTGGCCAAGGGCTTTGCCGGACAGTACAAGTCGGCTCAGGAAACCGCGGATGCGATTGCCGCCGCCTGGGAAAAGATCACCGACCAGATCGGCCGCGACAGCCAGCTGAAACTTTACCGGGCGAGCCTCGGGCTCTGAGCGGTTGAAATAAACCCGCTGGCGGACCTGAGGTTTCGCCAGCGTCCATTCTGTCCGGGCGAGGAAGATCATGTCCACAGTCGAAGGCGACCTGCTCCACACGGTCGAAGCCGGTTCCATCTCCGCGAGCCGCCGTTTCTGGGGTCGCACGGCTCTGTGGCTGAGCGCCGTATGGTTCTTAGCCTCTTTTGTATTGCAGGCTATCCATGACCTGGGCTGGAGCAATTTGGGCTTCGAGAACTGGCGACCGGTTCTTTATGCCTACTTTCTCTGGGCTGCGGTTCTTTGCGTCACTCGCGTCGTCATTTACGGCGAGACAGGCAAGAAGGCGCTTTTTGTCCTGCCGGCCGCGCTTTTTGTCGTGTCGATGGTGGTGTTCCCGCTGCTCTTTGCGCTTTGGGTCGGCTTTTCCGACTGGAATCTTGCCTCGCCGACCGGCCGGCGCTTTAACGGGATCGATAATCTGCGCCGCATGATCGCGGACCCGTTTTATGCCAACGCCCTGCTCAATATGATCCTTTACTGCCTGGCAATCGCGGTCGAATATGCGATCGCGTTCGGCCTGGCACTGCTCCTCAACCAGGAAATCGTTGCCCGCAAATTCTGGCGTGTAACCTTCCTCGTGCCGTTGATGCTGTCGCCGGTCGCGGTGAGCTGGATGGTCGGCAAGTCGATGCTGGAGACCCGTTTCGGCCCCCTTGCGCGCTTTGCCCGCTGGCTCGGCTGGGAAAATCCCTCCTTCTTCGGTGATCCGCTGACGGCGAAGCTTTCCATCATGATCATGGATGCATGGACCTTCATTCCCTTCATGATGATTATGCTGCTCGCCGGATTGCAGGCCTTATCCAGGGAGGTGCTGGAGGCTGCCGAAGTCGATGGCGCCACGAAGTGGCAACGCTTCTGGCAGGTCATTTTCCCGCTCATGCTGCCGGTTTCGGTGACGACGGTGATGATCCGCATAATCTTCAAGCTGAAGCTCGCCGACATCATCATCACGGTGACCGCCGGGGGGCCCGGCGGGGCGACCGATTCCGTCACCAGTTTCATCTATCGCGAATATCGCGACCGATCGAATGTCGGATACGGGACCCTCCTCGCACTGGTCTATCTGGTGATCATCGTTTTCGGCATGACAATGCTCATGAAGATTTCCGACCGTATCGTGAAGCCTATGACAGGAAGGCTCTGATGGTTTCGATCGACTTCGAAAAATACTCGCGCGGCCAGCGCATTCGCTGGTGGGCCATGCGTTTGGCTGTCTACGGGCTACTTGTCATCTGGGCGTTCGTCTGCATTTTCCCGCTGTTCTGGACGGTTTCGACCTCGTTCAAGACGGCCGCTGATGTCATGCGCGGCAATCTCATTCCTTGGTTCAATTTTAACCCCAGCTGGCTCGGCTGGCGCTCGCTCGGGCTCTCCCCCGATACGATTGTCGAAATTTCCACGGTGCGTGACGAGTTCATGCGCAGGCTCTGGAACAGTGTCATCATCTCGGTTTCGGCATCCGCCCTTGCCGTCGTGCTCGGATCGCTCGCCGCCTACGGCCTCAGCCGCTTTTCCTACAAGTTTGGCTATATGCGCAACTCCGACATTTCCTTTTTCTTCCTGTCGCAACTTATTATGCCACCGGTCGTCCTCGCCCTGCCGTTTCTGGTTCTCTACAAGGAGCTGGCGCTGCTCGACACCTATGCGGGTATGATTGCCGTCTATACGCTGATGGTCCTGCCGATCGTCGTCTGGATCATGCGGGACCAGTTCGCCACCGTGCCGGTGGAGCTCGAGGAGGCTGCACTTGTCGACGGGCTGTCGGTCTGGGGCGCGTTTGCCCGCATCATCGTGCCGCTAGTCCTGCCGGGAATGGTGGCAGCGTTCCTCCTGGCGCTAGTCCTGTGCTGGAACGAATATTTCTTCGCAGCACTGCTGACCTCCACCAATACCAATACGCTGCCGGTGATGATTGCCAGCCAGACAGGCAGCCAAGGCATCAACTGGTGGTCGATGGCTGCTCTTTCCACCGCCGGCATCCTTCCGCTGGTCTTCGTTGGAATCGTGCTGGAAAAGCACATCATCGCCGGGATGACCGCAGGCGCGGTAAAGTAGCCGCGGGATCTACGAACATGTCAAAGATGCCCACAGTCAAGGATGTCGCCGAATATGCGGGCGTATCAGTGGGCACCGTTTCGCGCGTGCTGTCAGGCGAAGCCGCGGTCAAGCCGATGCTGCGCGAAAAGGTCAACAGCGCCATTTCTGCGCTCGGCTACCGGCCGAACGTGACGGCGAGAGCCCTGCGTACGAGCAGAACCGATGTGATTGGCCTCATCGTTCCCGACATCACCAATCCGTTCTTCGCTCAGCTTGCGGCAAGCGTCGAGCGCGCAGCGCTTGAACGCAGGCATAGCCTCATGCTGGCAAGCTCCCATAACGATCGCGGGGCCGAACGGGCCCACGTTTCGGCGTTTCTCGACCGTTCGGTGCGCGGCATCATTGTCGTTGCTACGGGCGACAGCTCGGGCCTTCACCTGGAAGCACCGGTCCCGGTCATATCGCTGGACCGGCGCTTCGGGACCTTCCCCCTGGTGTCTACCAACCATGCGCAGGCGGCCGCGCTGATCGCGGACCATCTCTACGGGCTTGGACACCGCCGCATTGCCTATATCGCCGGACCGCCCGACACAGAGGCCGGGCGCATGCGCAAGGAGGGATTCGTCAGCCGCATCAACCGGTTCGGCAAGACTGGCGAAGCCGTTCAATTGGAAATCGCCTACGGCAAATTCGACTACGAATCCGGTGAAAGAATTGCCCGCGACCTGCTTTCGCGCCCGCCACAAGACCGGCCCACGGCGATCGCGGCTGCCAGCGACCAGCAGGCCATCGGCGCGCTGCGCGCTGCCCGCGACCTCAAGATCGACGTGCCGCGAAAGCTGTCGGTCACGGGTTTTGACGACATTTCGCTCGCCAATCTCGTCGTGCCGCGGCTGACAACGATACGCCAGCCGGCCGATTTGCTGGCGCGGCGCGCGGTCGGCCTTCTCCTCGAAGAACCACCAGGCACGGGAGACGAGATGGTCGACGGATCGCTGATCGTGCGCGGTTCAACCGGCCCGCGCGTGCAACCCAAGGCGGTTATCGCCGAACATACGAATTGAAGCCAGGCCGGTGCTCCGGCCACCAGAAAGGGGTCGAAAATCAATGCTCAAAGGTATCAGAGCCGAACTCAACGGCGACATTCTTCAAGCGCTTTGCAACATGGGACATGGTGATCATCTCGTCATCTCCGACATGAACTTTCCATCTGATTCAATTGCCCGCCAGACCCGCCTCGGCAAGCTGCTGGCCATGGAGAACATTCCTGCGCCGCAGGCGATCGACGCAATCCTTTCCGTCTTCCCGCTGGACACACCGATCCAGCCTTCGGTGGGCCGCATGGAGGTCATTGGCAAGCCGGACGAAATTCCGCCAATTCAACAGGAAGTCCAGTCGATTGTCGACCGCACCGAAGGCAAGGCTTCGCCCATGTATCCCATCGAACGGATGTCATTTTATGACATCGCCAAGAAGGCCTATTGTGTCATCGCGACGGGCGAGCTGCGATTCTACGGATGCTTCCTTCTGACGAAAGGCGTCATTCCGGCGGAGGACGCCGTCAGATGAGTGAAAAAAGCGGAATTGTCATTCTGGGCATCTTTGCCGCCGACACCGCCTATAAGGCAAAGCGCCTGCCACACATTGCCGAGACGCTGATGGGGTCGGGTTTCACGCTCGGACCGGGAGGCAAGGGCTCTAATCAGGCAATTGCCGCAGCCAAGGCGGGCGGCAAGGTGACATTTATCTCGCGGGTCGGCAACGACCCGTTCGGCGAAATGGCCCTTGCGGCCTATGCGTCGGTGGGCGTCAGGGCCAATGTGATGAAGATGGAAGGCGTTTCCACAGGCGCTGCCTTCATCTTTGTCAACGAAGTGAGCGGCGAAAATGCCATTATCGTCGTGCCGGGTGCGGCCGGTCTCATCGGAATCGAAGATGTCGATGCAAACCGGGCGGAAATCGAAAGCGCCGCAATTTTCATGACTCAGCTCGAACAGCCGCTCGAGGCGGCCATGCACGGCCTGTCGATGGCGAAAAAGGCAGGGGCCACGACGATCTTCAACCCCGCGCCCGCCCGCGCCATTCCCGACAGCATCTACGGCTTGTGCGATTTCATCGTACCCAATGAGGTGGAAGCAGCCGAACTGGTGGGCCACGCAATCCAAACCGATGAACAGGCACGCGTCGCGGCTGACATCCTGCTCAATCGGGGCGCACGGGCGGCGATCATCACGCTCGGCGCCCGCGGCGCGCTTTATCACACGGCCGGACAGAGCGAATTCGTGCCCGCATTTTCTGCGGGCAATGCCGTTGACACGACCGGGGCCGGAGACGCCTTCCTGGGGGGCTTCGCGACAGCGATTTCCGAAGGATATGCACCCGTCGAGGCCGCCCGTTTCGGTTGCGCGACTGCGGCGATCGCCGTGACACGGCCAGGCACGGCCCCCGCCATGCCGTCACGCGCCGAGATCGACGCCTTGCTGCGCTCCTCATGACAGGCGAGCACGAATCCAAGGTCTCCTGCACCTGCGACTTGTCCACGGGGATGCCCCGCCGGCCGACGAAGACGGCGGGCGCGGGACAGGCAAATTCCATTGCGTCAGCCGAAGACTTAAAAAAATTTCGAACCCGTTTACCCGGTAGCGCAAGGGTTCTGTGGACATCGGCATTGTGCGATGCAGCACGTCGTGTGAATTCCTTCTTTTTCTTGCCTTCCATCTCCTCTAAGTCTTCCTGTTATCCGATGTGGCAACAAAGGTGATATATGGCAGGTGAAACTGTTCTCGTGGTCGGCGGAGCCGGCTATATAGGCTCTCATACGTGCCTTGATCTGGCGAACAAGGGTTACAAGCCCGTCGTCTTCGACAATTTTTCGAACGGCCATCGCGAGTTCGTCAGGTGGGGTCCCGCCGAGGAGGGCGATATTCGCGATCGTTCCCGGCTCGAGGAGGTACTGGCCAAGCACAAACCCTCGGCGATTTTGCATTTTGCAGCCCTGATCGAAGTCGGCGAATCGGTGAAGGATCCTGTTTCCTTCTACGACAACAATGTTATCGGTACGCTGACGCTGCTTTCGGCCGCGCAGACTGCCGGCATCAAGGCTTTCGTCTTCTCATCCACCTGCGCGACATACGGGTTGCCGCAGAGCGTACCGCTCGACGAGACGCACCGGCAGGTGCCGATCAATCCCTACGGGCGGACGAAGTACATCGTCGAGCAGGCGCTCGCCGATTACGACCATTACAAGGGTCTCCGATCCGTGATCCTGCGGTATTTCAATGCGGCGGGCGCGGATTTCGAAGGACGGATCGGCGAATGGCATCAGCCGGAAACCCATGCCATTCCGCTTGCAATCGATGCGGCGCTTGGCCGCCGGCAGGGCTTCAAGGTCTTCGGCAGCGACTACGAGACACGCGACGGTACCTGCGTACGCGACTATATCCATGTGCTCGATCTGGCGGATGCGCATGTGCGTGCCGTGGAATACTTGCTGAAGGGCGGCGATTCTGTCGCTCTGAACCTCGGGACGGGGACCGGCACGACTGTCAAGGAACTGCTCGGGGCAATCGAAGACGTGTCGAAGCGGCCCTTCCCGGTTGAATATATCGGGCGCAGGGAAGGCGATTCGCACACTCTTGTGGCCAATAACGACAAGGCGCGCGATGTGCTTGGCTGGGCACCGCAATATGATCTTTCGCAGATCATCCAGTCGGCCTGGAACTGGCACTCCAGATCCAATCACTGAGGCGGCTTTCATGAAGCGGCCGAACGTCCTTTTCATCACCGCGGATCAATGGCGCGGTGATTGCCTTTCGGCCACCGGCCACGCCTGTGTCAGGACGCCAAACGTCGATGCGCTGGCAAGTGAGGGCGTGCTTTTTCGCAATCACTTCGCCGGCGCGGCACCCTGTTCGCCGGCGCGGGCAACCCTTTACACCGGTCTTTACCAGATGAACCACCGGGTATGCCGGAACGGTTCGCCGCTGGACCGCCGCTTCGACAACATGGCGCTTGCGGCACGGCGCGCCGGCTATGACCCGACCTTGTTCGGCTATACGGATACCGCGCCCGATCCGCGCGAACTTGACAGGAACGACCCGCACCTTGAGACCTACGAAGGTCTGCTGCCAGGGTTTACCGCGCGCCAGCTCCTGCCCGAGCATGAGAAGCAGTGGCTTTCGTGGTTGCGCTCCCGTGGCCATCGCGACGCCGTCAGCCGGGACATCCATGTTCCGCCTGGTGTCGCCTGCGGTGAGATTTCGGCGGAACCCACCGTCTACTCCATGGATGAAACCCAGACGGCGTTCCTTGCCGGTGAATTCATTCGCTGGCTCGGCGAACAGGATGCGCCGTGGTTTGCCCACGTTTCCTTCCTGCGGCCGCATCCGCCATTTTCGGTGCCGGAGCCCTTCGGCAGGATGTTCAAGCCAGAAGATGGGCCCGAATTTTCGCGGGCGAAAAGCCGCAAGATCGAAGAGGCACTGCATCCTTATCTTGGCTATTCGATGCCCAAGAGCGACAAGGGCAGCTTCATATATGGCGCCGAGGGTTCGGTCAGCGACTGGAAAGCTGAGCATTTCTCAGCCATCCGGGCGATCTATTACGGAATGATTGCCGAGGTCGATGCGCAGCTCGGTCGGATCTGGCAGGGGCTGAAGGATGCCGGCGCGTGGGACGACACGATCATCCTCTTCACCTCCGACCATGCCGAGATGATGGGTGATCACTGGACGCTCGGCAAAGGCGGTTTTTTTGACGGCAGCTATCACATTCCCCTCATCATCCGCGACCCGAAAGCGGCAGCGGGCCTGAGAGGTCACGTGGTCGAGCGCTTCACGAGTGCTGCGGACATCTTTCCAACGCTTTGCGACAGCCTGGGAGTCGAAGCAGCCAACCATGTCGACGGGCGCTCATTGCGCTCGTTCATCGATCATGGAGATGCGATCGACTGGCGGGAGGCGGCATTTTGGGAATTTGATTTCCGCGACATCGCCAATGGTGAAGCAGAGCGCCACTTCGGCCTGAAATCGAGCCAGTGCAATCTCGCGGTCATCCGGGACGAACGGTTCAAATATGTGCATTTTGCCGCCCTGCCGCCGCTGCTCTTCGATCTGAAGAACGATCCGATGGAGCTCAACAATCTCGCTTCCGATCCAGCCTACGCGGCGACGCGCCTTGAGTGCGCCGAGAGGCTGTTATCGCTCCGGGCGCGCCATCTCGACCAGACGCTCGCCTATACGGAGCTGACGAAAGAGGGGCCGGTCACGCGACGGCCCTGAGATTCATGGGAAGCGACCGAGATAATCGAGCTTGCCCACTGGCACGCCCTGATTGCGCAGGATCGCATGTGCCGTAGCGACGTGGAAATAGAAGTTCGGCAGTGCGAAGACCGTAACGTATTCGTCGCCGCGGAAGGTCATCTTGTTGCCGCCGGGGGCGATCGTCACGTCATTCGTTTCCGTGCCTTCGAGCGCTTCCGGCGCGATCGTCGCGAGATAGGCCTCGGTCTTGGCGAGACGCTCGCGAAGTTCGGCGATCGTCGTTTCGCTGTCCTCGAATCTGCGCTTCGGTGGCCGTCAGGCGGGCGACTGTCAGCTTGGCGCTGTCGCTCGCGCGCTGATATTGGCCAGATAGCGGCAGCATATCGGGCGCAAGCCTGGCAGCGACGAGTTCATCCGGGTCGATCCCCTTCTCTCTTGCATAAGCCTCGGCCTTTTCGAGGTAATTTTTTAGTGTTGTAAGTCCGCGCTGAAACATCGGAACGGTCAGGCGGTACATGGAAATGGGCATGATTTCTCCTCGGGGATTTCTCCTGGCAACTAGTTGCCGCCGCTACGACTGCACATCTAGGTGCACACCGTCACGATTTCATCGTCTCGTCGCCCACTCGTTCATATTTTCACAGGACGCCGCCGGTCAGGGCAAAGGCGGATGCGGCTCTGAAGCTCGTCAAGGGCGAAGAGATCGAGAAAGAGGCCTACATTCCATTCCAGCTCGTCACGCCGGAAAACGTCAAGGAATTCGTTGCCAAGAACTGAGGCGCAGAATGCGGATGCGGGCTCAATCTCGCATCCGCTCAGTCCGTCGTCGGATATCCGGAGAGGAGATGAGATGGCTGTCAGCCCTTCCACTATGGCCGCCGTTCGTGCAAGCGGAGCGATTCCGAACGCGGAGTATCGCCTGAGCGCCGAAGGCATCCGCAAGGAATTTCCCGGTGTGGTCGCACTCGATGATGTGCAGTTCGCTGAAGCGCGGCTCCGTGCACGCGCTGATGGGGGAGAACGGCGCCGGCAAGTCGACATTGATGAAGATATTGGCCGGCATCTATACGCCGGACAAGGGCGACGTGCACCTGAAGGGCGTGGAGATCCGCTCAAATCGCCGCTCGATGCGCTGGAGAACGGCATCGCCATGATCCATCAAGAACCTGATGCCTTTCATGGCGGTTGTCGAAAACATCTGGACCCGCGGCGAGCCCAAGAACCGGTTCGGCTTCGTCGACCATGGCGAAATGTACCGGATCACCGAAGAGCTTTTCCATAGGCTCAATATAACCATCGACCCCGACATCGAGGTTCGGCACCTTTGGGTCGCAAGCCGGCAGATGGTCGAGATCGCCAAGGCGGTGTCATATCATTCCGACGTGCTCATTATGGATGAACCGACCTCGGCACTCACCGAGCGCGAAGTGGCACATCTCTTTGAAATCGTCCGTGGTCTGAAGGCGCAGGGAATCGGGATCGTCTACATCACCCACAAGACGAACGAGCTGTTCGAGATTGCCGACGAGTTTTCGGTGTTCTGTGACGGCAAATATATCGGCACGCCTGCGGGTGGACGTCTATTATCAGGAAATCGTCAAAGGCGTGATCATCGTCGCTGCTGTCATCGTTGACGTCTACCGGCAGAAGAAGCGGACAAAGCACTGATCAGGAATGGGGCCCTCAGGCAGCCTTCGGGCCCCGTTTTACTTCAGGCCAGGCATTTATCCATCCGCCATAAATTTCTGAGAAGGGGGCTGGCCAATTCTGCCAGCTTTTCTATTCTGCATGCTTGTCATTTGCTCGGCAGGGCAGAGCAGGAAAACAGATGCAGCTTGTATTTGATGGCCATAATGACGTTCTCCTCAGGCTTTGGACACATGAAAGGGATGGGAACGACCCGGTCGCGGAATTTCTGAACGGAACGACATCAGGCCACATCGATGGACCACGCGCCCGGCAAGGTGGTCTCGCCGGCGGCCTCTGCGCCATCTACGTGCCCTCTGGCGATCTCGTCTTTGCCGATCCCGATGGAAACGGACACTACGAAACGCCGCTGGCGGCACCTCTCGACCGGCTGCCGTCGCTCGGCATAGCGACCGAGATGGCCGCGCTTGCACTGCGTCTCGACAAGGCGGGCGCGTGGCGCCTCTGCCGGACGGTAAAGGACATTCGCAACGCCATTGAAAGCGGTGTTTTTGCCGCAGTCATGCATATGGAAGGCTGCGAGGCGATCGGGCCCGATCTTGCCGCGCTCGAGGTCTTTCATGCGGCAGGCTTGCGCTCTCTTGGACCTGTCTGGAGCAGGCATAACGTCTTCGGACACGGCGTACCCTTCGCCTTCCCGATGTCGCCAGACACTGCGCCTGGACTGACTGGCGCCGGCTTCGAGCTCGTGCGCGAATGCAATCGCCTGGGCATCATGATCGATCTTTCCCACATAACCGAAAAGGGCTTCTGGGACGTGGCGAAGACAACTGATCAGCCGCTGGTCGCGACCCATTCCAACGTGCATGCGCTGACGCCGGTGGCGCGCAATCTGACGGATAAGCAGCTTGATGCAATCAGGGAGAGCAATGGCCTTATCGGTCTTAACTACGCGACAGCGATGTTGAGAGCGGATGGCCGCTCGGAGGCAGACACACCGATCGCGGACATGATCCGCCATCTCAATTATCTCGTCGAGCGAGTCGGAATCGATTGCGTTGCGTTCGGATCTGATTTCGACGGTGCGACGATTCCGGACGAAATAGGCGACGCGGCTGGCAACCAGAAGCTGATTGCCGCTCTACGGGACGTTGGATATGGTGAGGAGGATCGACGGAAACTCGCCAGCGAGAACTGGCTCCGCATCCTGGCTTCGGCGTGGGGGGAGACGAACGCCTGAGCCAAAATACCGCTTTGTAATCAATCAAGAACAGGGGAACAAATCGATGATGATTACTAAACTCAGCCGCAACTTTCGCGCCCTTTCTGCAGGTGCCGCGCTTTCACTGCTCATGCTGACGGCGCCTGCCGCTTTTGCCGAGACGCCGAAGGATACACTCGTCGAAGGTCTCGCCATCGATGACATCATTTCGATGGATCCAGGCGAGGCCTTCGAGTTTTCAGCGGCGGAAATGACAACCAACTCCTATAGCCTGCTGGTCCGCCTTGACCTGGACGACACGGCGAAGGTCAAGGGTGATCTTGCCGAGAGCTGGAGCGTCTCCGATGACGGCCTGACCTATACGTTCAAGCTGAAGCCCGGTCTGAAGTTCGCCTCAGGCAACCCGGTCACCGCGGAGGATGTCGCCTGGTCCTTCGAGCGCGCCGTCAAACTCGACAAGAGCCCGGCATTCATCCTGACACAGTTCGGCCTGACCGGAGACAACGTGACTGAAAAGGCGAAGGCTGCGGACGAAAACACGTTCGTCTTCACGGTCGACAAGGCCTATGCGCCGAGCTTCGTGCTGAACTGCCTGACGGCGACGGTTGCCTCCGTAGTCGACAAGAAGCTGGTGATGGATCACATCAAGCCGATGACGCCGAGCGCGGAATACAAGTATGACAACGACTTCGGCAATGAATGGCTGAAGACGGGCTATGCCGGCTCCGGCGCCTACAAGCTTCGCGAATGGCGCGCCAACGAAGTCGTCGTGCTGGAGCGCAACGACAATTACTATGGCGACAAGGCGAAGCTGAACCGCGTCATCTACCGCTACATGAAGGAAAGTGCCGCACAACGTCTGGCGCTGGAGGCAGGCGACATCGATATCGCGCGCAATCTTGAGCCGGGCGATCTCGACGCCGTTTCGAAGAACGCCGACCTCGCGGTGGCGAGCGCACCGAAAAGCACGATCTATTATGTCAGCCTCAACCTCAAGAACGAGAACCTGAAGAAGCCGGAGGTACAGCAGGCCTTCAAGTATCTCGTGGATTACGATGCGATCAGCTCGACGCTCATAAAGGGCATCGGCGAAATCCATCAGACGTTCCTGCCGAAGGGCCAGCTCGGTGCGCTCGACGAAAATCCGTTCAAGCTCGACGTCGCCAAGGCGAAGGAACTGCTGGCAAAGGCCGGTCTTGCGGATGGTTTTTCGGTGACGATGGACGTGCGGAACACTCAGCCCGTCACCGGCATTGCCGAATCCATGCAGCAGACGCTGGCACAAGCCGGAGTGAAGCTCGAAATCATTCCGGGCGACGGCAAACAGACACTAACGAAATACCGCGCCCGCACGCACGACATGTATATCGGTCAATGGGGTTCCGACTACTTCGACCCGAACTCGAATGCCGATACCTTCACGGCGAACCCGGACAATTCGGATGCGGGCACGAACAAGACGCTCGCTTGGCGCAATGCCTTCGAAACCCCGGAACTCGACAAGCAGGCCAAGGCAGCACTGCTTGAGCGCGACGGTGCCAAGCGCGCCGCCATGTACCAGGAGATCCAGAAGAAGTACCTGGAGAACAGCCCCTTCATCTTCATCTTCCAGCAGATCGAAGTCGCCGGCTATCGCAAGAACCTGAAGGACTTCAAACTCGGACCGAGCTTCGATACGAACTTCGTCGGCCCAATCGCCAAGGAATGATCCGGCAGGATTGGTTCGTTGAGCATTATAGAAACAAAAATGGAGGCGCGGCCCGCGAAGGGTCGTGCCGTTCCTCTTGCAAAAGCAATCGGGCGTTTCCTGATCGCTGCCGTGACGACTTATCTGGGGCTTCTGGCCGTCACTTTCTTCATCGGCCGTGTCGTGCCGATCGATCCGGTTCTTGCAATCCTTGGTGACCGCGCGCCGACGCATGTCGTGGAGCGCGTGCGTGAAGAGCTCGGCTTCAACCTGCCGCTCTATCAGCAATTCTTCATCTATATCAAAGGCATCCTTTCTGGTGATTTCGGCAATTCGGTGCTGACCACCAATCCGGTGATGACCGATATCCGACGCGTCTTTCCAGCAACGATCGAGCTTGCGACCCTCGGCACCATTATCGGCGCCCTGTTTGGCATTCCGCTCGGCGTGCTTGCGGCTGTGCGGCGCGGCAGCCTTGTCGACCAGATCGTGCGCGTCGTCGGGCTTGTCGGCTATTCCGTGCCGATCTTCTGGCTGGCCCTGATCTCGCTAGTCATATTCTATGCCCAACTGCGCTGGGTGGCCTTTCCAGGGCGCATCGATATCGTCTTTGAATATACGTTCACGCCAATTACCGGCTTTTACCTGATCGATAGCGTCTGGCAGGGGCAGTGGGATGTCTTCTACGACGTCTTTCGCCACATTATCTTGCCGGCATCGCTGCTCGGCTATTTCTCGCTCGCCTATATCAGCCGGATGACGCGCAGCTTCATGCTGAACGAGCTCAGTCAGGAGTATATCGTGGCTGCGCGCGCCAAAGGGCTTTCGGAAACCCGGGTAATTTGGGGCCACGCATTGCGCAATGCCGCGGTGCCGCTTGTGACGGTGATTGCGCTCTCCTACGCCGGGCTTCTCGAAGGCTCGGTGCTGACGGAGACGGTATTTTCCTGGCCGGGCATTGGCCTCTACATCACAAACTCCCTTCAGAACGCCGACATGAACGCTGTCCTCGGCGGCACGATCGTCATCGGCACGGTGTTCATTGGCATCAACCTCCTGTCCGACCTTCTCTACCGGACGCTCGATCCAAGGACGCGAAGCCGATGACGGTTCCAACCAGCCAGTCAGCGCCGATGAGCCGCCGCCAGTGGCTGCTTTCCGATCGCCCGCAATCACGTGTACAGGCCCGTCTCGGGCGCGCCTATGTGACCTGGCGGCAGTTCAGTGCGAACAGGTTGGCCGTCCTGGGTCTCATTATCATTATCGCCCTGCTCCTGGTTGCCGCCTTCGCCGATCTGTTGGCCACCCATTCTCCGGTGGTCGGCGATCTCAAGAATGCGCGGCTTCTGCCGCCAGGTACCGGCGAGTACCTGCTTGGAACGGACGATCAGGGTCGCGATATTCTTTCGCGCCTGATCTACGGGTCGCGGCTGACACTCTTCGTCGTCGTGCTGGTTGCGATCATCTCGGCGCCGATTGGACTGATCGTCGGTACGGTCTCCGGCTATGCCGGGGGATGGTTGGATGCAGTGCTGATGCGTATCACCGATATCTTCCTGGCGTTCCCGAAACTGGTGCTGGCGCTTGCCTTTGTCGCGGCACTCGGGCCGGGCATCGAAAACGCGATCATCGCCATTGCAATCACGTCCTGGCCGCCCTACGCCCGCATCGCCAGGGCCGAAACGCTGACGGTGCGTCGCTCGGATTACATCTCGGCGGTCAAGCTGATGGGCGCATCGCCGCTCCGCATCATCATCCGCCATGTCATGCCGCTCTGCCTCTCGTCGCTGATCGTTCGCGTAACGCTCGACATGGCGGGCATCATCCTGACGGCTGCCGGACTCGGCTTTCTCGGTCTCGGCGCGCAGCCGCCACTGCCGGAATGGGGCGCGATGATCGCCTCGGGCCGCCGTTTCATTCTCGACCAATGGTGGGTCGCAGCCATGCCGGGCATTGCGATCCTCATCGTCAGCCTCGGTTTCAACCTGCTTGGCGACGGCCTGCGCGATGCGCTCGATCCCAAGGAGAGCGGCCAATGATGGCTTTGCTGACGGTCGACAACCTGAAGGTCAGCTACCCGACCCGCACCGGCGTGATCGAGGCTGTTCGCGGCGTTTCCTTCACGCTCGGCAAGGAACGCCTCGCCATTGTCGGGGAGTCCGGGTCCGGCAAGTCGCAGACCGGCCGAGCGATCATGGGGCTGACGCCGAAGCATGGCATCGTCACGGCCGACAAGCTCGACTTCAACGGCATCGATCTGCTTCAGGCCTCAGCGAAGAAACGGCGGCTCCTGCGCGGCAAGCGCATCGCCATGGTGCTTCAGGATCCGAAATACTCGCTCGATCCGGTGATGTCGATCGGAAGGCAGATCTGCGAGACGCTGAGAACGCATGAGAAAGTCAGCAAGGCCGAGGCGACCGAACGGGCGCTTGCCATGCTGGAGGCGGTGCAGATTCACGATCCGAAGCGTGTCTTCGATCTCTACCCCCATGAGGTCTCAGGCGGCATGGGCCAGCGTGCAATGATCGCTATGATGCTGATTGCCGGGCCGGAACTGCTGATCGCTGACGAGCCGACCTCGGCGCTCGACGTTACCGTGCAGCTCGACGTGTTGAAGATCCTGGACAAGCTGGTTTCCGAGCGCGGCATGGGGCTTATCTTCGTGTCGCACGATCTGCGTCTTGTTTCTTCGTTCTGCGACCGCGTCATCGTGATGTATGCCGGAAAGATCGTTGAAGAGCTTAGGGCTAGTGACCTCAAAAATGCACAGCATCCCTATACGCAGGGACTGTTGAACTGCATGCCGCAAATCGGCGAAGATCGACATCCGCTGCCGGTACTCGACCGCAAGCCGGAGTGGGCTGCATGAGCGCGGCGCTTTCGGTCGAAAATCTCAGCGTCGTCTATGACGATTTTCATGCGCTTCAAGATGTCAGCATCGCGGTGGCGTCCGGCGGCTCCTTCGGGCTGGTTGGGGAATCCGGTTCCGGCAAGTCGACGCTGCTTCGTGCGGTAGCGGGCCTTGCGCCAGTCAAGGCTGGCGCAATTCGCATTCATGATCAGCTGCTGCAGGGTGCAAAACGCACCAAGTCTTTCTATCGAAATGTCCAGATGGTGTTCCAGGACCCTTATGGCTCGCTGCACCCACGGCAGACGATCGACCGGCTGCTACTCGAGCCATTGGCAATTCACGGGATTGCCGACAGCGAGAAGCGCATCGCGCGGGCACTGGACGAGGTCGGCCTTGGAAACGGCTTCCGCTTCCGCTATCCGCACCAGCTTTCCGGCGGCCAGCGGCAGCGTGTGGCGATTGCGCGCGCCCTGATCGTCGAACCGTCGATCCTGCTGCTCGACGAACCGACGTCGGCGCTCGACGCTTCCGTGCAGGCCGAAGTGCTCAATCTGCTGGAACAGATCAGGCGTGACCGCAAACTGACCTTTGTCATGGTGAGCCACGACCTTGGTGTCGTTACCCATATGTGTGAAAGGCTTGCCGTGATGCGCAACGGCGTCGTCGTCGAGCGGCTGACCTCCGGCCAACTGGCCAGCGGCGACATTCATGAGAATTACACGAGAAATTTGATGGTCGCGAGCAAAGGCTTCGTCAAAGCCTGAAACGCAGGTTTTTCAAATATTTGAAATCCCTTGGGATCTTGACCCATCAAAGGTTAAGCAGCCGTTAAAAGACGACTATTCGACTAGACTATTGACAGCCGAATTCCATCTGTCATGATCGTGTTAACGAGTGTTAGCTTTCGTGATCAGGAGGTGAAGCATGTTCTTTCTCGGCGGAATGACCATGGGATATCTCGATCCTCCGGCCAGGGTTGAACGGAGCGAGCAAACAAGCGTTTCCATTCCTGCTGAAAAAGATCGCCGATCGATCGAGGCGGCCTCATGTGCCCAAAGAGAAGAAAACGCGATTGAGCGTTCGTTGATCTGGGCATGGCGCACTCTTTGCTGAGGCGGATAGATTTTCTATCGCTTGCACTGTGGAAGGAAATTCATCTCTACCTATCTTATAGAGAATATAGGAATAACCGTGCCGGCATACCGCCGCGCCAATAAAAAGAGACGGAGGCAACACATGGCAGACCTGGGTATTTCGCATACTCACGCGAACTATTACGGTTCCGTACCGGCCAAGAAGCCCGCTTCGATGCGCCAGAAGCTTCATTTTGCGCTCAATGCCACGCTGTTTGCCGCAGCGTTCGCTTTCGTTGCAGCCTTGGTGTGCGGCGTCATCGGCTGATCAAGCTTTCGTGGCGGCATGGTGTCGGCACATTGCGAGACTTCTCAAATCTGTCTGTGGCTGGACATTCTTCTGCGTGAACCGCGAATTTCGGCCAACTACAACAATGGTCCAATTGCGTTGAAATCCGGTGCCCGACGGGCGCCGGATTTTTCTTTGAGTAGTGAAAACTGCCGAATTGAGGTAGGCAAGGCTGGGCAATTGCGTGCCTGTCGACTTGAATTATCGCCTTGGTGTCCAACTTTCCCGGATGGTTCTTGGGGGTGGAAGCAAAAGTCGGCCATGACCGGCAGAATCGTGCCATAAATCAGGCCTAAGCCGTTTCGTATCGGAAATCTTCGGCTTTCGCATCTTCCTGCAAAGGCCCTTGGCCGTTCATGTCGCAGTCATAATTGCCGGTGCAAAAGGCTAGGCAAAATCACCATAACTTAGTTTGGACCCAGAACCGAACCCATGACCATTTCCATTCCGTCTCCAAACCCGCCACGCGAATCCGAAGTCAAGCACATCGATCACAACGACTCGGTCCGCTCGACCTACCTTTCAATCGAAGACATCAAGGCGATGGGTGAATCGATCGCCCGCAAAGGCGTCGATTCGCTGCCGGCTTTCACTGCCTTCGATTTTTTTGCACGGCATAAGGAGAACGAGAGGGAAATCCTGCGCGTGTACCGCACGACGGCGGCCGACGTGGAGGCGGGCGAGACGATCACGCCTGCCGCCGAATGGCTTCTCGATAACCACTATATCGTCGAAGAGGCAATTCAGGAGGTCCGCCGCGACTTTCCGCGGCGCTTCTATCGCGAGCTGCCGACCATCGATGTCGGTGGTGTGCAGGTACCGCGCACGCTGGTGCTCGCCTGGCTCTATGTCGCGCACACTCACAGCACCGTTTCACAGGAAAGTCTGACGGCGCTTGTCGACGGCTTCCAGCTGGGTGAGACGTTGCGCATCGGTGAGCTTTGGGCGGTTCCCTCACTCGTGCGTTATGTCCTCGTCGAAAACCTCCGGCGCATTTCCAGCCGCGTCGAACGCAGCCGGCGCATACGCCGCCGTGCAAACGAGGCGGCCGATGAACTCGTGCGGCTGGACGATCCGGCAAAGGCTGCGGAGTATCTGAGGACGCTCGAACCGCTTGCCGAGGACAATACCTTCTCGACGCAGTTCCTGTATCGCATGCGCGACGGTTCGCAGGCATCCAGTCTTGCGATCGCCTGGCTCGACGAGCGTCTGGAAATGCTCGGCCGTGATACCGAAGAAGCGACGATGGCGGAACATAGCCGCCTATCCTCCGGCAATGTCACGATGGGCAACATCATCCGGAGCCTTCGCGAGATCGACGATGCGGAATGGTCGGTCTGGGTCGAGCAGGTCAGCCACGTCGACAAGCTGCTCTGGGAGAACTCAGATTACGGCATCCTCGATTCGGGATCACGCAACAAGTACCGCAAACAGATCGAAAAGCTCGCCAAGCGCTCGCCGCTGACGGAAATGGAAGTCGCCCAGTTGGCGCTCGACATGACCAGCGAAGCCAGGGCTTCCGAGGAACCGCAGCCGCATGAGCCGAATGTCGGCGGCTTTCTTGCCGGAATGCACCGGCCAAAGCTTGAAGAACGTGCCAATTATCGTCCGACCGCCGTTCAGCATTTTGTACGAACAGTCCGCAAGTTCAACTGGCTGTCGATCGCCGTCCCCGTCATGCTGCTTACCGTCATTGCGATGGCCATCGTCGGACGCTTCATGGCCAATGCCGGCATGGGCACGTTGGAAATTGCCATATTGCTGATCATGTTCTCTCTTCCGGCATCGGAAGGGGCGACCGGTCTTTTCAACACCTTGCTATCCTTCTTCGTGACGCCGTCGCGGCTTGTCGGCTACGAGTTCAAGGAAGGCATCCCGCAGGATGCACGTACGCTGCTTGTCGTGCCGTGCCTGATTTCGAACCGCGACAGCGTCGACGACCTGGTTCGCAATCTCGAGGTCCACTATCTCGCCAATCCGCGCGGCGAAATCTATTTCGCGCTGCTGAGCGACTGGCCAGACAGCGACCTGGAGGAGACGCCGAACGACCTGGAAGTGCTCGACTACGCCCGACGTGAAATCGCCAATCTTTCGGCACGTTACGCCTATGACGGCAAAACGCGCTTCTATCTCTTGCATCGCCGCCGCCTCTACAACCCGTCAGAGGGCGTCTGGATGGGCTGGGAGCGCAAGCGCGGCAAGCTGCACGAGCTGAACATGCTTTTGCGCGGCGACAGCGATACGACCTATCTGCCGGGCGCCAATATTGTGCCGGCTGGCGTTCAGTATGTCATGACGCTCGATTCCGACACGCGCCTGATGCGCGATGCCGTGACCAAGCTTGTCGGCAAACTCTATCATCCGATCAACCGTCCGGTCATAAACCTGAAGACCGGCCGTGTCGAAAGCGGCTATGGCGTGCTGCAGCCGCGCGTGACCCCGTCGCTGACGACAGGCAAGGACGCTTCGGTCTTCCAGCGCGTCTTCTCGATCAATCGCGGTCTCGACCCTTACGTCTTCACGGTCTCCGATGTCTATCAGGACCTCGCCGGCGAGGGCACCTTTACCGGCAAGGGCCTTTATCATGTCGATGCCTTCGAAGCTTCGCTGAGGGACCGCATCGATGAGAATTCGGTACTGAGCCACGATCTTCTCGAAGGGTCGATGGCGCGCTGCGCACTCGTCACCGATCTCGAGCTCGTCGAAGACTTCCCGATCCGCTACGAAGTCGAGGCTTCGCGCCAGCATCGCTGGGCGCGTGGCGACTGGCAGCTTCTGCCATACATGTTCAATCCAAAATACGGCGTCACCGCTCTCGGGCGCTGGAAGATGTTCGATAACCTTCGCCGCTCGCTGACGCCGATCGCCTGGTTCTTCGCATCCGTGCTCGGCTGGTATTTTATGGGTCCGCTTGGCGCACTCGTATGGCAGATCCTCCTGATCTTCTGCCTCTTCGTTGCTCCGACGCTGTCACTCATCCACGGCATTATTCCGCGCACCAGCGATATCGTTGCACGGGCACATCTATATACCGTGTGGTCGGATATCCGAGCCGCCAACGCACAAGTGGCGCTTCGTATCGTTTTCATCGCCGATGCGGCTTGCATGATGGCCGATGCAATCGGCCGCTCGCTTTACCGGCTTCTCGTCAGCCATAAGTTAATGCTGCAATGGCGCACAGCTGCCAGCGTCCAGGCGGGCGGGCAGGGAACGATCCTGTCCTACTATGGAGCGATGTGGCACGCCCCGGTGCTCGCGCTGCTGGCGCTGGGCTTTGCCGCACTTCCCGGCGACAACGCCTTCCTCGTCGGCATTCCATTTGCCCTGCTATGGACCCTGTCGCCGCTCGTTGCCTGGTATGTCAGCCAGTCGGCAGAAACCGAAGACCGCCTGGAAGTCGCCGATTCGGTCTCAAGCGAGCTCAGAAAGATCGCGCGCCGCACCTGGCGCTACTTCGATACGTTCACGACGGCGGAACAGAATTACCTGCCGCCGGATAACATCCAGGAGACGCCGCACGTCACCGTCGCGAGCCGCACCTCGCCGACCAATATCGGGGTGTACCTGCTCTCGGTCGTTTCCGGCCGCCAGTTCGGCTGGTTTTCCTTCGAGGAAACGATCGAGCGGCTGGAGCAGACGATCGGCACCATCGACAAGATGGAAAAGTATCGCGGCCACCTCTTCAACTGGTACCACACCGATACGCTTCAGACCCTCGGGCCGCGATATGTTTCGGCTGTCGACAGCGGCAACCTCGCCGGTCACCTGATTGCCGTTTCGTCGGCTTGCCGCAATTGGGCCGAGGCGCCATCAGCGCATATGCAGGGCAATCTCGACGGCGTCGGCGACACTGCCGGCATCCTCGCCGAAGTGCTGGCCGACCTTCCAGACGATCGCAAGACGGTCCGTCCGCTTCGCCGTCGCCTGGAAGAACGCATCGTCGGCTTCCAGAACGCGCTCGCCGCCGTCAAGCGCGAGCACGAGTTCGCCTCGATCCGCGTCATCAACCTTGCGGTTCTTGCCCGTGACATCCAGAAGCTTGCGGCAAATCTCGATCACGAAGTGAAGTCGGCACTCAGCGGCGAACTTACCCGTTGGGCCGAAGCGCTGGTCAAGATTTGCGAAGCGCATATCTCCGACAGCACATTCGACCTTTCAAATATCGATGCTTTGCGGCCACGGCTGATCGCCCTTCGCGACAAGGCCCGCGATCTCGCCTTCTCGATGGATTTCAGCTTCCTGTTCCGTCCCGAACGCCGCCTCCTTTCGATCGGCTATCGCGTCGAAAGCGGCGAGCTCGACCAGGCCTGCTACGACCTTTTGGCGTCGGAATGCCGGCTGACCAGTCTGTTCGGCATCGCAAAGGGCGACCTGCCGACGGAACATTGGTACCGCCTCGGCCGCCAAGTCGTGCCGGTCGGTTCGCGCGGCGCTCTGGTCTCCTGGTCCGGCTCGATGTTCGAATATCTGATGCCGCCGCTCGTCATGCAGGAGCGAGGCGGGGGCATTCTCAATCAGACCAACAACCTGGTCGTGGTCGAGCAGATGAACTACGGACGCAAACTCGGTATTCCGTGGGGCATTTCCGAAGCGGCCTTCAATGCTCGCGACCATAACCTCAACTATCAATACACGAACTTCGGCGTGCCTACGCTTGGCCTGAAGCGTGGTCTCGGCCACAATGCGGTCATCGCGCCTTATGCATCGATCCTCGCCAGCCAATACGATCCGCAAGGGGCGCTCGAAAATCTGCAGCGACTGCGCAAGCTCGGTGCGCTCGGCAAATTCGGGTTCCATGATGCCGTCGACTTCACGCCGACCCGGGTGCCGGAAGGCAAGAAATGCGCTGTTGTCTACAACTACTATGCGCACCATCACGGCATGTCGATCGCCGCGGTTGCCAATGTCGCTTTCAATGGGCATCTGCGTGAGCTCTTCCACTCCGATCCGGTGATCGAAGCAGCCGAACTGCTGCTGCAGGAAAAGGCGCCGCGCGACATCCCCGTCATGAGCGGCAAACACGAATCGGATACGCCCGCCAGCATCCAGGAAGACCTGCTGCGGCCGGAGCTTCGCAAGATCGCCGATCCACTTTCGCGCGATCGCGAACTCATGTTCCTGTCCAACGGTCACTATTCGATGATGCTGACGGCGACCGGTGCCGGCTACGCACATTGGAACGGCCAGGCCGTTACCCGCTGGAAAGCCGACCCGACGGAAGACCGCTGGGGAAGCTTCATCTTCCTGCGCGACACCGCGACCAACGAATGGTGGTCGGCCACCGCCGAACCAAAAAGTGTCGACGGCGAAAAGGTCAATGTGCTCTTCGCCGACGAAAAGGCGGAATTCACTAAGGTCGTTGGCGACCTCAGCAGTGAATTGGAATGCATCGTTGCGACTGAGCATGATGCGGAAGGCCGCAGGCTGACGCTTCTCAACATGGGATCGGAAGACCGCTTCATCGAAGTCACCTCCTATTTGGAACCCGTGATCACCCTGGACGACACGGACAATGCCCATCCGGCTTTCGCCCGCATGTTCGTGAAGACGGAATTCGGCAGGCGCGGCGACGTCATCCGTGCCGAACGCAACAGACGCGATCCGGGCGAACCGAATATGAGCATCGCCCATTTGATCGTCGACAGTGCAGGTCCCTCCCGACAAACGGAATTTGAGACCGATCGCCGCAAATTCCTCGGCCGCGGCCGTAGTCTTGCGGAAGCCGCAGCCTTCGATCCCGGCGCGACGCTATCGGGTACCGACGGTTTCACGCTCGATCCGATCCTTTCGCTGCGCCGCACGGTTCGTGTCCCAGCCGGCAAGAAGGTCAGCGTGATCTTCTGGACGATCGCCGCTCCGAGCCGCGACGAGGTGGACAAGGCTGTCGAGCGCTACCGGCACGCCGATGCCTTCAACCATGAGCTCGTGCAGGCCTGGACACGCACGCAGGTGCAGATGCGCCATGTCGGCGTGACGTCGCAGCAGGCTGCCGCCTTCCAGTATCTCGGCCGGCATTTGGTCTATCCGGACATGGATTTGCGCGCCGATGCTGCGGCAGTTCGAGCCGGCATGCAGTCACAATCGTCTCTGTGGCCGCTTGCGATCTCCGGCGATTTCCCGATCTTTATGCTGCGCATCGATGACGACATGGATCTCGATATCGTTCGCGAGGCATTGCTGGCGGAAGAATATCTGCGCTCGCGTGGCGTGACGGCCGATCTTGTCATCATGAACGAGCGTGCATCCTCCTATGCGCAGGACATGCAGCATGCCGTGGACCAGATGTGCGAAAACGTGCGCCGCATTGGTCAGGCCGATGGCCTTCGCCAGCATATCTTTGCCGTCCGCAAGGACCTGATGGAGGAGGCGACCTATCATGCCCTGATCGCTGCTTCGCGCGTCACCTTCCATGCCAAGAACGGCAAGGTCGTTGATCAGATCAACCGCGCCATCGCCCTTTCAGCACCGTCCAAGGACGACCTGCCGGAAATGGAACGCGAGCAGCGTAAGACCCCGGTCAAGCGCGTGGCGCGTGTCGTGCAACCCAGGCCTTCGGCGCTTGCGATCGAGGACGAAGGCGATCTCGACTTCTGGAACGGCTTTGGCGGTTTTGCCCGCGATGGCCGCGAATATGTCGTTCGTCTTGCTGGCGGCACGGCAACACCGCAGCCCTGGATCAACGTCATCTCGAACGAGAAGTTCGGCTTCCATGTGTCTGCGGAAGGCGCAGGTTTCACCTGGAGCGTCAACTCGCGAGACTACCAGTTGACCTCCTGGTCGAACGATGCCGTCGTCAACCGCTCGGGCGAGGCGATTTACGTCACCGACCTGGAAAGTGGTGCGCTGATGACCCCCTTTGCGGGGCTTTCGCAGCGGAGCGATGTCCGCTTTGAGGCGCGCCATGGCCTCGGCTACTCCGTCTTCTCCAGCGAGCAGGACGATATCGCGCTGGAAGTCACTCAGACGGTCGATCGCCTAAGGCCGGTCAAGCTGCAGCGCGTCCGGTTGCGCAACATGGGCACCT
The DNA here is from genome assembly GCF_001908375.1 of Rhizobium etli 8C-3. Taxonomy (NCBI): domain Bacteria; kingdom Pseudomonadati; phylum Pseudomonadota; class Alphaproteobacteria; order Hyphomicrobiales; family Rhizobiaceae; genus Rhizobium; species Rhizobium etli. Next base: position 4,057,819 of record NZ_CP017241.1, on the reverse strand, counting down.
CGGCGCGCAAGCTGCGGCTCTATGGCTATGTCGAGTGGGTTCTCGGCAACAACGCACAGCGCTCGGTCCCCTTCATCCTCTCGTCCCGTGACGAGGAAACCGGCGCACTCCTTGCCGCCAACCAGTACAGCATCGACTATTCGAACCGGGTATCCTTCTTTGCCGCCAGCGTGAAGCCCTCCAGCTTCACCACAAGCAGGCGCGAGTTCATCGGAAAGGCGGGCACGATCAAGGCTCCGCAGGCGCTCAAGACATCCGTTGCGCTTTCCGGCGCCACGGAACTTGACGGCGATCCGGCAGCAGCTCTCGCTATCGATATCGAAATCGGTGCCGGGGAAGAGCGTGACGTCACCTTCTTCCTGGGCGACACGGCTTCGAGGCAAGAGGCCCAAGCCTTGATCGCCGAGATCCGTACGACCTCTGTCGAGGACACAGTTCAGGAAAACCGCGATTTCTGGCAGAGCTTTACGGGCAAGGTTCAGATTTCGACGCCGAACCAGGCCATGAACAATCTTGTCAATGCCTGGCTGCCCTACCAGAGCCTTGGCTGCCGCATCATGGCACGGTCGGCCTTCTACCAGGCAAGTGGCGCCTTTGGCTTCCGCGATCAGTTGCAGGATACGCTGGCTTTCGTGCTTCAGGATCCATCACTCGCGCGCAACCAGATCGTCAATGCCGCCTCGAGGCAGTTCCGCGAGGGCGATGTCCAGCATTGGTGGCTGCCGGGTACAGGCGCCGGTGTCCGTACGTTGATTTCGGACGACGTGGTCTGGCTCGCCTATGCGATACATCACTATTGCAGCGCAACGGGCGACAAGAGCGTGCTTGACGAGGAATTACCGTTCCTCGAGGGCCCGGCGTTGCTCGAAGGCCAGCACGATTCCTTCTATCGCCCGGAGATATCGGACGACAAGGCCAGCATCTACGAGCATGCTGCCTTGGCCCTTGATCTCGCAATCAAGCGCAAGGGGTCCAACGGCCTGCCGCTGATCATGGGCGGCGACTGGAACGACGGCATGAACCGTGTCGGCATCCAAGGCAAGGGCACAAGCGTCTGGCTTGGCTGGTTCCTGGCAGGCGCCCTGCGGTCCTTCATTGCCTATGCGCACGAACGGAGCGATACAGCCCGCGCCGAGCGCTGGACGAAACATCTTGGCGAACTGAAAGCTGCGCTCGAAAGTGAAGGCTGGGATGGCGGCTATTATCGCCGTGGCACCTTCGACGATGGCAGTCTGCTCGGTTCGAAGGAAAGCCTGGAGTGCCAGATCGATTCGATTGCACAATCCTGGAGCGTGCTTTCCGGCGAAGGCAATCCGGTTCACGCGGCCAAGGCCATGGACGCAGTTCTGAACCGCCTTGTGGACAAAGAAACGCGAATCATCCGGCTCTTTACCCCGCCTTTTGCCACGTCGGTCCGGGATCCCGGCTATATCAAAGCCTATCCCCCCGGTGTTCGCGAAAATGGCGGCCAGTACACGCATGCGGCCACGTGGGTGGTTATGGCGCTTGCTGAGCTCAACCGCGGCGATGAAGCAATGGCCTGCTTCGAACTTCTGAACCCAATCACCCATGCGCGCGACAAAGCCTCGGCCGAGCACTATCGAGTCGAGCCCTACACGGTGGCTGCCGACGTCTACGGCGAAGGTGCGCTCAAGGGTCGCGGCGGCTGGACGTGGTATACGGGCTCTGCGGGCTGGCTCTACCGAGCTGCCGTCGAAGGGATTCTCGGCATCCGTCTGAAAAACGGACGGATTTTCGTTCGTCCAGCACTGCCGAGCGGTTGGGACGGCTTTTCGGCAGAGATCGAGCATTCAGGTGTGAATTATCGCATTTCGGTCTCAAAATCGTCCCATCCCGACGGCTACACTGTGGTCATCAACGGCAGCGAAGTCGCCAATCCCCATGAGGGATATTTGGTCGGATAGCAGCATTTTCGACGCTCACACTCCGGCGATTCGTTGCAGCCAAAAGGTGAAACTTTTTGGCTGCAACCGCGTTTGCAGATCGAAACAGGAGAGACATCATGGCGGCTACGCCGGAATACGCCATCGGCGCTGAGCGCTTGCCCCAATCAGCAGTGCGACCAGCGCGCGATACGAGGCTTGATGTTTTGCGTGGCCTTGCCCTCATCACGATTTTCATCAATCACGTTCCCGGTCAGATATTCGAGTATGTCACGACAAAGAATTTCGGCTTCTCCGATGCCGCCGAAGCCTTCGTGCTGATCTCGGGCATCGCGGTCGGACTCGCCTATGGCTCCGGCTTCAAGGTCGGCAGGCGACTGGACATGGCGAAAAAGGCGATCAAGCGCGCCTTCACGCTCTATCTCGCCCATATGATCACGACCTTCATGACGCTCGCGCTGTTCATTTGCGGCGCCTGGCTGTTCCACCGGCCGGGATTGCTGGTCGAAATCAATATCCTTGCCGTCTTGATGAACTTGACAGAAGGAATACCCGCCCTGCTTCTGCTTGGTCACCAGATCGGCTACAACAACATACTGCCGATGTACGGCGCACTGATGCTCATGGTACCGATCATCTTGCTTCTTTACTCGGCCCATCCGCTTCTGGCGCTTGGTGTTTCGGCGGCTGTGTGGCTGGTGGCCGGCGTCTACCAGATCGCGCCGCACAACATGCTCATCGCCGACTACTGGTTCCTCAATCCACTCTCATGGCAGTTCCTGTTCACGATCGGTGCCGTCGGCATCATGCATGTCAAGCGCGGCGGCAAGCTGCCGGAGCACCCGATGTTGTTCGTGCTGGCTTCTGGCTACGTGGCGTTGTCCTTTGCCTGGGTCGTGGGCCAGCTCTGGGACCTTGGCAACGTCCTGGCAGCGCTTGGCTTGCCGCCCGTCCTTACCGGTTTCGACAAGACCTTCCTGTCACTGCCGCGGCTGCTGCACGTGTTGTCGCTCAGCTACCTCGTTATCAATATTCCCGTCCTGTCTCGTATCCTGCGCCGTCCGTCGGATCATCCCCTCACCATCATTGGCCGCCACTCGCTGAATATCTTCGTGGCAGGGACAATCCTTGCAATGGCGGGCCAGGTGCTGCTCTACATTACCAACCACGACCAGATGATCGGCGCGCTCTTTGTCGTCGCAGGCATCTCGGGTCAGTTCGCCTATGCCTACCACCTCGAGCGCAAACGCATCGACGGTAGCGTGAAGGCCAGGTCGATGGGGCGTCGTGCCTCGGTCCCCGTCGCCGTCCGCGTCGGTGATGGCAGCCGAAAGCTCTATCGCGACAAATAGCTGTCTCTTTATGCGATATCAAAACCGGCTGGCGGATTTGCCAGCCGGTTTTGACCGATCGGCCTGGGCCTTCAATCCCGTCACCGGCCGACGATCGATGATGGCGAGCTAGCCCCTTCCGTACCCGCCCAAAGGATTTGCCCGAGGAAAAAACATGATTGACGAAAAGCAACTGATTGCCAAAATCACCTGGCGGCTCATGCCGTTCCTAGGCGTTCTTTATCTCATCGCCTACATCGATCGCCAAAATGTCAGCTTCGCCAAGCTGGAAATGGTCGGCGCCCTCGGCATGAGCGAATATGCCTACGGCCTCGGCGCCTCGCTCTTCTTCATCGGTTATTTCCTGTTTGAAGTCCCGAGCAATCTTTTGCTCGAGCGGTACGGCGCCAGCAAATGGTTTGCCCGTATTTTGCTGTCGTGGGGCGCAGTTACCATCGCCCTCGCCTACACACAGAATGCGACGATGTTTTACATCCTTCGCTTTCTTCTCGGCGCCTGCGAAGCCGGGTTCTTTCCAGGCGTCCTTTATCTGCTGACACTTTGGTATCCGTCCGCCTATCGCGGTACGATGGTCGGACTTTTCATGATCTTCAGCGCTCTTGCCAATGCCGTCGGCGCGCCTCTGGGCGGCATGCTGCTCGATCTCGACGGGCTTTATGACATCGCCGGCTGGCAATGGGTGTTCATCGCGACCGGTATTCCCGCCGTCATAGCGGGCGTGGTCACACTGCTTTACCTCTCGGATCGCCCCGAGAATGCGAAGTTCTTGAGCGATGCCGAGAAGAGCTGGCTCAGACGCAGGATCGAGGCCGAAAATGCAGACATGGACAAGAACGCCGAGAATGGCTTCAAGGCGCTCATCAATCCGAAGGTACTTCTCATGGCATTGTGCTACGTGGGCTTTCCCCTTGCAGCCTACGGCCTCAGCTATTGGCTCCCGACCATCGTCAAGGAGTTCGGCGTCAGCAACACGGCCAACGGCTTTCTGAACGTCATACCCTGGGTGCTCGTGGCCGTGGCGCTCTACATCGTTCCGTCGATGGCAGACAGGGCCGCTTCAAAGACGCCTTATATCGTCGTCCCTGCACTGCTGGGCGCCATATGCCTTGTCCTTTCCGCTGTTATTCCGGACCATGGCGTCCAGTTCGCATTCCTGTGCATCGCTGCAGCGGGCATCTTCGCCGGCCAGCCGGTCTTCTGGAGCCTGCCGTCGCGGTTTTTGAGAGGCGCGGGTGCGGCGGCCGGGCTCGCCGCAATCAACTCCGTCGGTAATCTCGGCGGCTTCGTCGCCCAGAACGTCGTACCCTGGATCAAGGACAGTACAGGTAGCACGATTGCGCCGATGTTCTTTCTTGCCGCATCCCTGGCTGCCGCCGCGCTGCTGGTGCTCGTGGTCGCACGCCTGATACCGCGTACTCAAAGTACTGCCGAAGAGAGCGGGCCTGCGCACCAGCGCGCCCAATCTTGACAACGTAAGCCAACGCGTCAGCAGAAGATCGGCTGGGGCGTTGGCTTGAGGTTCATTGATGCCCGCGCAACGGCTTTATTCCGTAAGAGAAGGTAAACGTTAACCAACACAAGCCTAACAGTCTCATGGAAACATGGATTGATTCGATGGCATCTTCTTTCGACACCCCTCTCGCCGCGCTGACCGCAAGCGAAATCGTGATATTTCCAAGCATCCCCCGGCCCGGCGATATCGAGCGCTGCGCCGCGACGCTCGATGATCTTCACGGAGAGCCAGCGGTCGCGTTCTGGAAAGCCGAATGCCGTTTGCTGGCGGACGAGCTGGCGCGATGCGGCTTGCGCGAGGAGAAGATCCGCGAGCGCGTCTTGTCCTTCCAGGCTGCGGTTCAAGCCGCTCTGGTAGAGAGGCATCAGTTGCGTGCTCTATCCGAAAGCCGCGCCAGACAAGACAGAAGGCGCCGTCGTCTCTGACGCGATAAGGCGCCGTCCGCTGCCGCAGCCGCCGTCTGGGCGGCGGAAGCGCTGGCAACGCGAACCAAGTCTCCATCCGCCGGCCATCATCCCTCAGGAGGAAGGCGTCGAGGGGCGGAAAGCCCAACCGCCTTGCGCCGTAATGCTTCACCCAATGACAAGCGAGGCCGGAACATCATAACAATGTTCCGGCCTCTGAATGTATGAGGCCGGAAGTTGAAGCCGGCCTTTCATGTTCGTCTCCGAACCTGGGGTTATGCAGCTTCGGTCGTATGGGCCTTGCGGACTTCCTCGTCCGTCAGGATACCGCTGGCACGAAGCAGCGCTGCAAAGCGGCCGTTGCTGTGGCTGAGTTCATCGAAACTACCTTGTTCGACGATCCGGCCATTGTCGAGGAAGAGCACCTTGTCTGCTTCACGAACCGTCGAGAGGCGGTGGGCGATGATGAAGGTGGTGCGGTTCTGGCGAAGGTTGTCGATCGCCGCCTTCACGCGGTTCTCGGTCTCCACGTCCAGCGCGCTGGTCGCCTCGTCGAGAACCAGGATCGGCGCGTCCTTGAGGATGGCGCGGGCGATGGCCACACGCTGGCGCTCCCCGCCCGAGAGCCTGTTGCCACGCTCGCCGACATGCGTCTCATACTGTTCCTCGCGCGTCTCGATGAAGTCCGCCGCCGCTGCCGCTTCGGCAGCACGGCGCATCTCTTCCTCGCTGGCGCCTTCCCGGCCAAGGCGGATATTGTCGCTGATCGAACGGTTCAGCAGGCCCGCATCCTGGAACACGGTGGCGATGTAACGGCGCAGCGACCTGCGGGTAACCTTGGTGATGTCGTGGCTATCGACCAGGATCTGGCCGCTGTCCGGGTCGTAGACGCGCTGCAGCAGGTTGACGAGCGTCGTTTTACCCGCACCGGTCGGGCCTACGATCGCAACTGTCTGACCGGGCTTCACCGAGAAGGAGACATTGTGCAGCCCCTGCGACGAGTTGCCGAAGCCGAAGGAGACGTCGCGGAACTCGACTTCGCCCTTGACGTCCTTGATGTCGGCATTGCCCGCAGGTTCTTCGCGCTCGCGAACGGAGTCTTCGAGCGTATAAAAGTCTTCAAGCTTCGCGCGGGCTTCGAAGATCTGCGTAGCGAACTGGCGCATCTGGTCGAGACGCGAGATCAAAAGGTTTGCAAAGCCGATGAAGGCGATGACGTCACCGATCCGCAGTTCGCCGGCCTGCACCAAAAGCGTGCCGATCACAAGGATGATCATCATGGCGATGGTCGATGCCATCCGGTTCAAGGCACCGGCAAGGGCCCACCAGTCGAGGACCGGGTACTGAGCCTGAAGGAGACGGTCGGCAAAGCCCTTGAGCGCCTTGGTTTCAGCTTCGATGCGGTTGTAGCTGTGCAGCACCGAAACGTTGCTGATCGAATCGCTCACATGCGAGAAAACGGTGTGATAGTGGTTCTCGACCGATGCCTGTCCGTCCTTCGTTCGGCTCATGACCAGGCGGCCGATCAGCCAGTAGGCAAGACCAAGCACGACGAGCACGCCGGACAATCTAAGGTCCATGGCCATGGCAGTCGGCACCAGAAGCGCAATGGCGACGGCGGTCGACAGGTGATTGCGCATGAATTCGAGCCAGAGACCGAAGAGCGTTTCGCAAGCGCGCAGCAACGTATGCAACGCGTTCGACGTCCCGCGCTGGTGATGCCAGGAGAGCGGCATCGAGATGATGCGGCCAAAAGCTTCCGTCAGCAAAGTCGCACGCCGGCCATGGGCCAGCCTGTCCGCCTCACGGGCGACCAGAACGAAGGCGATCGTATTGAAGACGGCAAATCCAGCCCACATGAACAGAATGGGCTTGACCTCCCCGTTGCCTGAAATGGCATCGATGATGCGACCGAACAAAACAGGCTCCGCAATCGTGATCGCGGCCAGAACAATGTTCGCAACGACCACCAGGGATACGCGGAGCTTGTAAGCGCCAAGGTAGCGCAAAGCTCTTGCATAGACCTTGAATAATGACACGGCGGTACCTCTTGTGTGCATCTGCAAATAACGGGATGGCGAGATGCTATGAAAAAACACCTGAACCGACGATTAACGGCGCATTCAGGTGAGAGGTTTCTGCAGGATGTGACGAGATAACCGCAGCACAAACCCCTCAACCGATCGGGAGTGCAACAATTTCCACTTGTATTTAAACGAAGCATTAGCAATCCATAAACTTTATATGGAGCCAGCTTGTTAATCGAAGATCCGTCGTTGCCACGTTCAGGCGGTCCGACCGACTTCACCGATCGCCCATTGCCTGGGCAAGGAACTTTCTGTGAATATTCATACCTTGGTTCAATTGCTCGTCGTCATCGAGGAATGCACGAAGCCCGAAAACGTGGTTGAGGAACTGCAGCGAGCCGTTCGTTCCTATGGCTTTGAATATTATGGATTGCTGCGCCATCTGAGGCAGAGCCAGGATCCCTGGAGCCTCGTACTTGCCGGGCATTGGCCCGAAAAGTGGCCGCAAACATATGTTGCAAAAAAATATGTCCTCATAGATCCAACGGTCCGGTATCTAGCGCAGGCGCAAAGGCCATTTCGATGGAAGGAAAGCCTTGCCGCCTACCGGCGCGATCCGCATCAGCGGCGAATGGAACAGATGATGGCGGATGCCCACGCCCACGGCCTGCGCGACGGCTACATCTTCCCCATTCACGGCAAGAGCGGCGTACTCGGAAACTTGAGCGTCGGGGGTGGGCCCGTGGAACTGTCGCCGGTCGAGATATCGTTGTTCGAAACGGTCGCGCGCAAAGCGTTCTGGCGGCTGCTTGATCTCAAGGGTGAAGCCAAATCACTCGAAAGCGCTTCATTGCTCGATATGTCGCTGACACGCCGCGAGCTCGAAATCCTGCACTATTTGGCCGACGGCCTGACCTCGATGGAGATCAGCAAGGTACTCAGCATATCGAACCATACGGTCGATTGGTATATGAATGGGCTGCAGGACAAGCTGAAGGCCAAGAACCGCCAGCAGGCAGTGGCGCTGGCTTTCCGGCACGGACTGGTCATGTAGTTCAGCGCGTGACCCTCGCTTTTGGGAAATTCTATTTCGCAAGGGAAATTGAACTTTCTGTTACGGCGCGTTAAGAATTTTCTTCGCGGGTGCAGCATTGCCCGTTTCGATGCCGTGAGGAGAGCGCATTGCCCATATCCAAGATACTCGTTGCCAATCGTTCCGAAATTGCCATCCGCGTGTTCCGCGCGGCCAATGAGCTGGGGATAAAAACGGTCGCGATATGGGCGGAAGAGGACAAACTGGCGCTGCACCGATTCAAGGCGGACGAAAGCTATCAGGTCGGCCGCGGGCCGCATCTTGACCGCGATCTCGGGCCGATCGAAAGCTACCTTTCGATCGATGAAGTGATCCGCGTTGCCAAGCTGTCCGGCGCCGATGCCATCCATCCGGGTTATGGCCTCCTGTCGGAGAGCCCTGAATTCGTGGATGCCTGCAATCAGGCCGGCATCACCTTTATCGGCCCGAAGGCCGATACGATGCGCCAGCTCGGCAACAAGGTCGCCGCGCGCAATCTGGCGATCTCTGTCGGCGTGCCGGTGGTTCCGGCGACCGATCCGCTGCCGGACGACATGAAGGAAGTCGCCCGCATGGCCGAGGAGATTGGCTATCCTGTCATGCTCAAAGCTTCCTGGGGCGGCGGCGGGCGCGGCATGCGCGCCATTCGCGACCCGAAGGATCTTGCCCGTGAGGTGACTGAAGCCAAGCGCGAGGCGATGGCCGCCTTCGGAAAGGATGAAGTCTATCTCGAAAAACTCGTCGAGCGCGCCCGCCATGTCGAGAGCCAGGTGCTTGGCGATACGCATGGCAATGTCGTGCATCTCTTCGAGCGCGACTGCTCCATCCAGCGCCGCAACCAGAAGGTCGTCGAGCGCGCGCCGGCACCTTATCTTTCGGAAGCGCAGCGCCAGGAGCTCGCCGCCTATTCTCTGAAGATCGCCAAGGCGACGAACTATATCGGCGCCGGCACCGTCGAATATCTGATGGATTCCGATACCGGGAAATTCTACTTCATCGAAGTCAATCCGCGCATCCAGGTCGAGCACACGGTTACCGAAGTCGTGACCGGCATCGATATCGTCAAGGCACAGATCCATATCCTCGATGGCTTTGCCATCGGCACACCGGAATCAGGCGTTCCCAAGCAGCAGGATATCAGGCTCAACGGCCACGCGCTGCAGTGCCGTATCACGACGGAAGATCCGGAACACAACTTCATCCCGGACTACGGCCGCATCACTGCCTATCGCTCGGCCTCGGGTTTCGGCATCCGTCTCGATGGTGGCACGTCCTATTCCGGCGCCATCATCACCCGCTATTACGATCCACTGCTCGTCAAAGTGACGGCCTGGGCGCCGAATCCGCTCGAGGCGATCTCCCGCATGGACCGGGCGTTGCGTGAATTCCGCATTCGCGGCGTGGCAACCAACCTCACCTTCCTTGAGGCGATCATCGGACACCCGAAGTTCAAGGACAACAGCTATACAACTAGGTTTATCGACTCGACGCCGGAACTTTTCCAGCAGGTCAAGCGCCAGGACCGCGCGACGAAGCTCCTGACCTACCTCGCCGATGTCACCGTCAATGGTCATCCCGAGGCCAAGGACAGGCCGCGGCCGCTTGAAAATGCTGCAGTGCCGGTCGTTCCCTATGCCAACGGCAGCAAGGTTCAGGACGGCACCAAACAGCGTCTCGACAAGCTCGGCCCGAAGAAGTTCGGTGAGTGGATGCGAGGCGAAAAGCGCGTGCTGATAACCGATACGACGATGCGCGACGGCCATCAGTCTCTTCTGGCGACACGCATGCGCACCTACGACATCGCCCGCGTCGCCGGTACCTATGCCCATGCGCTGCCGAACTTGCTGTCGCTCGAATGCTGGGGTGGTGCGACTTTCGACGTTTCCATGCGCTTCCTGACGGAAGATCCATGGGAGCGTCTGGCGCTGATCCGCGAAGGCGCCCCGAACCTGCTCCTGCAGATGCTGCTGCGCGGCGCCAATGGCGTCGGTTACAAAAATTACCCCGACAATGTCGTCAAATACTTCGTCCGGCAGGCCGCAAAGGGCGGCATCGACCTCTTCCGCGTCTTCGATTGCCTGAACTGGGTCGAAAACATGCGCGTATCGATGGATGCGGTCGCTGAAGAAAACAAGCTGTGCGAAGCGGCGATCTGTTACACCGGCGATATCCTGAATTCGGCCCGCCCCAAATATGACCTGAAATACTACACCGATCTTGCCGCTCAGCTCGAAAAGGCCGGAGCTCACATCATTGCGCTGAAGGATATGGCGGGTCTGCTGAAGCCTGCTGCTGCAAAGGTGCTCTTCAAGGCCCTGCGTGACGCGACCAGCCTGCCGATCCATTTCCATACGCACGATACGTCCGGCATTGCCGCTGCGACCGTGCTTGCAGCCGTCGATGCCGGCGTCGACGCGGTCGATGCGGCCATGGATGCGCTTTCCGGCAACACCTCGCAGCCCTGTCTCGGCTCGATCGTCGAGGCGCTCTCCGGTTCCGAGCGCGATCCGGGGCTCGATCCGGAATGGATCCGACGCATCTCCTTCTACTGGGAAGCGGTGCGGAACCAGTACGCCGCCTTCGAAAGCGACCTCAAGGGGCCCGCATCGGAAGTCTATCTGCATGAAATGCCGGGTGGCCAGTTCACCAATCTCAAGGAGCAAGCCCGCTCGCTTGGGCTGGAGACGAAGTGGCACAAGGTGGCGCAGGCCTATGCCGACGCCAACCAGATGTTCGGCGATATCGTCAAGGTGACGCCGTCTTCGAAGGTCGTGGGCGATATGGCGCTGATGATGGTTTCCCAGGATCTTACGGTTGCCGATGTCGTCAGCCCGGAGAAGGAGGTTTCGTTTCCCGAATCTGTCGTTTCGATGCTGAAGGGCGATCTCGGGCAGCCGCCGTCCGGCTGGCCCGAAGCGCTGCAAAACAAGGCGCTGAAGGGCGAAAAGCCGTATACGGTACGTCCGGGATCATTGCTCGAGGAAGCCGATCTCGATGCCGAGCGCCGGTCGATCGAGATCAAACTCGAACGAACGGTCAATGATTTCGAATTTGCCTCCTACCTCATGTACCCCAAGGTCTTCACCGACTTTGCGCTCGCATCCGACACCTATGGACCGGTCTCCGTCCTGCCTACACCTGCCTATTTCTATGGGCTTGCCGACGGCGAAGAACTCTTTGCCGACATCGAAAAGGGCAAGACGCTGGTCATCGTCAACCAGGCGATGAGCGGGACCGACAGCCAGGGTATGGTGACGGTGTTCTTCGAGCTCAACGGCCAGCCGCGCCGCATCAAGGTGCCGGATCGTGCGCATGGCGCTTCCGGTGCCGCTGCCCGCCGCAAGGCCGAGCCTGGAAACGCCGCCCATGTCGGTGCGCCGATGCCGGGCGTTATTTCTCGCGTCTTTGTCTCGCCCGGCCAGGCCGTCAGCGCCGGCGACGTGCTTGTATCAATCGAGGCCATGAAGATGGAGACGGCGATCCACGCCGAAAAGGACGGCACGATCGCCGAAGTGCTCGTCAAGGCCGGCGACCAGATCGACGCCAAGGATCTGCTGGTGAGCTATGCCGGCTAAAACTGAGGGTTAGGGTGGCGCGGGCCACCCTTTTGTGGAATGGACAGGAAGGCCCGAAAAATGAACAAGCTCAAGATTGCAGTTATCGTCGGCAGCACACGCATCGGCCGCTTTGCCGATCATCCGGCCAAGTGGATCGCCGAGATTGCCGCGCATCGGGGCGAATTTGAGGTCGAGGTGCTCGATCTCCTCGACTACCCCATGGCTTTCTTCGGCGAAGCACGTGCAAGGGAAGCTGAGAGCGAGACGGCGGAGCGCTGGAAGAAGAAGCTGCGCGAGTTTGACGCCTTCATCCTCACCGTTGCCGAATACAATCACGGCCCGACGGCCGTTCTCAAGAATGCCATCGACCTCGGCGATTTCGTCCAAAAGCCGGTTGCCTTCGTTGGGTATGGCGGTGTCGGTGCCGCGCGTGCCGTCGAACAGCTTCGCTTGATCTTCGTAGAAATGGGCGCGGCTTCGGTGAAGACCGGCGTGCATATCTCCCTGCCCGAATATATCGGCGTTGCCAGGGAAGGTAAAAGCCTCAACGACTACCAGCACCTTATCGATACCGCCGGCAAGCAGCTCGATCAGCTGGCCTGGTGGGGCAACGCGCTCAAAGCAGCGCGCGTGAAGTAGAGGAGAACGAGGGTTGCGGCCGGGGTTGGGCCCTCAAGCGAGCGGACAAGCGTTTCGGCTGTCACGCGGGGCGGTATAGATCGCAGTCGTCATGTTGCGATCTACGCGGCCTGCGCTGTTACAATTTCGGCCAAAGCATCGAGAAGACAAGCCCGCTCTGTTGGCGCGAAGGCGGAAACAGTGTGTGGCATAAAGGCTGCGCACCCCAGACGCGCATCACGCCTCAATGTCCAGCGGATAAATTCAGGAGGATCGGGAACGAACCCAAGATCCCGTCATCTTGCTGGTCCATGCAAACGCATCAAGCGCCTTCCCGCTGACAGGCCAGCACGATGACCAACGGACAAATTCGTGGTGGCATCATGAAAGGGATCGGGCCGACTTCCATCGCCAAAGGTCGAAGGTCCTTCCTAAAGAGCCTGCAGCATTGGGCGCAAAAGGTGCAACGTCACTCAGGCATGCCTGCCGAGGTGATGCTCATGGATGGCGAACACAGCCTGTTTACATACCCCCTTGCACCGCTGCTCAACGGCGGACGGCGGGGCCTTCGCGAGAACTAGGCCCTTTCTGCCTGGTCTTGAACCGCAGATGGCGGGTATCCCAACCCGGAAACCATTAATCAGACCGACTGTCACAAGCTCCACCGCACGCAGGCCTCAGCGTCCAGATTGTGAGAAGGAGCACCCGGTCCCAGGCGAATATCCACCCACTTAGATATCGTAGCTATGTGCGGCGTTGATCGTCGAGATGAAGCGTTTGGTGCGCTCGCGTTCCGGTGCCGTGAAGATTGACTTCGCCGTGCCGGTTTCGACGACGTTTCCTGCCTCCAGGAAAACGACGTTATGGGCGATCTTCGAGGCGAGCCGCAGATCATGTGTCGCCATGACCATGGTCGTGCCTTCGCTGGCCAGCCGGCCGAGAACGTCGACGACTTCCGCCGAAAGTTCGGGGTCGAGGGCCGAGGTCGGTTCGTCGCAGAGCAGCACGCGCGGTGACGGAGCCAACGCGCGGGCGATCGCCACGCGCTGCTGCTGGCCGCCGGAAAGCGTCGATGGCCAGGCATCCGCCTTATGTGCCATGCCTACTTTGGTCAGCAATTCCATGGCGTGGGCACGGGCCTTTTCCCTGGGCCATCTCAGGACCGTCACCAGGCCCTCCATGACGTTTTCGATCGCGGTTTGATGCGGGAAAAGCTGGAAATTCTGGAAGACCATGCCCGTCTGGCGGCGGATCTTCTGGATCGATTGCCAGCCAACCCTTCTCCCCGGCACAAAATCCAGTGTCTCTTCGCCAATCCTGATCGAGCCGGCTGTCGGGATCTCAAGCAGGTTGATGCAGCGAAGCAGCGTGCTCTTGCCGCCGCCGGAAGGACCTACGAGAGCAGTGACGGTGCCTTCCGGGATCCGGATGCTGATATCCTGGAGGATGATGGCATCGCCGAAACGCTTCTCGATGTTGGAAAGCTCGATCATGCATTTGCCTCCAGCATGCCGCCGTAGCGCGCAAAGCGGCGCTCGAGCCGTACCTGCAGCGCGGAGAGAACGGAGCTCAAGACGAGGTAGACCAGCGCCGCCTCGATATAAAGGATCAGCGGCTCATAGGTTGTCGCCACGATGCGCTGTGCAGCCTGGAAGAGCTCCGGCACGGTGATTGCTGCGGCCAGCGACGTGTCCTTGACCAATGAAATGAAGGTATTGGAGAGCGGTGGCACGGCGACACGAGTGGCCTGCGGCAGGATCGTGCGGCTCATCGCCTGCCGCCAGTTCATGCCGATCGAATAGGCAGCTTCCCATTGTCCCTTCGAGACGGAGGAGATGACCGCCCGGATGATTTCGGAGCTGTAAGCGCCGATATTCAGCGTGAAGCCGATCAGGGCCGCAGGAAAGGCATCGAGCAGAATGCCGATGCTCGGCAGGCCGTAGAAGATGACGAAGAGCTGCACGAGCAGCGGCGTGCCGCGGATGACCCAGACGTAGAACCGCGCGATTGAGGCGATCGGCGCCGGGCCGAAGAGGCGCGCCACGGCAGTCCCCAGCCCGAGCGCCAGGCCGAAGACAAAGGAGAGCAGGGTCAGCGGGATGGTGAAGATCAGTCCGGCCCACAAAAGCGTGGGTAGCGATTCCGCCATCAGTTGAAGCCAGTGGGGCACGGGTTTGTTTCCTTGACGAAAGGGCGTCCGGCGGGTTCTCGCCGGACGCCCTTTCAAAAGATATAGAGGATGCGCCAGCGGCAGGAAACCGCCCTTCGAAGCGCTTACTTCGATACGTCCTGGCCGAAATATTTATCGGCGATCTTCTTGTAGGTGCCGTCTGCCTTGATATCGGCCAATGCCTTGTTGATCGCCTCGAGAAGTTCCGGTTCTCCCTTGCGGATGATGATGCCGGAGTAGTCGGCATTTTCCTGCTCGGCCGCAATCTTCACATTTGCGTCTGGCTTGTGCTTTTTGAAGTCCAGGAAAGAGAGGCTGTCATTGATCGTCGCATCGGCGCGGCCAGTCAGCACGAGCTGGATCGATTGGTCGAAGCCTTCGGTACCGACGAGCTCAGCACCGGATTGCTCGGCGAGCTTGCCGAAGTTGCTCGTCAACGACTGGGCAGATTTCTTCCCCTTCAGGTCGGCGAAGCTCTTGATGCTGTCGTCGTCTGCGCGGGCAATGAGCACTGCCTTGGAGGCGATATAGGGTTCGGAGAAGTCGTATTTCTGCTTGCGCGCTTCGGTGATGCCGACCTGGTTGATGACGGTGTCGTAGCGCTTGGCGTCGAGGCCGGCGATCAGGCCGTCCCACTTGCCTTCAACGAACTCGGCCTTGACGCCGAGCTTGGCGGCGACCGCTTCGCCGATCTCGACGTCGAAGCCCGCGAGCTTGCCGCTTTGGTCATGGTAGGTGAACGGCGCATAGGTGCCTTCCGTGCCAATCTTCAAAACGCCTGCTGACTTGATGGCGTTGAGGCTCTCACCGGCCTGGGCGGAGGCAAAGGCAGCGGCCGAGATAAAGGCCGCTGCAGCGATGGTCTTGAGGAGTTTCATGTTTTGCGGATCCATGTGGGAAGAATTCGATTGACAGATAGATCGCAGAAAATAGGGCAGCGCGAAGCGTAGAAAACCGCGAAGAAATTGGGCAAGTGCGAATATTTTTCTCATTTGCCCGGCTTTTGACGCCGCTTGTTTCAGGTCGTCAGAAAATGTGTGCCGATGCCTATTGTGTGCACGTTCATATACGTTTATGCACGTTCTTGCAATTCTAACGGCAATCGCGAGCTGAACGGGCATGAATACGACAGAGATGCTGTTGAAGGAACGCCAGAGCATTATATCGGGCAAGCTTCAGGCGAACGGCCGTGTGCTGGCGGCTGAACTTGCATTCGAATTTGGTGTTTCCGAAGACACGATCCGCCGGGATCTGCGCGAGATGGCGGCTGCCGGACTTTGCGAGCGCGTCTATGGTGGCGCGCTTCCCGTTTCGCCGGTCGGCGGCAGCCTCAAGCAGCGAATGGGAATTGCCCTTAATCGCAAACAACTGCTGGCCCAAGCCGCCGTCTCGCAGATTGCGCCCGGCTCCACGGTATTCTTCGATGCCGGAAGCACCAATCTGGCGATTGCCAATGCCCTCCCATCAGACATGATGCTGACGGCAGCGACGAATGCTCCGGCAATCGCCGCAGCGCTGATAGACAACGGCGGCATCGATGTCATCCTGATCGGCGGAATGGTCGACCGGCAGGTGGGCGGCGCGCTCGGCGCCAAGGCGATGCGGGACATGGAGCAGATCTCGCCAGATCTTTGCATTCTCGGCGCCTGCGGCATCGATCTCGAAGCGGGCGTCACGACGTTCGGTTTCGAGGATGCCGAGTTCAAGCGATTCGCGACGTCCAGGAGCCGGAAGGTGCTGGTTGCGGTGACGTCGGATAAATTCGCTACAGCGGCGCCGCATGGCGTTCTGCCCGTGGCGCACTGTGAATGCCTTGTCGTGGAGCACGATGCCGACGAGGCGCTGCTTGCGGCCTATCGCGAGCGGGGCTGCCGGACTGTCAAGGCGCAGAAGGCGCGATGAGCAATCTTTAAGTGGGAATCCTCAAGGGGCCGACGACAGGAGGAGACGGGAATACAATGGATAATCCTATGAATGCGGCCTACCGGGTCCGGCGTGGCTTCCTGCCGAAGAGCAGGGTTGCGGTGTCGCTGCTCTTTTTGATGAACGGCTTTGTCGTCGGTTGCTGGGCGCCGAAGATTCCGGATTTTGCGGAGCGTCTGGAACTTTCGAAGTTTCAGCTCGGGCTGATGATCCTGGTGTTCGGCCTGGGGTCGTTGACATTGATGCCGATTGCCGGCGCACAGATCGCCAGACATGGCTCGCACGTCGTGTCGCGGGCAACTGCGGCCTGCGTGCTGCCAATTCTTCTGGCGCTGACGCTGGCGCCGAATGTTGTTACCGGCGCAATCGCGCTCTTCCTGTTTGGCGGATTCATCGGCGCAATGGACGTCGCGATGAACGCCAACGCGGTTGCCGTCGAAAAGTCGATGCGCCGCGCCATCATGTCGTCCTGCCATGCCTTCTGGAGCCTCGGCGGCCTGATCGGTTCGGGCCTTGGCGGCTTCGTGATCGCCAAGCTCGGTATCCTTGGCCATGCGCAGCTGGCCACGGTTTTCACGTTGATTTTCCTCGTGATCGCCTGGCCGATGATCCTTGCCGATCCGCCGCATCCCGACGAGAAGAAAGAAAAAACACGCCTGCCGATGACGCCTCTGCCATGGCTGCTCGGGCTCATGGCGCTCTTTTCGATGGTTCCGGAAGGCGCCGTGCTGGACTGGGGTGCGCTCTATCTCCGCCAGGAATTGAATGCATCCGTCGCTCTTTCGGGTTTCGGGTTCGCGGCCTTCTCGCTGACGATGGCAATCATGCGGTTTGCCGGCGATCTGGTGCGCGACAAGCTCGGCGGCGTCAGGACGCTGCGCGTCTGCACCCTCTTTGCCATCGTCGGGATGCTGATCGCAGCCCTTGCGCCGAATGCCGAGATCGCCATTGTCGGCTTCGCGTTCTGCGGCATTGGGATTTCGAACATGGTGCCGATCGCCTTTTCCGCGGCAGGAAATGTCCCTGGCCTGAAGGCCGGGATCGGCCTTTCGGTCGTCACGACGCTCGGCTATTCCGGCATGCTGGTTGCACCGTCTGCAATCGGCTTCGCAGCCGAACATGTCGGCTTCAGCACCGTCTTCCTGGCGCTGCCCGTCCTGCTGGTCGTGGTGCTGGTCTTTTCGAAGCTTGCCCGCTACGCGGACGGCATCTCCGGAGATGGCCACTAGGACAGCCGAGCAAAAGTGATGCTTTGGGCGTTGACAAGAATGCGGGTATGATCCACCTGAAGGGCACGAATTCAAGGGTTCAAGAGCTTCCATCTATGTCTTCAGCGACCGATTTTGATCCGAAACCGCGCCGCGCTTCCGTCGCCGTCGACGTGGGCGGTGTCATCGTCGGCGGCGGTGCGCCGGTTGTCGTGCAGTCGATGACAAACACGGATACGGCCGATATCGATTCCACGGTCGCACAGGTAGCAGCCCTCTTCAAGGCGGGGTCGGAGCTCGTGCGCATCACCGTCGATCGCGACGAAAGCGCTGCTGCCGTTCCGAAGATTCGCGAGCGGCTCCTGCGCCTCGGCCTGGATGTGCCGCTTGTCGGCGATTTCCACTATATCGGCCACAAGCTTCTTGCCGATCATCCGGCCTGCGCCGAAGCATTGGCGAAATACCGGATCAATCCAGGCAATGTCGGTTTCAAGGACAAGAAGGACAAGCAGTTCGCCGAAATCATCGAGATGGCGATCCGCTATGACAAGCCGGTGCGCATCGGCGTCAACTGGGGTTCGCTCGACCAGGACCTGCTGACGGCACTGATGGACGAGAATGCCGAGGCAGGTTCGCCGCTTTCGGCCCGGCAGGTGACGCGCGAGGCCATCGTGCAATCGGCCTTGATCTCGGCCACGCTTGCCGAGGAAATCGGCCTGCCGCGCAACCGCATCATCCTGTCGGCCAAGGTGAGCCAGGTCCAGGATCTGATCGCTGTCTATTCCATGCTTTCCGAGCGCTCCAACCATGCGCTGCACCTGGGCCTCACCGAAGCAGGAATGGGCACCAAGGGTATTGTCGCTTCGTCGGCTGCCATGGGCTACGTTCTGCAGCACGGCATCGGCGATACAATCCGCGTTTCGCTGACCCCGGAGCCGAATGGCGACCGTACACGCGAAGTGCAGGTGGCACAGGAACTGCTGCAGGTGATGGGTTTCCGACAGTTCGTGCCGGTGGTCGCCGCCTGTCCCGGCTGCGGCCGCACGACATCGACGGTTTTCCAGGAACTGGCGCAGAATATCCAGAACGATATCCGCAAGAACATGCCGGTCTGGCGCGAGAAATATCCGGGCGTAGAAGCACTGAACGTCGCGGTGATGGGCTGCATCGTCAACGGCCCGGGTGAAAGCAAGCATGCCGATATCGGCATTTCGCTTCCGGGCACCGGCGAGACGCCGGCAGCGCCGGTATTCATCGATGGCAGGAAGGCGTTGACGCTACGCGGGCCGAACATTGCATCGGATTTTGAGGCGCTTGTCGTCGACTACATCGAAAAGCGATTCGGTCAGAAGACAGCCGCCGAGTAAGATTTGGCCCGGTGATGTCACGTTAAGTTGCCCAGGCTTACCGATTGGGTCGAGGAAACCATCGAGGAGACACTGACCTTCTATCGGCTGCCTCGCCGGCACCACAAGCACAGATATGGACAAGCACTTTGTGCGCTTTGATGATATCATTGAGCGGTGTGTCGGCTGGAAGCGCCGTCGGGCAGCCTATTCAAGCCTTGCCGTGTTGAGGCGCTCGCGCACCTCTTCCTTTGGCGGGCGAGCCTTCCAGCGAGTCACGAACCGCTCGTAGTTCTTCTCGGCCTGTTCGGCGATTTGGCCCTCCTGGTCACGCAAGGCCTTGACGTTGTAGGCGTAAGCCGGACCCGACGATTGCCTTTCTTCTGCGGCAGACAGGCGCCGAACCTATGTCTTGCGTATCTTTCCCAATGCGGCCGGTTGCCTGCGTCTGGTACGGGCGCTTTCCGTCGAAACCACGAGAACTGGCTCGAAGCCAACCGCTACATCAACATTGAGGACCTGAAAGAACACAAGAAGATCATGCTCAAAGCAGCTGCATGACCAGCTTCATGACCGTCAATTTGCAGAAGTTGACGCACACAACCGGCTTAGTAACGGATCGTTTCGAGACAGTCGGGCTTTGCTTTCACACCAGAGGCAGGCTAAGGGCATAGCGTGTGTGCCGCCGTTCGCCGGTTCTTACCAGCGCACCTTTCTCCACCAAATCGTGAAGGTCACGCGTGGCCGTCGCTCGCGAAGTTTGCGTGACGGAAATATAATTCTCCGCGCTCAACCCACCCTTAAAGCCCACGGGGCCTTCACGGAACATGCGGGCAATGGCCTTTTCCTGGCGTTCGTTGAATTGGCCGCGGAACCGATCATAAAACCGCGCCTTGCCGATATAGAAGGCGACGCGCTTCAGGGTAGTCTGCTGTGCCTCAAGAACGGTTTCGGCAAAATAAATCAGCCAGTCGGTGATATCGAGAGTGCGTTGATGCTGCTCAAGCTGGTGGTAGTAGGTCTTGCGGCCGTGCTCGATTGTGTAAGCAAGAGCAATCAGGCTTGGTTGGCCGATATTCTGTGCAAGCGATTTTTCCGCAAGCGCCCGGCCAAGTCTGCCATTGCCATCCTCAAATGGATGGATGCTTTCAAAATACAGATGCCCTATGCCTGCCCGTGTCAACGCGGGCAGGGAGATTTCACCCTTTGGCGCTGATCTGTTGAA
>NZ_CP017241.1:3552500-3732500 GCF_001908375.1 Rhizobium etli 8C-3 | reverse complement strand
TGTTGACATGAGTAACGATAAAGAGGGTGAGAGACCCTCTCGCCGAAAGACCAAGGGTTCCTGCTTAAAGTTAATCTGAGCAGGGTTAGCCGGCCCCTAAGACGAGGCGGACACGCGTAGTCGATGGGAACCACGTTAATATTCGTGGGCCTGGTGGTAGTGACGGATTGCTCAACTTGTAAGGTCTTATTGGATTGATCTTGCAGGGACGCGGTTCCAGGAAACAGCTCCACCGTATAGACCGTACCCGAAACCGACACAGGTGGTCAGGTAGAGTATACCAAGGCGCTTGAGAGAACTATGTTGAAGGAACTCGGCAAATTGCACGCGTAACTTCGGAAGAAGCGTGACCCCATTTTGGGCAACCAAGGTGGGGTGGCACAGACCAGGGGGTAGCGACTGTTTATCAAAAACACAGGGCTCTGCGAAGTAGCAATACGACGTATAGGGTCTGACGCCTGCCCGGTGCTGGAAGGTTAAAGGGAGAGGTGCAAGCTTTGAACTGAAGCCCCAGTAAACGGCGGCCGTAACTATAACGGTCCTAAGGTAGCGAAATTCCTTGTCGGGTAAGTTCCGACCTGCACGAATGGCGTAACGACTTCCCCGCTGTCTCCAACATAGACTCAGTGAAATTGAATTCCCCGTGAAGATGCGGGGTTCCTGCGGTCAGACGGAAAGACCCCGTGCACCTTTACTATAGCTTTACACTGGCATTCGTGTCGGCATGTGTAGGATAGGTGGTAGGCTTTGAAGCGGGGACGCCAGTTTCCGTGGAGCCATCCTTGAAATACCACCCTTATCGACATGGATGTCTAACCGCGGTCCGTTATCCGGATCCGGGACAGTGTATGGTGGGTAGTTTGACTGGGGCGGTCGCCTCCGAAAGAGTAACGGAGGCGCGCGATGGTGGGCTCAGACCGGTCGGAAATCGGTCGTCGAGTGCAATGGCATAAGCCCGCCTGACTGCGAGACTGACAAGTCGAGCAGAGACGAAAGTCGGTCATAGTGATCCGGTGGTCCCGCGTGGAAGGGCCATCGCTCAACGGATAAAAGGTACGCCGGGGATAACAGGCTGATGACCCCCAAGAGTCCATATCGACGGGGTTGTTTGGCACCTCGATGTCGGCTCATCGCATCCTGGGGCTGGAGCAGGTCCCAAGGGTTTGGCTGTTCGCCAATTAAAGCGGTACGTGAGCTGGGTTCAGAACGTCGTGAGACAGTTCGGTCCCTATCTGCCGTGGGTGTAGGAATATTGACAGGATCTGTCCCTAGTACGAGAGGACCGGGATGGACATATCTCTGGTGGACCTGTTGTCCTGCCAAGGGCATAGCAGGGTAGCTACATATGGAAGGGATAACCGCTGAAGGCATCTAAGCGGGAAACCCACCTGAAAACGAGTGTTCCCTATCAGAGCCGTGGAAGACGACCACGTTGATAGGCCGGGTGTGGAAGTGCAGCAATGCATGAAGCTTACCGGTACTAATAGCTCGATCGGCTTGATCGTTCTCATTGACAATGCTCATCAATATGAGCCAGGACGTGTTCAAAACCAGCAAACCGGTACCAGAAGCATAAAGCTTCTCTCCAGTTCGCTCCAAATCCAGCTTCTCAATTCGTTGCGCTTCGCTGACCTGGTGGTTATGGCGGGGTGGCTGCACCCGTTCCCTTTCCGAACACGGCCGTGAAACGCCCCAGCGCCCATGGTACTTCGTCTCAAGACGCGGGAGAGTCGGTCGCCGCCAGGTCTGCTAAACGCAACATTCTAAATCTTCTCAACACAATCGGCCAAAACACCGGCCCAATAACGCGGTCCCTTCCGATCAAAAATAACGCGGGGTGGAGCAGCCCGGTAGCTCGTCAGGCTCATAACCTGAAGGCCGCAGGTTCAAATCCTGCCCCCGCAACCAAACTTGCAAAACCCCTGCCATAGGCAGGGGTCAGACTGCTGACAAACCCCTGGCTTAGCTGGGGGTTTTATGATTCTGTGGGACATGTTGAAGAAACCTGCCCCCACCCAGACGGCTCTTGAGATGGTGACGCTCGACAGCCTGGTGCCGAAGGATCATCTGCTTCGCAGGATCGATGCGGTTATCGACTTTTCTTTCATCCATGACCGCGTTGCCGGACTTTATTGCGCCGACAACGGCCGGCCGCCGCTCGATCCGACCTTGATGTTCAAGGCTTTGTTCATTGGCTACCTGTTCGGCATCCGCTCGGAGCGTCAATTGGTGCGCGAGATCGAGGTCAACGTCGCCTATCGCTGGTTTCTGCAGATGAAGCTGACGGATGGTGTGTTTGACGCCTCGACGCTGTCGCAGAACCGCCGCCGGCGTTTCAACGACACCTCGGTCGCCCAGGACATTTTTGATCATATCGTTGAGCAGGCAATCGGCCACGGGCTGGTCGATGGTACGGTGCTTTATACGGATTCAACGCATCTGAAGGCGAACGCCAACAAGGGTAAATACGACCTTCAGATGATCGAGAAGTCACGCTCCGATTACTGGGCCGATCTCGACCAGGCGATTGAGGTCGAGCGGGCAGTGCATGGCCAAAAGCCTTTGAAGGAGAAGGAGCGTCAGCCGGAGGTGAAGGAAACCAAGGTGTCGCGCACCGATCCCGACAGCGGCTACATGGTGCGCGACGGCAAGCCGAAAGGCTTCTTCTACCTCGATCACCGCACGGTGGATGGCAAGCTTGCGATCATCACCGACACCCATGTCACGCCCGCCAATGTGCATGACAGTATCGTCTATCTCGACCGGCTGGACCGCCAGCGTCAGCGCTTCGACTTCGAGGTCGGTGCTGTCGGGCTGGATGCCGGCTATGCCACGTCCGGCATCGCCAAGGGTCTCGAAGACCGCGACATTCTCGGCGTCACCGGCTACCGCAATCCGACCCCGCCCAAGCCCGGCATGATGCGCAAGTCGAAGTTTGACTATGAGCCCGAGACAGACGGCTATCGCTGCCCCGAAGGCCAACTCCTGACCTATGCCACCACCGACCGCAACGGCTATCGGCACTACCGCTCCGATCCGGCCATCTGCGGCGATTGCCCGTTGCTGGCTTCCTGCACCACTAACGCCGCGGCGACACGCACCATCACCCGCCATGTCTGGCAAGACGCCCGCGAGCGGACCGACGACCACCGCAAGACACCTTGGGGCAGGGCCATCTACAAGCGGCGAAAGGAGACGGTCGAACGCTCGTTTGCCGATGCCAAGCAGCTTCATGGCCACCGCTATGCCCGCTTCCGAAGTCTCACCCGCGTCGCATGCCAGTGCCTACTGGCCGCCGTTGCCCAGAACATCAAGAAGATCGCAATGGCACTCACAAAGGCTCCAAAACCAAGCCTGGCGTGAGGGCACGAGCCCCTCTTCGGCCCCGCAAACATAACCCCACCCAAAATCCGCTATCCAAAACAAAACAAACCCGCCGAAAAATCGACGGGTTTGTCAGCAGTCTGACCCCTGCCATAGGCAGGGGTTTTTGCGTTGTGCGCCAGAAACCTTCGTAAGCGATGCATACACCCCATCTGGTGATGGCAGGT
Organism: Rhizobium etli 8C-3; assembly: GCF_001908375.1. NCBI lineage: Bacteria > Pseudomonadati > Pseudomonadota > Alphaproteobacteria > Hyphomicrobiales > Rhizobiaceae > Rhizobium > Rhizobium etli. The sequence continues at coordinate 3,728,949 of NZ_CP017241.1, read as the reverse complement.
CAACGGGTTTATCCGTGACAGAGCGATCCAGGAATTAGCTCGGGTGTGAACTTCTATGTCTGCTACTGTGTCTGATCATAGAACCTTCCATATGATTGAGGCCGTCGCCGGCCCATTGGAAGGAGCTCCGCGACAAGTGCGGCGACATTGGTCGAATGACTTCAAGGCACAGGCTGTGGCCGAGACGGTGCAGCCTGGAGCGAGCGTCTCGGCAGTAGCACGGCGACTTGGTGTTGATCCGTCACAGTTGTTCACGTGGCGTCGCATTGCCCGGCAGAAAGCCATGTCTTTGCCGTCGAAAGCCGAGAAGGGGCAGCAAGCTGCCCAAGCATTCCCATCTTCCGCAGTCGACATCATCATCGGTGATGCGGTAATCCGCACGGGTGCCGAGATCGATGAGGCTCATCTTGCTCGGGTGATCCGTGCGGTGCGCTCCGCATGATCCCGGCCGGTGCGAAGGTGTTTCTGGCAAGCCACCCCGTGGACTTTCGCAAAGGTCCAGATAGCCTTCTGTCGCTGGTGCGCGATGCCGGTAATGATCCGTTCAACGGCTCGCTTTATGTCTTCCGTGCAAAAAGAGCAGACAGAATTAAGATCGCCTGGTGGGATGGTTCCGGTGTTTGCCTGTATTCGAAGCGGCTGGAAAAAAATCAGTTCGTTTGGCCGAAGATCGGCCATGCCAGGGTGCAGCTCAACCACGCACAATTGATGGCGTTGATCGACGGCATGGACTGGAAACGCGTCCGTACCGTTGCTGTGAAACGGCCGGAACTTGTTGGGTAAAAGCCCTGCGGCAGAGTGAATCAGGCGGCTAAAACTGCGGGAAATCGTCGGCAAAATGTGCTCTATTTGCAGGCATGACACCAGCCGATCTGCAGCTTCCCGATGACGTTGATGCGCTGAAAGCCATGATCCTGGCGATGGCTGAGAAGGCTGCGCGCGCGGACGCTCTGGAGAGTGAAGTCGCTGATCTCAAGGCTCGCAATGCGGACGCCGACGAGCAGATCGCCAAGCTGAAGCAGGTCCTCAAAGCCTTCGACCGTTACCGCTATGGAAGACGCTCGGAGAAGCAGAGCAAGAACATCGACGCGGATCTCGACGAGCAGGGTGCGTTTGTCTTCGAGGAGATCGAGACCGGCATTGCCGCCATCCAGGCATTAGTCGAAAAAGGAAGAGGTGCAGGCGCTGCGAAACGTGCGCCGCGTCCACGCAAGGGCTTCCCGCCGCATCTGGAACGTATCCATGTGGTGATCGAGCCGGACGAGCTTCCTGAGCATGCCGGCAAACCGAAGATCCTGATCGGTGAAGATACCTCCGAGCGGCTGGATGTCATCCCACCGAAGTTCCGGGTGATCGTCACCCACCGTCCGAAGTATGCCTTCAAAGACGAGGACGGGGTCATCCAGGCCTTGGCACCGGCGCACATCGTCGAGAGCGGCATCCCAACGGAAGCGCTGCTCGCCTATATCGCGGTCTCGAAATACGGCGATGGCTTGCCGCTTTATCGGCAGGAGGCAATCTTCCTGCGCGACCATGTCGAAGTCGATCGCGGCATCATGGCACGGTGGATGGGCAAGCTCGGGTTCGAGCTCGAGATCCTTGCGGACTACACCTTCAACCAGATCAAACAAGGCGAGCGAATATTCGCCGACGAAACGACATTGCCGACGCTGGTGCCAGGATCGGGATCGGCCAAAACCGCGTATCTATGGGCGTATGCCAGGGACGATCGGCCATTCGGCGGAAGTGGTCCGCCGATGGTGGCCTATCGTTTTGAAGACAGTCGATCCGGCGATTGTGTCGCTCGGCATCTCGACGGCTATCGTGGCATCCTGCAGATAGATGGCTACACTGCTTACAACCGCGTCGCCCGACCTGACCGGGGAAACGACGGCGCGCTATTGGCTGGGTGTTGGGCGCACAGTCGCCGCCGGTTTTACGAACTCCATACGAGCGACAGTTCCAAAGTGGCAACGGCGACGATCGAAAAGATGGGCGCGCTGTGGGCGATCGAGGAAAAGGTGCGTGGACAAAGCCCTGATCGGCGTGTTGCCGCCCGCCAGGAGGCGTCCATGGTCGTGGTTGCCGATCTCTACAAGCTGTGGCAAGACACGCTGCCTCGCATCTCTGGGAAATCCAAGCTCGCCGAGGCCATCCGCTACGCCATCAACCGGCGTGAAGCCTTCGAACAGTTCCTTCACGATGGACGGATCGAGATAGACTCCAACATCGTTGAACGGGCTATCAGACCCCAAGCAATCGTTCGGAAAAATAGTCTATTCGCGGGTAACGCCGGCGGCGGCCGGACGTGGGCGACCATCTCAACCCTTATTCAGTCCGCCAAAATGAACGATGTTGATCCGCTCGCTTGGCTAACGCAAACACTCCAACGCATTGCGGCCGGATGGCCGGCCAGCGATATCGACGCTCTCATGCCCTGGAACTTTCAAAAGTAACGGTCTCAGTTCACCGCTTACAAACCTTCGTGTTGGTGAGCGCGACGAATAGCCCACTGCTTTGTAACCGCCCGATTGTCACCGCCTGCCGGATGTCGGCGTGATGGCGTAAGACACGTCTTTAGCGACGTCGCTAGCGACGTGTCTAAGGCGAGGTATGCGATGCGTGTGGAAATTCTGGTGAGGAACGGCGGAGTCGATGGGGGAACGATTCGTCTCGGCTTCGGCTGCGTCGATCGAAGTTCGCCCTTCCATGCGGAGCCGGTTCATCTCACTGGTGAATTCGTCGCAGAACTTCTTGAACAGCTCCGGCTCCATCAGATGATGCCGAAGCGCGTTGAGAACGCCCGCCTCAAGCTGGTCGCGTCGGATGTCCTTGCGGAAATGGTTCTCGGTCTCGTTATCGTCGTTCCGGTTCTGCTTGACGGCTTTCTGACTCTCCTTGACGGCCTGCGAGAGATCGTCATCAAGGACGCGCAACTTCGGCACGTCCTTAATCCACTCCGCCTCAGGGTTCATCCGGGCCTGGCGTTTGCCCGTGTCCGGGTCCTTTATGAAGCGCTGGCGGTTCGGTTCCAGATCAGTTTGCCGACATACATCTTGTTGTTGAGGATGCCATTGCCGCGTTTCGGGTTGCCATTGATCGTGCTGAAGCCCCAATCGCCACCGCCCGGCGCGGGGATGGCCTCCTTGTTCAACTCGAAGGCAATCCGCTTGGCCGATTTTCCTGCTGCATAGTCGCGGAAGATCCGGCGGATGACATCAGCCTGAAAATCATTGATGGTCCGGTCACCACGGACCGGATCGCCGTTCCCGTCAAACTTCTTGACCACGTCATAGCCATAGGCGTTTCCGCCTCCCGAATTGAATCATAAGCAACTGTAATCAGAGGTGAATATCCGGCGGCATTAGGCGCGTCGTCGTCGGTCCAGGCGAAATCTGACGTAGCGAAGCGCGTCACAGAAGACGGAAAATACTGACGTTGGTCCGGCCTGCCGAGATCGTCGGGAACTCGCTCTGCCATCCTGTCCTCACTTGTCGGCGCTGCAAATCTGGACTATATATCCAGACATAGAATGGAGGATAGCCATGGGCAATGCCGCACAGAAAAGAGCCACGCAGAACTATCGCACGCGCCTGACGCAGCGAGGCCTCACACGCTTCGAGATCATGGCGCTTGAATCCGACCGCGAACTAATCCGCACGCTTGCGCGTCGCCTGGCTGAGGAAGGCCCGGAAGCGGAGCACGTCCGCTCGGCCGTCAAGACAGCCGTCGGCGGCAAGCCGCCGAAACCCGGAAATATCCTGACCGCTTTGCGGCGCTCGCCCCTTGTTGGCGCCGAACTCGACCTTTCCCGCCCCCGTGAAGAGGGGCGCAAGGTCAATCTGTGACGCGCTATCTTCTCGACACCAACATCATCAGCAACATCGTAAAGCCAAAGCCGTCGGAGTCGCTTCTGGCCTGGATGGGCGAGCAGCGCGACGAGAATCTGTTTATTGCCTCGCTGACAATCGCCGAAATTCGGCGCGGTATTCTGGAAAAGCCGCGAGGCAAGAAGCGTGACAGCCTCGACGCATGGTTCGCGGGTTCAGAGGGGCCGCAGGCGCTGTTTGCCGGCCGTATCCTGTCCTTCGATGATAAAGCCGGTTTGGTCTGGGCGCGACTCATGGCGGAGGGCAAGATGGCTGGCCGCCCCCGCGGTGGTCTCGACATGATCATTGCGGCTGTCGCAGGCGCAAATGACTGCGTTGTGGTGACGGACAACGAAAAAGACTTCATGGGGCTCCAGATCATAAATCCGCTGCGCGGCGGCTTGGAGGGGGGAGAATAGAATAATGACGGCTGCGCCGCCTGTACCTATCGAGCATCAACTCATTGGCTTGGCGGAAGACGGCAACGCCGGCGATCTTCTGCTTGGGCTCGACCAGAAACAAGGCCGCATTCGCCTCCAAGCGCTGATCTCCGAATGGTTGCGGATGGAAAACCTCGTCGTTCTGGCGGGTTCCGGCACGTCGGTTTCGGCGGGTGGCACGACAATGGCGAACCTCGAAATTGCCGTCTTTGCGACAATTGAGGCTCTTCCCGACGTGCCGGCCTCTATCGGCCCGATCATCAAGGCACGGCAGGATGCCGTTTCTCTGGCCGATTTTCTTGATGAGCCGACGCTAGGGTTCGAGGCCTGGCTTGTCGCCGAAAATGGCAACGCGACCGCTCGACAGGTCTCGACATCTAGGCCTGTCCAGTAGCCTTTGTCATCCGGCGAGCCAAAGCCCACGGTGCCTTGGCTTGCGCCGCAGACGATATGGCCACGGGCTTTGACCTTGTCCAAAGTCGGCCCCGCATGAGCGACGGTTGCCGCAAGCGCGACACCCGCGGCACGGTGGCAATCTTCCAGTTTTTCATGTTGTCGTTCCCTTTATTGTTGTTGAGCAGGGTAGGTACAGCCCGTTTTCGCGATCGTCGGTTCAGACGCGACGAGATCCACTATCGGTTCGAGGTCCGCCCAAAGGTCGTCTTCATCCTCAAGGCCGATGCTGATTCGAAGAATTGTCCCGGCATGCGCGTTTTCATCGGCTGCGCGACTGATGGTCATCGGTGCGAGCAGGCTGTGGGTTCCTCCCCAGGATGCGCCGATAGAGAAGGTTTTCGCGGCTGTTAGCAGGTCTGGCAGGGCTTCTTCGGCGTTGGCGGGAATGACAACGCTGAACACGCCGCTCGCTCCGGCAAAGTCTCGCTTCCAGACGTCATGTCCGGGTGCGGCTGGCAATGCAGGATGAAGGACAAGACCTGGCGCAACCCGGCTTTCGATCCGCTTGGCGAATTCGATGGCTACTCGCCCGGAATGGGCAAGGCGAACGCCCATCGTCTCCATACCGCGCAAGGCCAGCGCGCAGTCATCTGGTGAGACACCGAGCCCGATCATCCGCATCGTATCCTTGAGACGGCGATGCAGGTCGATATCATTGACCGGCTATCGCCGGGACAAGAAGCTCCCGGGTGGGAGTGCGCGGACATCTGGATCGGCTATTTTCGTCGCTCTGGCCACTCTGGCACGGCGCATGCTGTAGCCGTAATCCAATACGCGCGTTCCATCCATGATGAAGAGTTGGGCCCTGTCAAAACCGGGTTGCAGCATCGCGGTGACGGTGATTACCTCGTAAACTCGAGCGATGCGGAAAGGCTCTTCGGGGTATACGTGAACGAGTTGGTTCGCCGCAGGCGAAGCGCTGTGGCTGCATGCGCCGGCCCACGGGACGAGCATGAACTCGTAAACCAAGTCTCCTTCCTGATCGATCGGCAGGATGAAGCCCGTTAGCTCGACTGCCTGTGCATCCTCTTGCCATGCAAGACTTTCAGCTTCCGGCCGATCCATCGCAGCAAGCGATTGTACCGATCGATCCGGCTGGTCATCCGGCCGCAAATCGCGCCATGAAATCGATTTAGCGCCTGCAAATGCAGCCGAAGACAGGCAGGAGAAACCAAAAAGAAATACAGCGGTCTTTAAGAGGGGATGATCGCACATCATACTTGCGCTCCGAATACAACAGGCGAGCACCACCATTGATCGAATACGCAGCCGATTCAAGATGCCCGCATTGATGAATAGAGGCCGATCTACCTCGGTTTCCTCGCAGCTTTGAGGGCGCTATGAACGCCTGCGTGACCGGCTCAAGCCGATAGGCGAGAAAGGTGAGCGAGTACCAGAACCGCTTTTCGGCCGCCTAAAGCTTTTCTTGGTCAGAGAACCAAGCGCAGATTCTGGGCATATTGCGCTCGAACCCACCGGGGATGAATAGATTGAGCAGCCTCGCGGTCGCCTCTCCGGTATTTCGGAAATCGTGGAGCGTGCCGGCAGGTATTCGCAAGAAGGTCCCCGGCGTGCAGTACCGCCAGCAGTTGCCGATGAGGATTTCGGGCACACCCTCGAGCACATAAAAGACCTCGTCATTTGCGACATGGCTGTGCTCGCCGATACCGTTCAGGCCAGGCTCGAGGATCCATTCTGACACCGAATAGGCAGCCTCCGTCTTGGCTTCGTCGGCCTTGAACACGCCGGTGAGCAGGCCAAGCCTATAGTGTCGCCCTTCTCCCGGCTGCAAAAGGATGACGTCGCGACGGCGGTCCGACAGACCGTCCTTCCCTAAACGCTTCTTCAACGGAGCCATGCCGGCTCTTTCAGTTCGATCGCCGCCCGCCGCGTTCATGCCCCAGTCTCCTCGTTCCAGCGGCGCTGTATTTCCTCAGCCGCGACATCTTCGATCTTCTGCGAGAGCATCCACCGATGGCCGAAAGGATCGACGACCATGGCGACGCGCTCGCCATAGGCTTGATCTGCGGCTGCCCGCAGAACGACGGCCCCCGCCTCGACGGCCCGGGCAAGATCGGCATCGAGCGACAAAGTTGCGAGGTGGAAAGTTACAGGAGAGCCGCCGATCGTATCGGGGCTCAACGCGCCGAAATCGGGATACTCGTCGGCGATCATGACGGTGCTTTCACCGATCTTGAGTTCCGCGTGGCCGATCCGACCGTCACGGGGATCCGTTAAACGGAAAAGCTCCTCTGCGTCGAAGGCGCTTCGATAGAAGTCAATCGCCTCCCGAGCGTTCTTGACGATGAAATAGGGCGTCAGAGACGAAATCGAGGTGGACATGGGCGGTCCCCTTGTCGTCAGCATTTGATTACGTTACGTTACGTTTCATAATTGAATGAGTCAAGAGCACATGAGCCCACCGAAGCGGCGCGGAAGACCGCCAAGCCAATTGGCGCGGGCGAGGATCCTGAAAGCAGCGCACGACATCCTGATCGAGGACGGGTTTGGCCATCTGACCGTCCAGGCGGTTGCCGCGAGGTCCGGTGTGGGCAAGCCGACGATCTACAGGCATTGGGCGAACGCCTCCGAACTCGCCATGGCCGCCTTGATGTCCGGAGATCCGGGCGCCTTCGAAGAGGGCGGGACAAATCTGCGATCCGCGCTTACGGCGCAAATGCGATCGCTGATCCAGGCCTTTGCCACGACGAGAGGGCGCCAAATCGCCATGACGCTCGCGGCCGCCGACCCCGAAAGCGAATTTACCAAGGCCTTCCGCACCCAGGTCATCCTCTCGAGTCGCGAGGCCGGTCGTGCCTTGTTGCTCGAGGCGGCCGCGCAGGGAGAGATTGTGCTGCAGCAAGACCTCGAAGTGCTGCTTGACATGATTTACGGACCCGTCTTCTACCGGCTGCTCGTCGGACATCGCTCACTCGACGCGGGCTTCGCCGACAGCATCGTCGCGATTGCGCTGGAGGTCGTGGCTAGGCCCGAGCGATAGGTAATATGAAAAGAGATGCTTGGAGGGCGTCGCCCCCTTAAAGATCGAGCGCTTCAGCCCCATCACGGGTGTCAGCAACATCGAGCCGAAGCGCCGATGCAGAAAATCAAATACTCTTGGTTAATCCCAGTTTAACCTGTGTCTGCTCATCGAACGTGAGGGTGGGCTTGGGATTTTCGATCCGGAGTATCTTGGAACCCTGCAGATGGAACGTTCGCGCTGCTCAATCACCAGGGGACGCGGCAAAGAGCCTCTCCAGATCAGCGCTTTCTAAAGCGCTGATGCGCTAAAAGAGAAACGGCGTGTCAAATCAAAATGTGAGCTGCGTTCAATGCAAGTCTCGGTGCAATCACGCCCCCGCAACCAGAATTTACGAACTATATCAACAAGAAGGCCCTACCATCGTGGAGGGCCTTCTTGCGTTCGGGCCTAGCACATCGCAAGCGATGAGTTGCCCGTGGGAACAATGGCGCAACCCAGCACCAGGAAACCAGAACCTAGTTCCCAAACCTTCCTGATTGCTAAGGCGAAAGTCCACAGAATGCTAATATAAGCTCTCTAAATATAGCTTTCGATGTGATAAAATTAACGCCGGAAAACGCCCGGCTCCAGGAGGAGATGCGGGGGATCTTTCGGTTTGTCGGAAAGTGGTTCGCACCGGCGTCGTAGTAGCATTTTCCGCCATGCCGGAAAGGGCGAGGCCTCCTATGAAAGGCCTCTGGATAACAGCTCGGAATGGGAGGTGTGCAATGCTTCGCAAATTGTTTCTCACCTTGGCTATTGCGACGTCCGCACTCGCGATCAACGGAGTCGCGTGGGCCGACATCACGATCCTCGTACCTTCGGGCAGCGAGGGCGACGGCCTTAGGGCCGCCGCTGAAGACTACGCGAAGATGAAGGGCACGAAGGTGGAGGCCGTTCAGGCGCCTTATGCCAACGTGTTCGAGCAGGGCGCCAATGCCGGCGCCACCAAGTCCGGCGTCTTCGATATCATCCTCATGGACGACCCGTGGATTCCGTTTTTTGCCGAGAACGGACATCTGGAGGATCTAACGGCTTTCTTCAAGAAGGCCGGAATGGAAGGACCGGACAGCGATTTCCTTTCGAAGTCGCTGGCGGTCTGCCGCAACCCCTATAATACGGGACCCTATGTATGTCTGCCCTATGTAGGAAATGCCCAGATGTTCTTTTATGACGCTGCCAAGTACAAGGAAGCTGGCGTTGATGTCCCGAAGACCTGGGATGACGTGCTGAAGGCGAGCAAGATGCTGACCGAAAACGGAGGTGGCCGTTATTTCGGCTACGTCTTCCGCGGCGGTCAGGGCAACCCCGTGGTTGCCGATTTCATGCCGATCTTCTGGTCTTATGGCGCGGATATGTTCAACTCCGACCGAACCAAGGTAACGATCGACACGCCGGAAGGGGCCGCTGCCATGAAGACATTCATGGCGCTGCGCGACGTCTCGCCGAAAGGCGTGGAGAGCTACAATGCCAACGAGGTCGGCACGGCGCTAGCCGCCGGTACTGCTGCATCATCGATCAACTGGCCGAACTGGGTTGCGACCTTCGAAGATCCGAGCCAGTCGAAGATGGTTGGCAAGATCTCCTACAGCCCCATTCCCGCTGGAACCAAACCGGGCAGCTCGGAAATCGGCCACTGGACCATGGGCATCATGTCCGCTTCCAAGAACAAGCAGGAAGCCTTCGACTTCATGGTGTGGGCGACCTCGGCCGAACAGATAAAGATTTCCGCCACACGCGGCAATCCGCCTGTCCGGACCTCGGTCTTCACCGATCCCGAACTGACCTCGCAAGAGAAGTTCCGACACTATCCAGTGCTGATGGAGGCGATCCAGGCCTCGACCCCCCGCCCGCGTCACCCGAAGTGGCCGGAGATCGAAAATGCCTTCGGCATAGAGCTTTCCAAAGCCGTCGCGGGCACGGTCACACCAGAAGAAGCCCTAAAGAATGCTCAGGAGGCGGTCTCACGGATTACGAACATTTACTAGCGCATAACGATTTCGGAAAGGTTATGCGCAGGTTCAAAGGGATAGAGCGTCTTTAGCGTGTCCAATCGGACGCGGCGCTCTGTTTAGCCGCCAGGCGGAGCCGGGTTTGCGGACCCAAGCCGGGATGGCGCTCTACGGAAGAGGGCAATGTTGACGTCCGAAAGCGGCACATCGACTGCAGAGTTCCGGCCGGGTAGTGGTCTGGAGCGTTGGGCAGAGCGTCACCTGCGCTTCCTCATGCTTGCGCCGACGGTCCTCATACTGCTGGGGCTGACGATCTTTCCCAGCGTCTACATGTTCTATGCGGCGGTTCACAAAATCAGCCCGAATCCCGATCTGCCCTGGGAGTTCGTCGGTGCCGGCAATTTCGCGCGGCTTCTTTCCGACGCGCAATTTCATGTCGCGCTATGGAACACCACCATATTCACAGTCGTGGCGGTGGCGACCGAATTCCTGCTTGGTCTCGGTCTAGCGCTGCTCCTCGATAAATTCATCCGCAGGCTGACTTTTCTGAAGACCGTCCTGATGATCCCCATGATGCTGCCGCCGATCGCGGTCGCCATCACATGGAAGCTCATCTATGAGCCTCAATTCGGCGTCCTAAACGAAATCATGTTCCGCCTTGGTCTGCCATTGCAGGCATGGGCGGGGGACGTGAACCTCGCGATGTTCTCGATCATCGTCGCTGATGTCTGGCAATGGACGCCGTTCATATTCCTTCTGATGTTGGCGGGATTGGCCAGCCTGCCGGTTGAGCCCTACGAGGCCGCCGCGCTCGACGGCGCCTCGTCCTGGCAGCAGTTCCGGGACTTGACGCTGCCCTTCCTCAAGCCAGTTATCGCGATTGCTTTGCTCCTGCGTGTCATGGATGCACTGCGTCTTTTCGATCTAGTCTTCATCCTAACGGGAGGAGGCCCGGCTGACCGGACCAAGGTCTTGAGCCTTTACATCTATCAGGTCGCCTACCGCTTCGCCGATCCCGGCTACGCGGCGGCGATGTCGCTTTTCGTGCTGTTTGTGACGATCATTCTGAGCACTTGGTTCATGAAACGCATGCGGCTAGCGGACTAACCATGACAATGGCAAAAACCATACACGCGCGCAGCCGCACCAAAGAGGTGCTCATCCGCTTGTCGGCCTATCTGACGATCCTTGTCGCGCTAGTCGTCACACTTTTTCCCATCTATTGGATTGCATCGAACTCATTCAAGTTTGATATCGACATTTTCGCAGTGCCGCCGGAGTGGCTGCCCGTAAACCCGACGCTGAAACACTACGACCAGGCGTTCATCCAACGACCGTTTCTGCGCTACGCCCTGAACAGCTTTCTTGTCGCCGTCGGAACGACCATGGTTTCCGTGACCTTCGGCACCATGGCGGGCTACGCCCTGGCACGGTTCAGCTATCCGTGGCAGTGGCGGAAGCAGATTTCGTTCTGGATCCTGTCGACGCGCATGATGCCGCCCATCGTCAGCATCATTCCGCTCTATCTGTTCTTCAACTATTTCGACATGCTCAACACGAAGTCGGCTCTCATTGTCGCCTACACCGCGTTCAATCTGCCCTTCGCGACGTGGATGATGAAGAGCTATTTCCAGGATCTTCCGGTCGAGCTGGAGGAGGCAGCGATCGTTGACGGCGACACGCGATGGGGCGCATTCCTTCACGTAGCGTTGCCTCTCGCCCGGCCCGGGCTGGCGGCTACTGCAATCTTCTGTCTGATCATCTCGTGGAACGAGTTTCTGTTGTCTCTCATCATTACGCTGACCGAGCAATCGCAGACGCTGCCGATCGGTATTGCCGGGCGCGTAACGCAGTACAACACCTATTGGGGCGAAATCAGTGCGGCCGGGTTCATGGCATGCGTGCCAATCGTCATCTTCGCCTTCATCGTCCAGAAGCATCTCGTCCGGGGATTGTCTCTGGGCGCCGTCAAAGGTTGAATCCTATGGCGTCCGTCACGTTCAAAAACGTCTGCAAGAAGTTCGGCGAATTCGTCGCCGTGACAAATTTCAACCTCGAGATCAGGGACAAAGAGTTTCTCGTTTTGCTCGGACCTTCCGGTTGCGGCAAGACAACGACTATGCGCATGGTTGCGGGTCTCGAGGAAGCAACGCTGGGCGATATCTACATCGATACGGACCGCATCAATGGTGTTTTGCCCAAGTATCGCGACGTTGCAATGGTCTTCCAGTCATATGCTTTGTATCCGCACCTCACCGTTGAGGACAATATCGGCTACCCGCTGAAGATCCGCAAAGTGCCACCTGCTGAATGCAAGCGACGGATAGCCGAAGTCGCACGGCGTGTGGAGCTCGACTCGATGTTGTCACGTCTGCCGAAGGAACTTTCCGGCGGTCAGCGCCAGCGAGTAGCTCTCGCTCGCGCCATCGTCCGTACGCCACGGGTTTTTCTCATGGACGAGCCGCTGTCCAATCTCGATGCCAAGCTTCGCACCCAGATGCGCGCCGAGCTGAAGCACCTTCAACATGAACTGCAGGTCACGACGATCTACGTCACCCACGACCAGATAGAAGCCATGACGCTTGCCCACCGCGTGGCAGTGATGAACAAGGGCGTGATCGAGCAGCTCGGGACGCCGCGAGAAATCTACAACGATCCGCGCACCCTCTTCGTTGCCGGATTTATAGGCTCGCCGCCGATGAACCTGATTCCGGGGGAAGTGAGGAACGGCGTATTCGTTAGTGCCGGCCTCAAGGTGGGGGGTATCGGCCAGGCAAACCTCTCTCACGCCGTCCTCGGTGTCCGCTCGGAAGACGTCCATCCGACCGAAGCCGCGGATCCGGACATCAACCTGGTTGCGCCGATCTATTCGGTGGAACTCACCGGCGAAAACACGCTTGTCAGCCTGCGGTTGGGTGGCCAGCTCATGACCTTGCGCGCCGACAAGAATTTCATAGGTCTGATCGACCAGCAGATCGGCGTCAAGGTTGCCACGGATCGGGTGTTTCTGTTCGATGGAGAGACGCAAGATCGTGTTGACTTCTAGCCTTTGCGCGGCGGCGATGGCGGTCACCCTTGCATTCCGCGGGGCCGCTGCCGATGTCGGCCCGATCATTGGAAATCCGCTGATTGAAATTCCAGCGGGCGCGTTCGTCTTTGGCCGTGACGACGGCCCCGAAAACGAACGCCCGCGCCGCGCGCTGGAGGGTCGAGCGTTCGCGATTAATCGTACCGAGATCACCAATCGGCAATATTGGCGCTTCATCCATGCCAGCGGTCACCGTCCGGCCTTCTACGCGAATCATCCGATCCTGGGATTGGACGACAGACCGGTCGTCGGAGTGAACTGGGAAGACGCCAATGCCTTTTGCCGCCACTACGGATTGGCTCTGCCGTCGGAGCAGCAATACGAGAGGGCAGCGCGAGGACCAGAGGGCGGCGCGTTTCCATGGGGCGCCGAGCGCCCCGGCAGTATGCGGGCAAATTCCGGAGCGGATGCCTGTTGCACCGCCGACGCGCGCGATGGCTACGTGATGACTGCGCCTGCGGAGGCCTTTGCTGCCGGCGCGAGCAAAGAGGGCGTACTCAATCTGATCGGCAATGTCTGGGAATGGACTAACGATTACTATGCGCCGTATGAAGGCGGGACCGTCGCAAGAAGCAGCGGGCTATACCGCGTGCTTCGCGGCGGCTCATGGAACAGCGATCCCAATCACCTTACCACGACCTATCGCCTCGCCTATGATCCCGACTTCCGGTTCTCGGCCAATGGTGGCTTCCGATGCGTCCGTTCTGCGCCTTGATTATTGTCACTGGTCTCCTGTCCCTAGCAGCCAGCGCTGGCGCCGAGCCGGCGGTTGCGCCCGGCTACAAGCTCGAGACCTTTAACATGCCGGGCGCCGCTTTCGCCGGCCTGTCCCGTGATGCCGGAGGCTTGCTCGTCAGCGACCTCGCCAGCGGTCGGCTTTACCGGCGTGGTGTGGATGGCAAGCTTGTCACATTCGGTCCGATATTTCCCCATGGCTTCGACGTGATCGGCGACCCGACCGGTCCCTATCGTGTGGTCCGGACCGGCGATGTCTTTGTGGTCGCCCAGGGGTGGACACCGGTCAATTCCGATGAGGGTCCGTTTGATCACGCTCTTGTTGCGATCGACGCCGCCGGTCACGCCCGTATCATCAGCAGCGATTTCTGGAATCCGTTCGATTTCATCGTGGCGGGCGGAACCTACTACGTGATCGACTCCGCTCGAAACAGCGTCGAACGGCTGCAGGCGGACGGCCGGAAAAGTACGCTCATGACATTCCGCCGCATGGCGGGTGCGGCAACGGGGTTGCGCAGCCTTTCGCCGACGGAGTTCGCGGAAGGCAACAGCTACGAAGTCGACGCGGTGCCGACCGGCATCGCCCTTCGAGACGGGCGCCTCTATATTGCGTTGTTCGGCGGCTTTCCTTTCCTTGCTGGTGCTGGAAAGATCGTTTCGCTTCCCGAAGCCGGCCATGCGTTGAAGCCGCAGCTTGACGTCGAAGGACTCAATGCGCCAGTGAGTATCGCTTTCGACAATGATGGAGAGATGCTTGTCCTCGAACACGGCACCTATAACCAAAAAGAAGGTTTTCGGGAGGGTAGCGGGCGGTTGCTCGAGCTCAATAAAATGACACACGACCGAAAGATCATTCTCGACGGCCTGACGCGACCAGTGTCCGTCCTCGTTTGGGACGACCGGGGGCTCGTCGTTTCCGAGTTAGGCGGCAATCTCCATTTTCTGACACGCGAAGCTGCCCGTTGACCACCGTCGCGAAAGTGCTTCGAGGCATGGGCTGCTTATCGGTGCCTACATCCGAAGAAGGCCATACAAGTCTCTGTGGTTTCAGGCCCCCGCAACCAGATACACAAAAAGCCCGCCACACGGCGGGCTTTGTGCGTTCAGGCGGCCGGAAAACGCGAAGCATAAACCTCCTGTCCAGTTCGCTCAAATCCAGCTTCTCAATTCGTTGCGCTTCGCTGACCTGGGGTTATGGCGGGGTGGCTGCACCCGTTCCCTTTCCGAACACGGCCGTGAAACGCCCCAGCGCCCATGGTACTTCGTCTCAAGACGCGGGAGAGTCGGTCGCCGCCAGGTCTGCTAAACGCAACAATCTAAATCTTCTCAACACAAACGGCCAAAAACAATGCCGGCCCAATAACGCGGTCCCTTCCGCTCATAACAATAACGCGGGGTGGAGCAGCCCGGTAGCGCGTCAGGCTCATAACCTGAAGGCCGCAGGTTCAAATCCTGCCCGTGCCCGCTACCTCAACCGCAGGCACCCTCCCGCGCAGCGGGTTCGTTCTCCGGCCCAAAGCGGACGCAGACGGATGTCCTTTTGTGGCCCGAAGGTCACCTGCGCCCGATACCGCTCAATCGATCTGAAATGCCGAAGCCCCGCTACCAGCGGCAACGGGGCTACGGAGTGGGCAGGACCCATCGCACGCGCGCTTATAAGTGAAGCTGCTTCAATAATACGGGGATACGCACGGCTGACGAGGCCCATAGTAGGGCTGGAAGCTGTTGTCGTAGGCACTATACGAACGATAGCGCGAGTAGCACCAGTCAACGTGGGCCGAGTTCGAGTTCGAATAGGCCGGACGTGGTGGCGACGCAATCGCTCCGCCGATGATCAGTCCTGTTCCAAATGCTGCAAGTGGATACCACCAACCGTCACTATGCCGGTGATAGCCATCTCGATTGTAGCGATAACCCCGGTAGCCATTGTAATAACCTGATCGCGGACCAGCGCTGTAACGTGTGCCGCTGTAGCGATTGTATCCGCGCGCGTGCGGCGGGCCACCGTAGTGACCCGGCTTGTGGTGGACCAAGTCCACGCCCAGAGCGCTCAAATCCGTCACCCGTATCTCTGAAATAGGCATCGCTTGGGCTGGGGCCACGCCAGAAAATACCGTAGCAATCGCGATTAACAATGGACCAGTCTTTTTCATCCAGTCACCAACTTTTTCCATCGGGGTAATTTTGGGGTGATTGGAATGAACCTAAGATGAACGTGGCGATGATAATGGGAGGTGGACCACGCGGGTAGCTGCCGCCAGCTATCACATTCATCTCGTACATAGGCTGATGCCGGAAATACTGATGGCACCACCAATATCGCTCCCGTCGTTCTCCATGGAGCTGCCATTGTCGGAGGTGTCAGCGTCGGGCTCCTGGACTGGGCAGTCGAGCGTCTCTTCATCCGCTGCCTGTCAAACCTGTGGGCTGCTTAATGGCAGATCGAGTACGCCCGAGCTCCGGGCGAAAATCGAATGTCTGCTTTTGGCGCCATAGTTGATATATTTCGAATTATCTCGCCAAGAAACATGGTAGGTAGCCTACGGTGTTGGGCGCGACGTGGAGTTATTTACAAGTCTCTGTGGTCTTAGGCCCCGCAACCAGATACACAAAAAGCCCGCCACACGGCGGGCTTTGTGCGTTCTGGCGGCCGGAAAACGCGTGGTCTCCCCTAGAAGCGACGAGCCGACCTGGCCCTCGGTCAAGCACTCCTCCAAACTCTACATGCGGCTAAATCAGGACGTGGTGGCGCGCCGCCTCGCGGCCGTCGATGCGGCTGAGAAGCATCTCCGCAGCAGGGCTTTTAGCGGTGAATCAAACGGCAAAGAGAGCGGCGGAACCGCCGCTCTGCCACGGGAACGAGGCTTAACAGCCCCGAGCGTTTTGCAGCGCTTGCACAGTTCATCTCGACGCAGCACTCGCGATAGGCCTCTTCTGTAGGCTGGTGTAAGCGATCAAGAAATATAACGTCACGCCCGGGTATAAATCCGGAGTTGATTTCAAGTCTGTTTTTACGCATATTTTCATTATCGACAGTATATTTCAAATATTGAAGTATATTTTTCCGTAATTGCTGATGGATCGCCGCATGCTCGTATTTTCAGATGAGAATTTGGAGGTGATACACCATTCAGGATCATCTCCCTATCTTCTCGTCACCTTTAATGAGATGGAAATGAAGGCGAACGGCAGCCGCTTCTGGGGGCAGCGGTTCTGCGAGAAAGCTGACATTTCGGCGCTTGGCTTCATCAGCCGACGGCCGAACTGGTTTCCGGCGGCGAGCGTCGTCAAGGCGGTCGAGGCGACTGCGCCCATCCTGCGCGCAGCACCGGAGCGGATCCTTTACGGGCACTCGCAGGGCGGCTACGCGGCGTTGCGGTACCGAAGGCGCTTCAACGCCGCCGTTGCCATCGCTTTTTGCCCTCAGGCCTCGATCGAACCGAAGGCCGTTCCTTTCGATGGCAGGTTTGCACGCCATTTCTCGCCCGACCTCCACGCCAACATGGGGATTGCGCCTGATCACGCAACTGGCCGGGCCTATCTCTTCTTCGATCCGTTCCACGCCGTCGATCACCAGCACGCAGTTCGCATCGCGACGCTGCAGGCGAGGACGCATCTCGTGCCGGTCCACATGACAGGCCATGGCACCGTTCGGGCGTTCACCGGAACGGTACGCGCCCTGTCGCTGATCGACGCCTGCCGCGAAGACGATCTTCCGCGTCTACGCGCTCTGGCTCGCGCAGCCCGAGTCATGGCGCCGATGCGTCCCTATCAGATCGCTATGACGGCAATCACCAGGCATCGGGCCTGGGCCGACCGGTTTCATGCACGCTTCGGATCGGCTTTCTCTGCGGTCGAGCGAGCAAACTTCCTCTATCATCGGGCCAACCGCCACATTCTCGACGGTGAGCTTGCGACGGCGCGCACAATGCTTGTGGACGCCATGACATATCAGCCGGAGAATCCTGGTTTCGCCCGCCGGTTAGCGGAACTGGACGGCCGTATCGCGCGCCGCCTCGGGGCGGAGGACGCCGCGCAATTGTGATCCGAATGTTGCCGAGCCACTCGACAAGATGGCCTTGCTGAAGAGTGACAGCTATTTCAGGTCCAACGCTTATGGTTGCCGGCAGCATCCTTGTTCCAAACCGGCGGCGGGATGATGGTCTTGCGGACTTTCGTGTGCATGTAGGGAGCCTTCCGTGCGATCTTGCGAACGGCTTCTCAAGAGTTCGGTTGATCGAACCTCTCTTCGTCGAAGCGCTTTCAGCGCTTCACAGGGCCAGCCTCGTTAAAGCGAGTGCGCGAGAAGCGGGGGGCTCTCGGTCATCGCCGCATCCAGCTTCCGCCGCAACAGCGCGCGATAGAGTTTGACGTGTTCTTGCGCGCAGGCGAGGCGGTCGGCGGGCTGTCGCATGGAAACGCGCAGCCGCTCCCAGATTTGACTATCATCCAAGACTTCGACGATGCGGTCCGCGAGGTCCTGGCTGCTGCCTGCGCGAAAGTGCAGGCCGTCTTTTCCGTCACGCACCTTCTCGGCCATCCCCCCGATGTCGGAGCAGATCATCGGCCTACGGTGGAGCAGGGCCTCCTGGATCACGATGGGCGAGTTTTCCCACCAGACGGACGGCATAACCACCCAGTCGACCGAACGCATGAGACGCGGCAGGTCCGCGTTCTGGTAAGCGCCGTAGAAACGGACGCGGTGGCCTGCGTCGGCGATGAGCTTCTTCATCCGCTCCTGGAATTCGATCGGCTGTCGCTCGAGGTTGCCGCCGAAGATCATCAGGCAGGAATCTTCGCCCCATATCTCCTTCGGGATGCGCGAAACGGCGTCGATCAGGAGGTCGGCCCCCTTGAACGGCGTCATTTGTCCGAAATAGGCAAAGCGGTTGCGGCGCGGGCTTGTACCTTGGGCTTCTCGCGCGGGCGCAGCTGTTTCTACGGTGATGCCGTTCTCGATCACGCTGAGCTTGTCCTTTTCGATCCCCCATGCGACGTAGCGCTCCGCCAGAAACCGGCTGGGGGAGACGAAAGCGTCGGCAAGGCCAAGCATCCCGCGCGCAAACAGCTCTCGCTTCAGGAAGCGTGAGACGGGGATGTCGGGAAAGCAGCCGTGGCAGGCGACGGGGGATGCTGTTTCGCAGAGCTGACCGGAAGGCCGTCTTACCATCTGCCCGTGATTGTGGCAGATCGAAAGGTACTCGTGGAACGTGACGAGTATCGCCGTGTGCGGGAATGCTTCTCTAAGGGCATAGAGGGCTTCAAGGCCAATGCCCAGAACGTGATGGAAATGCACGACATGGGGCCTGAGATCGCGTGCGAAACGCAACAGGTCTCGGCTGATTGCCTGGGTATCGCCATTGGACAAAAAGAAATGGTCGTAGTCGTCCGCGTGGAACAGCAACTCATCCTCGGCAAGGCGAAGGCTCATCAGCGCGGACGAGGCATGTCGCGGGACCGGATGGCCGACCCGGGCCAGGTAAACCGATTGCACGTTCGGCAATGCGTTCAGGCCGCGATGCAGGTTGTAAGAGGCGATTTCCGCCCCACCGAGCGAAACCGTCGGATGCGCATGCGAGACGACAAGGACGCGAAGCTGCTCGCTCATGCGGGCCTCCTTTCGGGTTGCTTTTCAACGGTGAGGATAGGCAACCATTGGCTCTTGAAGATCTTTCGATCGATCTCTTCCACCAGAGCCGCCATCGCTGGACTATCACCGTTGCCTGCGTCGTCGCAGCCCCACATCTGCACCGATGGCAGCAAGTAGGAGTCAAACCCGGAGCGGCTGAGACGGAGGCCGAGATCCAGACCCTTTTCCTGCGCGCCCAGATAGCCGCCGGAAAAGCCGCCGGCGCGCAACAGGGCATCGCGAGGCATGACGCAGCACTCGAGCGAGGCCGCCGCGATACGGGTCAGCTTCATCTCGGCAACCGCTTTGAGAGGATATCCAGCAAAGCGGCCCACGACCGGTTCGTCGCAGTTGCCGTCATCGATCCAGCTTCCGGCCCAGCGAATGGAATGGTCCTCGTAAACCAGGACGGGCGAGACAATGCTTCCTTTGAGCGTCGCGGCCGTGGCCAAGAGCTTGCCATACCAGCCTTTCCCGCGCGGGATCAGTGAAGCGGAGAGCGACACGACCGTTTCACAGGAGAGTGCTTGCGTGCCGGCTTCCAGCATGTCGTGGACGTCGCCTGTTCCCTTCACCGATACCAGTCTGGCCGAAAGGCTATAGAACCGCGCGAGTTCCCTGAGGCGAGCAACCTGCCTGCGAAACCGCTCCGCGGGCATTGCGATCACGATCGGCGTGTGCCGCGTCTCCGGATCGAGCGCAAGCAAGGCCAGCAGCGGGGAAATGTCCTCCTCGCCCTCCCCGGCGCCGATGACGATTGGCGGGCTGTTTTCCTCATCGAAGGAGCCGGCATCGAGGGTTGTCTCGATAACCGGCGTAAACCTTCCGGATTGTCCGAGGAACGGGACAATTTGTGAATCGACTATCGCCGGCAGCGCACAGTTTGCCGGATCGATGGAGCCGATCTGGCGCAATGCCGCCAAGCGCGCAGAAACCCGCGTTGGTTTCACTGGCAGAAACGCACGGCGCGAATCGTGCAGGGTTAGTTCGAAGTAGAGGGGCGCACCAGGATCTTCATTCGGCAATCGGGCGTGGGCGATGAAGCCATGCGCGCTCTGTTCGCTCCGAAAGCTCGGCGTGAAGTGCTGCTGGTCGTTGAAACTGTCCGTGACATCGGGGCGATCGAAGCGCGCCCAGCGTTCGTCGAGGCCAGCGGCGGCATCTCCTCGACGCAGTCTTACCGTTGCGACGTGGCCGTCGGGGTCATAAAGCCAGCCGGAGACGAGAAGGTTTCCTCCATCGGCCTCAAATGTGCTGTCTATACCCATCCGGACGGGATACGGCAGGCTGGAGACGGTTTCTTTGCCCTCAAAACTGTTGGCGGCTGCTCGCAGGGACAGGAGCACGTCCGGCGCGCCATGGGTCCGCAGCAGAATCGACCTGATATGTTCGGGCGTTTCCAGAGGGCCGGCGATGCGCTTTCGAGGGTGGACCGCAACATACCTCCAACCGGCGCGCCCCCGAAAGACCAGACCTTCGATGTCGAGGCCGCGGGCAGCCTGGCTGGACTCGAGTAGGCCGACAAAACCAGAGGCGCCATCGGGAGCGTCCGGGCGAGGAAAGATGGCGATACCGCACTCCGCGACCACCGGTGTTACGTTGCCGACCACGGATACCCGGCAAGGCCCCGGCGCCATGGCGCGGCTCCAGCCCTGCAGGAATGTCGCGCCATCATGGCTCTCACCAATCAACTCGATAAACCCATCGCTGGCGTGGGCCGACTGCAAAAGCGCCGCTATGGTCAGAAGTTTGCGGCGGGTGACATTGCCGACCATCAGAGCGTCCACGAGCTGGTCGACGACCGCGGCTGACTGAGATCCCGCGGACTCGACCACAAGCGCGGCTGCTTCCTCCGGGGAGGCAAGTCGGGGCGCAAAGACGTAGCGTGCGCCCGTCTCCTCCTCTCCGAACCGGATCGTGGTCATGGCCAGGTCCGTCCCCACATCCGGAAGGAGCGCCGCGAAGCCGTGCTTGGCCCGCGGTGAGGATGCGGCCAATCGCCATTCCGAGACAAACAAGCTTGACGTGACTGCTTGATCCTCACCGAGGCCGACCACCACGTCGCCGGCCGTGACACGGCCGAGGCCGATGATCAGCCAGGTTGTCTCGTCGACGCGGCAACCGATAACCCTTCCAAAACGCATTGCCCTGCTCGCCCCATGCCCGCCTGCCGAGGGACTAATGACAGCGGGGGATTGTTCTCTCACCAGCACGCTTTACCCTCCCTGGATCAGATTCTGGCAACCAGCGTAAGGCTGGCGCCCGCGGCAAATCCCACGAGAACGAACAGCAGCAGCAGCAGGGGCTTTATTTCGCCGTTCGCACGCTTCCGCAACGCATTCAGGTTCTTCTCCATTCCTGCCACAACTCCATCCAGCCGCATCAGGTGGACGTCGAAATCATTCAGCCGTTGGCTCATATCCACCTTGAGGCTTTCGACGGCCTTGCTGACATCGGTGGGCCCGGCGGTCTCGGTCTTGTCGGCGTCGATTTCCGGTGCGCGCTGCAGCGAGCGCTGTGAGACCTGCAACTGCCGCTGCGCCGCCATCAGCAAATCGAGCTTATCGAGCACTTTCGCCAGCGGTGCGGCGATAAGAGCCTCGGCCGCCTGCTCGTCTGGCTGGGGAACGCGCAGGGCCTGCTCGGAACCGCTTCCATTCCGCGCCATGACGACAATATCGTTCGCCCGAGAATGGACGGGATCGGGCAGCGCGATCTCAAATGCGTGCTTGCCGTCGCCGATACCGTTGCGACGCAAGTCGGGGCGATTGCGGTCGGCAACAGCCTCGGCAATCACCTTGCCATCGAGGAGGACACGAATGGTCAGCCGTTGATCCGGCGCCATCGGGTCGAATGCCCAGCCGAAGATCCGGCCCATGTCAACGGCATCCACCCGGCCGTTCATCGGCTTGGCGTTGTCCTGTTCGGATGCGGCATCCGGTCGTTCAGCGGGACTGGTCATAAGCTCTCCAATGCCTGAGCCTGTGCCGTCTCCATCCACTTGAGGTAGCGGCGGGCGGTCGTGTCGATGTCGTCGGGCTTGCGAGCGTTTTCGGAGAGCCGGTGCAGCACGTTCGGCTCTTCCACTATGTTCCGCATCGCCGCGGCGAGCGCTCGGGCATCGTTGGGTGGAACAGTCAGGCCGTTGACGCCATGCTCGATCATCTCAGCCATTCCTCCGATATTGCTGGCGATGACCGGACGGCCTTGAGCCTGGGCTTCCTGAATGACAAGCGGCGCGTTCTCCCACCAGACGGAAGGAACTATGGTGCAATCGACCGCGGCCACCAGATCGCCAATATCTTCGCGTCGATAGGGGCCCCTGGACTGCACCGATTCTGACGTTTCGGCAAAGCGCCGATTGATCTCATCGACGAAGGCCTCGCTCTGGAAAGGCGCTCCGCCATGGATGCGGAGTTCGAAATCAAGGCCATCGGCCAGAAGCTGGCGCGCCGCGTCGAGCAATACGGTCACCCCCTTCCAGGGGTTGAGATTTCCGAAATATCCGAAGACCGGTCTTCCGCCCTGGAGCAGCTCCCTTCGCGCGCCGGCATTTCGGGTGGGGATACCATTGGGAATGACGCTAATCGCACCTTCGTCCAGTCCCCAGAGCACGAAGCGTTCCCGTAAAAAAGCGCTTGGCGAGACGAAGTGGTCAACCGTGCTCAGCAGGGCCTTGAGGTGGCGTTCGCGCAAGGCAAAGCGATCGAGCGGAATGTCCTTGAAACAGCCATGGCAGCGGTCCGGGCTTGCTTGGTGACAAAGCTCCTTGCTGCCGGTGCGTACCATCAGGCCCTCGTGGTGGCAAATGGGATAGTAGTCATGGAGCGTCATGACGATCTGGCAGTGGGGTAAGGTGCGGCGGACGATATGAGGGAACTCGGCGCCAAGCAGCAGCAGGTGATGGAGGTGAACCACATCTGGCCGGAAATCGCGCAGCAACTCCGCTATGTCCGGCACAACACCATAAAGGTCGATCTGACTCATGAAGAAGCGATCGAAGTGTCCGGACCACAGCAGGACCTCATCTCCCGCCGAGCCGATGCTCTGAAAGCTCGTGCCCGGTCTGGCTTCGCGGTGAATTTGGTTCGTGGCGCCGAGAAACAGGGCTTCGTGCCCCTCGCGCTGGTAGGCGCGGAACAGGTCGTGAGCAAATATCTCCGTTCCACCCGGGTGAAGGGACGGATGGTTGTGGGCTGCCACCAGAATACGCTTGCTCATCGACCATTTCCCCGGCGCTTCGCCACGATGAAGTCCTGATGGTGGCCCGCGTTGGTGCCGCGCCAATGGCCAAGCGATTTCAAAGCGACGGAAAGGCCGGCCCGTTCGAGCGCCTTGTCCAGAAAGCCGTCTTCGAAACCGACCGCGGCAAGCGGTGGCTGGTTGGGTACGAACCAGCATGGGCTTTCGCCATAGCGGCGGAAGGGGAGACGCGGATCGCGCCGCCCGTGTTCGTTTGCCGCCGCGATCCGGTCGACCACGAAGGCGGTCATGAACAGGCGCCCGCCGGGTGACAGGATCCTGCGGATCTCGGCGAGGTAGACAAGGACCTCCGCGGGCGGCAGATGAGTGACCACGGACGTCATGATGACGAAGTCGAAATGGCGATCCGGAAAAGGAAGCGTCAAGGCCATCCCGCTGATCTTGCCGTTCGGATTGTACAGCTCGTGAGCGATGTCCAGTTGCCGGAAGGCGAAATTGGGGTAGGCAGGCACAATCGTTCGCTGGCACCAGCCAATACCGCTCTCGACTGGATCGACACCATCGTAGCGGCTCGTTTTCGGATCGAGATATTGGGTAAGCGGCACGGCCATCCGGCCGATGCCGCACCCGATGTCGAGAACGCGGCTGTCTTCGCGCAGGCCGCCGATGCGAATGAAATAACCGAGAAACTCCGCTCCTATCGCGCGAAAATCCCCGTCTCCCACGAAGACGTTGGTGGATTCCGGTTGCGGAAGAAAACGATTGTCCCGAACAGATTCGATTAGCCAGCGAACACGGTCTTCATCGATTAGCCGGGCCGGCTTGGTGGGGTGCAGGAGTGCCGCATGAGTCACGCTGCGTTCCTCTTCCGGATTCTCATGCCCGCCGCGGCGGGTCGATCGTGGTCCCTATCGAACAGGTTCGCCATCAGTTCGGCGATATCCTCCTCCCAGCGCTGCGTGTGCAGCCATGAATTGTATTGGCTTGCAACGCCGCGCATGTAGTCCTGGCTGCGGCGGATCGAGCGACGCTCGAAATGATACAGGCACGCTGCCGGCTCATAGGCAATCTGGAGCCCGACGCGACGGATCTTGAGGCACAGGTCGCTGTCCTCGTAGTCGCCGATCACGTAGTCCTCGGTGTACCCGCCAACGCGCTCGTAGGTGTCTCTGCGGGTCACAAGGCAAGCGCCGGTAACGCCAGGGACGTCGCGGGCTTGTTGCGCAGGCACGTAGTCGCCAGGCATGCCCTTGTGGAAATGGTGGTTCAGCCAGATCCCGCGCTGGTCGCGGCCGAAGTACAGTCCAGCGTGCTGCAGCGATCCGTCTTCGTAGATCAGTTTCGGGCCGACGGCACCCAGCTCGTTGCTTTTCAAAAGCGCTCGCGACAACACCTGAAGCCAGCCTGGCGCGCAAGGCACGACATCTGAATTGAGCATGACCAGTATGGCGCCGCGTGCAAAACGCGCGCCGGCATTGCAAGCACGCGCATAGCCGCCGTTGCGATTCATAACGACCAACTTCATCGGCAGCCCGTGCAGGAGGTGCAGGCCGCCCAGCAGGTGCTCCGTCTGATCCTGGATTTCCGGTGAATCGAGGACATAGATGACCTCCGCGTTGGCTGCGAGCCATGGATCCGTGGCCATCCCCGACAGTTGGAAGCGCAGGAAATCGAGAACCCGATAGAGGGGCACGACAATGGAAACGAGGGGTGGGCTTTTGGGCAAGCTGTAGTCCTTCGTGCTGTCGACCTCTATGGTCTTGCCCAATCGTCGTTCTATGTCCTGCAGGGCAGGGGCGAGAATCGTGCGGAAGGCACCGTCGACCGCATGCTGTGGCGGCACGGCGCGCAGGACATGGTTTCGTTGTGTCGCGGGCTCGAAAGGCTGTGGCGTCGGTATCAGCGGCCTGACCGCTCCCGAGGCAAGGCGCATCTGAAATCGCGGTTGCAGGAGCGGCCCGGGGGATTCCGGCAGCGGGACCCAGGCAACGAAACCGGTCACATCGGTCTTGCTCTTCTCATCCTTCCCTTGCGCCCATGCCGGAAATTCGTAGCTGTTGGCGTCGAGCGGCACGGCCGTGCCGTCCTCCTTGACGTAGTCGATGCCGGCGAACGCGGATGACGGCGCATGGAACCAGCCGCCGGCAAGCAGACCGTCGTCGAGCGCCAGAGCGAGATCGACCTCGCCGGACGGATGCATCGATGACTTGGCAATCCGACTTGACGCCAGTGGTGCACAAACTTGAAGGTCGATCGCCGTGGCGGCGCCGCTTTCCGGCAACGTGGCGAGTCGACGGACAATCATTTCGCGCAGTTCCACCGCCTCAAGGTTTTTGCCCCACCAACTCTGAAGACTGGGATGGCGAGGCTTGCCGTCAGCAAGCTGGCGAATGGCGACGCCGTTCTTGCTCAGGAGGACGATGAGAAACGGAGGGGAAGGCACTTCTGCGATGAAATGGCACGATTGCATGCCGTTTTTTGCGTTGCGTCCGCGAACAAGTCTTACGGCCATGCGTGTAATCGAAGCTGCGCCGATCGCATAGATCGCTGTGATGTCGCCAAGATCCGGATTGATAGCCGTCTCAATCAGATGGCTTCCCCGCGCAATCTGGCAGACGATGCTGGCGGCCTGCGGTTGGGGCACGAGCGCGTGAAGGGCGTCTTCGACCACCATGTTGAAAAGATGGTCGCTGGCGATGCGAAAGGCGCTTCGCCACACGGTCAGCAGGTTGTTGACGAACTTGATGCGGGCATCCGGCGCGAGATCCGCAAACAGTGTCTCCACATCGAGCGGCACCAGCGTGCGCGCCGGATGCATCACGATGGTTTCGGCGGTGCTGCCGTGTTCCGTGCAAATGCCGACACTCACCGGCTGCTTTTCCGGTCTCATCGCCCAGAACATTCGTTGCCTTCCGTTGCCAAGAGGCAGCATCATGCTGACGAGCGGTATCGGTGACTGGTCCATGGACAACAGGCACTTTGTGGTGGCGGGAAGGGACGGGGGGAGATCCCAGATAAGGACGGCCAGCTCCGCGCCGAGCCGAAAGATCTTTGCGTTTCTGAAAACGCCAGTGGCGTCTATCGATTCGTCGAACGTCACACGCTATCCTCTGGATCGGAGTTGCGCGCCCCACGGGAGGAGGCAGGGCGCACAGAAATCATATTCAGTGAACGGTGAAGTAGTTCTCGGGATTGGCATGGATGTCGTCGGCATCGACATTTACCAATGTGAGCGTATCGCCATGGCCGAGATCCACGACGACATTGCCCCCCACCTGCGTGACACGCGAGGCCAGGTCTTCGGGCGAAGACACGTCGAGGCCATTGATGCCCTTCGAGATCTGCAGCAGATCCTCGCCAGCGTTAAAGTCGAGGATGACGTCATTCCCGCCGCCGCCGTCGAAGACGAAGATGTCGTGGCCAGCACCGCCTGCCAGGACGTCGTTGCCAGCACCGCCATCAATGATGTCAGCACCATCGCCGCCATAAAGTATATCGGCGCCCTTGCCGCCGGACAGGAGGTCGCTTCCCTGGCCGCCGAGCAGGGTGTCGTTGCCCTTGTCGCCGTACAGAAGATCATCACCCCAGCCGCCGACGAGGTTGTCGTTCCCGTTTTCACCGTTCAACAAGTCGCTGTCATCGCCGCCGAACAGGGAATCGTTTCCCTTTCCGCCGAACAGCAGGTCGTCACCGTCGTCACCGAACACGAGGTCGTGCCCGTTGCCGCCGCTCACGAAATCAGCGCCCCCATGGGCGCGAATGAAGTCGTTAAAGCGGGAGCCGAACAGCGCATCGTCGTATGCTCCGCCTTCCAATGTGGCCATCTGCCTCTCCTCTTCGGATTTGATATTCATGCGTCTCGGCGCAGGGTGCGACGATTTCGCGCCTGAAATGTGCACTGCAAAAAACCGAAGTGCAACATATCTTGAATCTAAAATGTCCTGTCTTGAGAAATATATTTCCCAAATTGAATATTATTGGCACATTGTTTCGATAATGTCCGGGATAATAAAGTAATATGCAAATATTTTACTTTGGAATAACTTCAAAACTTGAAATAATTTCTGCTATGCAGCATTCCAGTTTCCTTGAAATCTAGTCTTCCCTGAACGCGCGATTGAAGCTCTCGAGGACGGGAGAAGTGAGGTAGTCGATCGCACGGCGTGACTCGTGGATGATCAGCACCTCCGCGGGCATGCCGGGATAGAGGTGGACATCCGGGTTTGCCTTGAGCGATGCCGGATCGAGTTTGGCGCGCGCGACGAAAAACGCACTGTTTGACTTTTCATCTACCGACTGGTCCGCGGCGACATATGTAATGGTGCCTTCCATCGGCAGGCGGGAGCGCTGATTATAGGCTGTCAGCCGCACTTGCGTATGCGAGCCCAGGGAAATGCTGTCGATGTCGCGAGGATTGACGCGCATTTCGACCAGCAGGGGCTCGTTTTCCGGAACGATCTCGAGCAACGGCTGGCCGGGCGTGACCGCGCTGCCAGGGGTGCGCAGCAAGATGTTGCTGATGATGCCATCCTGCGGAGAGCGAATCTCAAGGCGCCGCAGCACGTCCTTCGAAGCGACGATCTGCTCTTCGACGTCCGCCAGATCGATGCGTGCCGTGGTGATTTCGCCGGCAATCGTCGACTGAAAGTCACTTTCGATCCCGGTCAGCGCAAGCTGTGCGCCTGCTGCGGCTTTTTCTGCCTGGGCCTTGTTGCCGACGAGTTCGCCCCGTTCCCTCGCAAGCTCACTTAGCTTGGAGTCGATTTCGATGAGTTGCGTGCGCGGTGCCGCGCCTTTTTTCGTCAACGTTTCCGTCGCCGTCCGGTGCTCTTTCATGAGATCGATTTGCTGGTCGGTCGCCTGGATCTGGATGCCGAGCGACGTTGCTTGTTCGAGGTGCTCCTCGATGGTCTTTTGCTGGACCTCGACGCGTCCGACCTTGGTCTCGCGCCGCTTTTCGAAAAATATCGTCTCCGCCCTGACGGCGTCATCGACCGTATCGTCCCGGCTGTCATCCAAATCGCGTGGAAAGCTGATTTGCGGCATGTCAGTCTGCTCGGCTTTCAATCGCGCCAGTTTTGCGATCAGGCCAATGCGTCGGATTTGGAGCGACTGCAGGCTGGAACGGGCGCGCGTATCCTCCAACGCGATCAGGGGCTGCCCGGCGGAAACTTTGTCACCCTCCTGAACGAGCAGTAGACTCATCACGCCGCCTTCGAAATGGCTGATAGTCTTTCGCTTCGAATCGACGATGACCGTGCCGTTGGCGACCGTCGCGCTGCTGAGCTCGACCGAAAAGGCCCAGGCAAAAAATCCACCGAAGGACACAAGGACCGTGGCGAGCCCCGCAACGACAAGACGACGAAGCGGCGAACGGCTATCAAACCGGTCGAATTCCAAGTTCGAGTAGCCAACATCCCGCGATGCCGGCTGATGCCGCTGGAGGCGACGTTCTGATAGATCGGAGCGGACCGCAAGAGGGCTCTTTTCAGTCATATTGCGGCTACCTCGCGGTGTGGTTCGCCCGGCATCGTGGTTGTCACCACGGCCGTTCGCGGTCCGAACTGTGTGATGCGGCCGTTTTCGAGCACGAGCAGCTTGTCGGCGACCTGCATGATGGCTGGCCTGTGAGCGATTATGATAACGATGGCGCCGTCGTCGCGCGCACGCTCGATCGCGCGGATAAGGGCCCGCTCGCCGATCGAGTCCAGGTTTGCGTTCGGTTCGTCGAGCACGATGAGGCGAGGCTGGTTGTAGAGGCAGCGCGCCAACGCTATGCGCTGCCGCTGCCCTCCCGAAAGGGTCAGATGTCCGTCGCCGACGGGTGTGTCGTAACCGAGTGGCAGGCGTCCGATCATTTCATGGATGTCGGCCAATCGCGCCGCCTCCAGCACCTTGTAGGGATCGCTGTCGGCCATTCGCCCAATGTTTTCTCGAATGGTGCCTTCCAAAAGCGAGACGGATTGCGGCAGATATCCGACCACCTGACCGAACGAGCCACGCTCCCAGAGATAGGTATTGTTGCCGTCGAGGAAGACGCCGCCGGACGTGGGGCGCAAGATGCCGACCAGCAGCCGCGCGAGTGTCGATTTGCCGGCCGCGGACGGACCGATCACGCCCAGAACTTCGCCCGGAGAGAGGGAGAAAGAAATGCCCTTGATGATGGGCACATCCAGCCCCGGAGCGGCGTAGACGAGCTTATCGACCACGATGTCGCCCGACGAATGCGGCGTGGGCATCGTTTGGCGGATTGCAAGATCCGCCTTGAGAAGGGCCTCGAGGCGACGCCAGCCAGCGATCGCCAGCACCCATTGCCGCCAATTCTCGATGATCGAATCGAAGGGGATCAATAGGCGCCCGACAAGAATGCTCGATGCCATCATGGCGCCGGGCGTGATTTCCTGCTCCAGCACCAGATAGGCTCCGGCTGCCAGCGTCATGATCTGGATGGAATAGCGCAGGCTGCGGGTGATGGACGACATCGCCTTGCTCCTGCACCCACTCGTTTCAAAGGCACTGAGAGCCTGCAGTTGAAGGGCGCGCCAACGATTCGCCAGAGCTGGCAGCATGCCCATCGCCTCGATGGCCTCGGCATGTCGCAGCGAAGCGCCAATCCTGGACACGGCCTCGATATTTGTTTGGTTCGCCTCCTTGGTGAGTTGGTGCGTCAACATGTCGGTGACCAGGCCGCCGCAAATGAGCAATGCGGCGGAGACGGTTCCGATAAGACCAAAAAGCGGATGCAAAAGGAAAAGGGCGCCGAGGAAAATCGGTGACCAGGCAGCATCCAGGGGCGCACTGACCGCTGACGAGGTCAGGAAGCTTCGTAGTTCTGCGATGTCCCGAAGCGACTGGGTCGCGCGCGACAGGCCCTGATCCACAGAAGCCTGAACGGCGGCCGCCAGGACAGGCATGTTCATCCGGCGCACGAGCGCGCCTCCGATGGCTTGGAAAGAGAGGGCACGGATGAATTCCAGAACACCGAGCACCACAAGGGCGCCGACGGCCAAGATGGTGAGCATTGCAAGTGTGTCCATGCTCTGACTGTTGAGTACCCTGTCATGAACCTGCAGCATGAACAGAGGCATCGTCAGTTGTAATAGATTCAGACACACGCTTAGTGCCGCTGCATAAAGCAACCCTGACAAGAATACACGCTTTGCTTGTATCACTAGCAACCTTGGACTGTCCTGTTTTTGGCCTCCCCCGGTTTTCCCTTTGCTTATTGTCTCATTATGAACTGACTCACGCATGAAATTTGCCTCGAGTTAACGTTAGATCCATCTGTTGGAGGACAGATTTGGTTGTAACTGAGCCTAAGGATAGTATTGCTTCGACCAATCTGGCACAAAACGACGAACTTGTGCAAGCTCATGGTGATTGATGGTGATGAGCGTATTTGAATATTACTTCAAATTTTGAAGTATTTTCTTGAAACGGAGAGTCGAATGAAAGAAAATGATGTGTTCAGTTTGCTGGCGGAACTGAATGACGATCCGAGTCTTCGAATAAGCCAGACAGTACAAACAGACCCCCGGCTTCCTCAGGGTGCCGAGCTTGGGGACCTCCAGCAGGTTACGTATTTCGAGCTCGCTCGCCTCATGGAGCGGGCAAGCCGGCGCTTCTCGGGCCTGATCCGCGCGGAGCTGACCAAGCTTCGTGTAGACGATATCGGGCCGGCGCAGGCGATGATTCTGCTGGCAATCGGCGATTCGGAACTGTCGGTCGCCGAGCTTCTGGATCGTGGGCATTATGTCGGCTCCAACGTTTCCTATTATCTGAAGCAGCTTGGCGATGGCGACTACATCGATCGCGTTGCCTCCCAGCGCGACAAGCGGTCGGCGCGCATCAAACTGACAGAGAAGGGACGCCAGCTCAGGGCGAATCTGCGCGACGCGGCGATGGCCTATGAGCGTGCGCTGAATCGTGGCGACCAGGACCAGCGGATGCTTGAGACGGCTTTCCAGACGCTGCACCAGCTCGAGCTGGCCTGGGGCAGCGCCTCACGGTACGGCGTCTGAGCGGTGAGTGATGCCGTGCACCTTGCAGGGGCGGGCTAGACGCGATGCACGTGGCGTTTGTTCATCGTCGGGGTTTCGGTCAGTTCGCTGCCTTGGCCGCTCAGCTCGCGCAGGCGGGAAATGAGGTTAGCCTCATCACCGAGACCATAGACCAGAAGATCCCATCCGTTCGCGTCGTTCGACATCGAGCAGAATCGGGTCCGCGTGCAGATCCGCATATGGCGAGACACATGGGTACTCCCGATCACCATGCGCGAATCGGCCATCGCGTTGCCGAAACGCTCGACGCCATGGCGCGGCAAGGGCTGGTACCCGACGTTGTCGTCGGCCATATCGGCTGGGGAAGCATGATGTTCTTGAAGGACGTGCTGCCGCGGGTGCCCGCATTGGGGTATTGCGAGTTCTTCTACCGATCGGAAGGGGCGGACATCGGGTTTTCCCCCGACGATCAGCCCGATCTGGAAACGCGCAAGAGGCTGCGGCTGCGCAACATCGCGCAGCTCCTATCCCTTGAGGCCATCGAGGCCGGCATTAGCCCCACACATTGGCAGAGAAGTCTGTACCCCGCCGACGCCCGGGGGCGCATTTCGGTATGCCACGAGGGGATCGATACGGCGCGGTTTCGACCGGACCCATCAACTACGGTCACGCTTTCGGACGGGCGTGTGCTCAGCGCCGGTCGTTCTCCCATTGTCACCTTTGTCGCGCGCGACCTTGAGCCGTATCGCGGATTTCCACAGGTCTTGGAGGCTGCCGCCAAGGTTGTGCGCCAACGCCCCGATGCTTTGTTCGTTTTCGTCGGAGGGGATGGCATCAGCTATGGTGTGCCGCCGCCCGGCGGCGGGGCGTGGAAGGATCATCTCCTCAAAACCCTGGATATACCGCGGGAGAATATCCTCTTTCCCGGCGCGGTGCCGCATTCGGTTTTGCGCCAGCTTTTCCAGATCTCGGCCGCGCACATCTACCTGACCTATCCGTTCGTTTTGTCGTGGTCGATGTTGGAGGCGATGGCGTGCGGCGCCCTGGTCATCGGATCGGACACAGCGCCCGTCCGGGAGGTTATACGCTCCGGCCGGAACGGCCTTTTGGTGCCGTTCTTCGATACGGACGCACTCGCTGAGGCCATTCTCGGCGCCCTGAAGAGTCCCGAACGGCATTTTGGGATGCGTGCCGCGGCGCGCCGGACAGTGGAGAGGCGTTTTCGGCTCACGGACTGCCTCGATCGCCAACAGTATCTTCTTGAGAAATTGACTGGAAAGTTACTTCGCCGCAATGCAGAGATGAATTCATGATTATTACTTTGATTTTTAAAGTATATATGAAATATTTTTCTTTGCAGCGGCTGATTTTTATTATTGTGCACTGCAACGTTAGTTGTTAGGCTCCCTGTATATGGCGCGGTATGATTTGGATAAATATCTGAATATTCGGCGTCTTTGCTTTTTGTTCCGTGATAATTCTTCAGAGGCCGCGCGTGCAAGAATTGACGTCTTCCGGCATTGGGAAACGACTGGTGACGAGAAAGCTAATAGCGGCATCGGACCGGGATCGATCATGCTTCGAAGGGAGCGATATAGAGCATCTGGTTGTTTACCTCGATGTCGATGGCCATCCCCCAGCGACATTGGAGAATGCTTTTCCATTGATCGCCGTCGCCTTTTCCGAAGAGGGCGAGGCGGATTTGCGGGAGCGTCTGGCGCTGCTTGGACCACTGGGAACTGTCCCCGCGATTCCCATGCAGCGGCTTGATCCCGTCAACAAGTCGGACAGCTTTCCGCTTCTGCGGGCGCTGACCGAGGGCGGCGTGGGCCGGCTTGCCCGATACAGCGCCTCAATCACCTCGGAACTTGCGATCCTGCGCCGGGAACGCGAGACGCTGCTGGAAAACTACCGGGCGCTCGAAGATGCTTTCCAGGCGCGAAACTGGGAGCCGGTTTCTGAAGTTTTCTCCCATGATCCCTACGCCGATCCAAAGGACGAGGGGATCGGGCAATTGCTTGCCGCCGCCTTCGTCGAGCAACTGCTGCCAATATCCAGCCTTGGCGTGGCAGGGTTTGCCCTTCACCTGCACTCGGTGCCCAGAACCGCCGGAGAGCTTGTCGTCGTATTGAGCTACCTCGAGAGCGGCGAAGGAGTCGCCGAGTGGACGGTACCCTATGCGCAACTCGTGCCGAACTGGAATTTCTTCTCGCTGCCCCGGGCCTGCGGAGGGGCTGCACGCACGCTTCGGCTGCGGATCTCGGCGACCGGACCGGAGACCGTCGGCCTTTCTCTCGGCTATCCGATCGCCGGCGAACGCTATTCGGCGCGGTCGGAACTCCCGCATCCGGATCTCGACCTGCGCCCGCTGGCGTTTAAAGTGTTTACGGGACTGCCCGGGGTAAAGCCCGCCAGAACACCCAACATGATTGCGCCCAGCAGCCTGCTCGAAGGCCAGTACACTGTCGATTATCGCCTGGCGGTCTCTACGTTGAGCCAGATCGCGGACGTTTCGGTCACGCCGATCGTGCCGGAATTCCAGACGGTGCGCTTCCTCGAGCATGAGCATGCTGTTGTCTGCCACCCGTTGCCG
This sequence comes from Rhizobium etli 8C-3, assembly GCF_001908375.1. Taxonomy (NCBI): domain Bacteria; kingdom Pseudomonadati; phylum Pseudomonadota; class Alphaproteobacteria; order Hyphomicrobiales; family Rhizobiaceae; genus Rhizobium; species Rhizobium etli. The sequence continues at coordinate 3,694,962 of NZ_CP017241.1, read as the reverse complement.
AGCGGCATATCGGCAGGCGCGGTCAGTCGCGCCGTCGAGCCCGGGACGATATCCTTCTCGGCGAGCGCCTTTATCGATCATCCCGAAGGTCAGCCCGCGGCGGTCAGCTTCCTGATCGCACCGGCCAATTCAAATGCGCGTTCCGAAGTGGCCGAGCTTGCGCGAAAGGGCGCCGCCAAACCGTCCGCATTCTTCAGCGGATGGCGTGAAGTCAGCTCCAGTGAGGTCGTCAACATCAACATCCAGCTGGACGAGCCGGCACGCGGCCCGATGGACCTGATGATTCTCAGCCGCGCAGTCACGGATTCGGTCGATTTCTCCTGGCTCAAGGTGTCCGGCTTCAGGTTGGTCAAACAGTTTACGGAGGCCGCCGATGTCCAGTAACAGGGAGCCAACGGACCTGATCGCCGTGGCCATGCCCCTTTACGGTCACGCGGCACTTGCCCTGGAGGCGATCGAGTCGGTATTTGCCTCGAATGTTAGCAGCTGCCGGATCGTCATTGTCGTCTCGGTCGACGGCGATCCACGGCACGAGACGTTCGATCAACTGTTGCTCTACGCCGCGGCCCATCCTTGCATCCATGTCGTGTTCGGCCAAAACGCCGGTCCGGGTGGCGCGCGTAATCGCGCCATCAACTTCGTCCTCGAGCGCTTTCCAGAGACGAAGGCTGTCTATTTCCTCGACGCCGACAATCGCGTCCTTCCCGGCACCATTGAGACGCTTTACCGGCACCTCCTCTCCAGTGGCTGCGGGTGGGTCTACACGAATATCGACACTTTTTCGGTAAGCTGGCGCGCTCACTACGGCAACCGCTATTCACGACTGGTCCACTGCATCACCGACAACATCTGCGATACCGGATCGATGATCTCGATCGATGTTTTTCAGCAAGGCGTTCGCTTCAACGACGACAGGCAGAACGGCTTCGAGGATTGGGAGTTCTGGCTGTCCTGCATCGAGCATGGTTTCGTCGGCACGCCCTGCCATGACACGGTCTTCGAGTACAGGCTGAGGGCGGAGAGCCGCTTCAAGGAGGCCAATCGTGACCGCGCCACGTCGGTAAGCTTCCTGCGCAAGCGCCACAGGCCGCTGTTCCAGCGCCCGATGCTGGTGGATTTCGAGCACGAGGAGTGCCCGCGCTACCTGTTTGCGCGAACGGAAGATACGGCGATCTCCTTCTTCACTGATCCTACCAAGCCACCGACGGTGCTTCGCCTCGACGACATCATCCCGGCATTCTGGGGCAATATCGGCGAGCCCGACAATGAACATTTCCCGCCTTTCCTGGTCGCCGGAAGCGGCGCGGCGCTCGACCTTCTGCGGCGTTCGCGCATGCTGCCGAACGTGCTTGCCCATCTTGAGCGCCTGAGCGAGAACAGCAACGTCGTCTTCGTCCAACTCGCCAACGATGCCGCCCAGCGCAAGATCGAGCCGATCGTTCATGGGGCTGGCGGACAAAAACTCGGCCCCGCGGATCTCGTTTTCCTTTCGATCCGGCTCGTCCAGGAGGTGGTCCAGAACAATGCTGTGGACTGGTTCGCCTCGATCGGAAGCCAGCAGGTATGGCCGACATCGACCGTTCTGAAAGTGCACTTCCCTTTTCCAAGAAGCCTCCCGCGCCGCTCTCTCATCACGCCTCAGCAGGTGATGATCAACTGCGTCAACGCGATTGCAATGAGCCCACTGCGCGAGACGGCCGGGAGGCGGTGGACCTGGCGTCCCGCCCGGCTCGTGCCCTACACTGATCTCTACAAGGCGCTGCGCAAGGAAGTCGGAGGATCACCAGTCCTGCCGCTCGGGCATAGCGAGGGCAAGCGGACCGTGGCGCTTCTCGTGCCGAATGCCTCGTTCGGAGGAGCCGAAAAGGTCGTCTATGCGGCCGCCCGGGAATTGAAAGTGGCGGGTTACGAAACCCATCTCTTCGTGCTCGGCACGTCAAGGATGGATGTCATCGATGAGTTCGATTCCAGCTTCGACTACATTCACTTCTGGGACGCGGGAGTTCCAGCCTGGGGAGGGTCGGGCTCATTCTTGGGGCAGGACTTCATCGACGAGGGGCATTCCGTCGACTGGGAGGCGCTGAAGGGACAGCTTTCCGGCTTCGACCTGGTCATCAACAATCATGTGATGGCCGTCCATCCCCTCATCGCGCGACTGCGCTCCGAAGGCACGCGCACGGCATGCTATCTCCACGTCGTGGACAGCACGGCCTTCAAAAGGCCTGCCGGCCAGCCCTTCGCAGCGATTGCCCACGAGCATTGCTACGACGCCTTCCTGACCTGCTCCGAACAGCTCAAGATCTATCTGCACAGCTACGGCGTCCCCCACGAGAAAATCTTCGCCGTTGCGAACGGAGCGAGCTTCTCGGTGCCGCCCAAGACCCTGGCGGAGGTTCTGGCCGTCAGGCGGATCGAGCGCAGGGATGACCGCTTGCGGCTTCTCTACATGGGCCGGTTCGATCAGCAGAAGGGTATAGACCGGCTGGCGGCAGCGCTCGCGGAACTGCGGGACTCCAAGGTCAACTTCGAAGCCCGGGCCATCGGAGGAGAAATCCTCGCCGATTCCAGGGTCTCCTGGAGCGAACGGCTGAAGGACCTGGGCGTCGACGTGCGCTCGCCCGTCTTCGCGAGCAAGGATCTGATCAAGGCGCTGGGCTGGGCTGACGTTCTCGTCATGCCCTCTCGATGGGAAGGCGCGCCGCTGATGATCGCCGAGGCGCAGCAACTCGGCTGCGTGCCCATCGCGACTGCGGTCGGTGCGGTGGACGAGCTCATTTCCGATGGCGAGGACGGCATACTGATCAACGCGCCTTCCGATCCTCAGGTGGTGAGGGAGGTGGCGCGGATCATCGAAGAGATCGCCCGCAATCGCGAGAGGCTCGCTCCGCTCATGGAGGGTTGCATCAGGACCGCCGCACGCCGGTCATGGGCTTCCTCTTTCTCGGATTTTATCTCGTGGAGCGATCGGTCCGTGAAGAATTCGTCACTGTCCCGCGCTGCGGTCTTTCGCGAGCAGGCGGCGGCAAATCCCGTGGTCGCGGCGATTGGCTGATTGCCGCGCCGCTTCTTAACAGAAAGGTCTAGTCGAATGCGTCCGCGAATTCTCGTGACGGGTATTCCCGGTCACTACACGCGCCTTGCCAACGGCGCCCACGGCCTGTCCGTCTCCTATGCGGAGCGACAGAAGCAGCCGGAAACGAAGGAAGAGTTTCTGCAGGAACTGCGCAACATCAGCAATACCGGGAACTACCTCATCGGTGAGGGCGCCCTGCATGCGCTCGCGCCACATGCGAAGCAAGTTCCCTTCTGGCATCTCTACAATTTGAGCAAGAACGGCAATGGGTTCGACGAGTTTAACGCCAACTTCGACATCTGCGTCTTCACCTGCGCGAACCTCTTGCGTAAAGGCCTCTCCGCGGACGCAGAGGCGGATGTCCTAAGCCGGCTTAACATGCCAATCGTCATGCTGGGCATCGGCCTGCAGAACCGCAAGGACCTTGAGAACAATCTTCCGGAGGGAACGAAGCGGCTTCTGGCCATCCTGAAGGAGCGTGAGCACTACTTCCTGACACGCGGCCATGAAACTGCCGGCTTCTTAAAGGACCAGGGTTTCTCCTTCGTGCGCCCGACCGGTTGCCCTTCAGTCTACTTCATGCCGGCCAACATGCGCCGGTCCATGAGGAAGCTGTCAAGCGTCAATATCGGCAAGGCGCGGACAATCTTTTCAGGCTACCTCGGCGGCAATCAGGATGCTATCCTCGATGCGAATGCGCTGACCCCGCCGGAAACCGTGCCGCAATACGTGGTGCAGGACGAGTTCCTCCACTTCGATATGAAGGTGGAGCCTAACGACGAGGGGCGCGTCTATGATTCCGCGTCGGGCCTGATGATCGGCGATATCGCCTATCCCGGCACCGAGCGGGAGAGGCGGCGGTTCGAGGCTCGCACCTTCTTCGACACCAACCAGTGGCGCGCCTGGGCCTCGTCGATGGACTTCAATTTCGGCCGTCGTTTCCACGGCTCGATCATCGCCATGCAGGCGGCCGTGCCGAGCCTGATGGTGGCGGTGGACGACCGCATGCGCGAGATGCTGGGCTTCACCGGCCTACCGGCCGTCGACATCACCGAGGTCGACAAGGCGGAGAACCGCGCCGAGTTCGTGGCCGATCATCTGGCAAAGCTCAACACGAATGAACTCGTCGACCGGTATTCCGACCGCGAGCGCGCCTTCCGCACTACGCTTCGTGAAATCGGCATTGGTCTATAGCGGCCAGAGGGCCATCACTTTTCGGTTCAGAGGACAGTTATGCGTATATTGCTTACGGGCATTCCATCCTATCTGCAGCGGACGATTGCGGACGTCTCAGGCACGACCGTCATCCATCGGCCCTATTTCGACGAGACCAGGACCAGGAAGGGCCTGATCTCGCAGGTCAGGAAGATCGCCAACACCGGCAACTATCTGATCGGCGAAGGAGCGGCTGAGAGCCTGCGCGGTCATGACGTCACCTATCTGCCGTTCTGGCATCTCGCCAACCATCGCGACTCGAACGAGCTTTACGAGCGCGTGAACCGCGAGTTCGACTTATGCGTCTTCGCCTCCGCCAATCTGTTGCGCCCCGGCTATTCCGCTGATCTGGAAGCGGAGATCTTCGCGAAGCTGAAGATGCCGATTGTGGTGATGGGCATCGGTATCCAGCGCAAGGAAGGCCTCAAGGATCAGCTGCCGGCCGGCACGATCAAGTTCCTGGAGGTGTTGAGGAACAAGGAAAGCTTCTTCCTCACGCGTGGCTACTTCACCGCCGAGTTCCTCAGGGAGCAGGGGATGAAGTTCGTCAAGCCGACGGGCTGCCCGTCGCTCTACTTCTCGCCGAACGACATGAAGCGCTCGCTTGCGGCACTTGCCAATCCGGGACTGGTGGAGGCCCAGAGGATCGCCTTCGGCGGCTATCTCGGTAGCGTTGCCGATACGATCGTGGATGCCCATGCGCTGCTCAAGCCCGACAGCGTGGCAAGCTATGTCGTCCAGGACGAAGTGGTTGCCTACAGCCTCTCCCTGACAGGCGACGACAATGACACAGTCTATGACCGGTCGAGCGGGCGCATCACGGGAGGGACGGAATACAAGCATTCGGAGAAATGGCAGCGGAAATACGAACTGCTGATCTATTTCGATACGAACCAGTGGCGCGGGGCGATGTCGGCGCGCGATCTCTGCTTCGGCCGCCGCTTTCACGGCTGCATCATCGGCATGCAGGCCGGCACGCCTGCCCTCATGATCGCCGTCGACGACCGGATGCGGGAGATGCTCGAATTTATCGGCTTCCCCTACATTGAGGCAGCCACCTGGAACAGGGAGACGGACAAGCGTTCCTATCTTGCCAACTTCCTCGGCAAGATCGACACGCAGACCGTGATCGATCGTTACTCCGCTTGCGAGGCGAATTTCCGCAATGCTCTGGGGCAGATCGGACTTTGAGCGGATGAGGGCGCCGGCAAAGACGCGCATGCTCCTTGCTTGCGCGCTGGCAGTGGTTTGGGCCTTTATCCCGGTTCCACCAGCGGGCGCGGACGAGCCGCTTCCCGGTCGCATCGGCATTAACCGCGTAAATCTGGCCTGGGTTTCCCGCGCCGATCAGGAGCGCGTGCTGAAGGAGATCGCGGCAAGCGACATCACCCATATCCGGCTTTCGCTGTCAAGGCCGGTGGACAAGAGCATTGACGCGCTCGAAATCGCGGACCGGCTGGGGCTGAAAATCCTCCTCGAGATCCAGCTCGGCAATAAAGACTACTATTCCTCGCAGGCACGTCCCCGCACCGGTTTCGGCCGCATCTGGGATGTTCAGCGGCTTTCGGATCTCGATCTCGATCTCTACCGAGCGCAGTTGCGCTCGGCGCTTCGCCGCATCGACGAAATGGGCATCCGCATCGACGGCGTCGAGCCTGGAAATGAAATAAACTATAGCGCTTACAATGGCGACCTCGCCGTCTACGAAAAACCCGGACGGCAGACGCCGCGCAACGTTTCGGAACTTGCAAATCGCTCGGCCTTCGAACGCGGGCTCGACGCATATGTCGGCGCCCTCCGCATCACCCGGGAAGAATTGCGGGCGACGGTCTATAGCCGCGACGCGCTTCTGATTTCGGCCGGACTTTCCGACGTCGGCACTGGCGAGGCCGACCGCCGCGGCATGGAACGGCTCGAACCGGGCGAGTTCATTTCGCTCCTGCGCAAGCGGGGGATCGATGCGCTGGTCGATGGCTACGGCATCCATCTCTATCCGGGGCGCAAGAATGATGCAGCGCTTGCGCGCTATGTAACGAGGCTTCTCGACTTTTGCCGGCCTGAAGGGGAAGGCAAGCCGTGCTGGGTGAGCGAATGGGGCATTGCCAACACCGAGCTTTCCTGTCCGGTCGATGATCGCGAGCGGGAAGTGGCGGTCCGTGCCGTGCGCCGCAGCTTCGCGGAGCTGATGGAGAAGGGAAGGCTGAAAGCTGCCTTCTACTATGACTGGGACACCCAACCGGTCTACAGCGTCTGGCGTTGCGGCGCCCTGAGCCCGGCCGGCGTTGCGGCCACCGAAGCGAACAGCGGCGGGGTAGCGAGATGACGGGTCAAGTCTGTCCGTTCCCGTAGCCGAGGTCCGCGCGGCCGCGATGGGAAACGGTGACGGAAGGTCTGCGGACACACAACTGGTTACATTATCCGTCCCCGTTAGGGATAAGACGACGTCCGCCGGAGGCAGCTCTGGTCTGAAGACCGTAAAGCCCTATTACTCGCGGCAGACGCTAAAGCCTGTCGTTCACGAGAACAGCTCCCGGAATAGGGGTGGGCCAGCTTCTTCCTCCGCCAGGGCGGCGCGGTTAGCAGCCTGGCGGAGTGCCTGAAAGTCGGCCTGGTCCTCGACCCTGGTACCGCCAAGCCGCACCGTCACCGACATCTGACGCTCTTGTCCGGCTGTGAACGTGGTTTCCTGTACCCGCGCGCGGATGCGCTCGCAGATATTGCTGGCATTTTCCATTGTTGTGCCGGGCAAATAGATGCCGAGTTCGTCGGAGGCAAGGCGGGCGACGAGATCACCATAGCGCAGGGAAGAATGCACGATCCGAACAATCGATTGAAGCAGCGTATCGGCCCATTGCGGACCATAGCGACGACCGATCTCATCGAAATTACCGACACTGAGAACGAGCATGACGCCATCTGGGTTTTCCGTGCTGCTCACGCGCCTGCGGTCTATCGCTTGCTCAACTGAGTTCGCAAATTCGCTGGCGCGCAATGTACCCGTGACGGGATCGTGACGGAGCGCGTGCTGAAGTTCTTTTTGGGTATCACGAAGCGCTTCGTTGATTGCCAATTGAAACCCGAATGTGACAGCAGCCGAAATTAATGCCACGCCGGTCAATTCCACCCAAAATGGAGGTTCGGGAACAAGCTGGCTCAGTGCCCAAACGACCACGGTCACTCCAGTCGCAGAGGCAAGGGCGCGGAGCATTGCTATCTTGATATGTGGGGCGTTTACGGCCTGGCGACAACGAAATTGCAGAGTCATCGGTTAACGGAGCTTTTACAGTGGTCGCTATCGTTAAGGGCTTCGATGAAATACCAGGTGAATAAATCTGATGGCATTTTAGCAAAGGGCCACGAAGAATTTGATCGTCACGTCAACGAGATCATGGCCTGTGGAGGCCCAGGCCAATGCGCCGTTTAAATACATTCGCACCTTCCGCGTTAACGCCGTGACTATTCGCTTCAAACACAGAAAACCGTGGAAGGCCTGCGGCTCGATTGCCATAGGGTAAAATCTACAAGTCTCCGCGCCATCAGGTCACCGCACGAGAATTACAAGACATGAAAACAACAAAGGCCTCCCCATCGTGGTGGGCTTTGTCGCGTTCAAGGCAAAGCACGCTGGCAAAACGCAGCCGACCGATCGGTCGATTGGCACTGCCTGGCGGAAATCGCGATAGCCGATGGTAAGGCAAGGTGGCATCGACTACCTTGCCAAACTGCTCGACAAAGATGCCAAGCTTCTTCAGGCGATCGTTAGAATGATGACAACCTCAGCCACGCAAGCATCATCAGCGTCTATGTCCGGACCGGACGAGGCCACCACCCGCTCTCACCGCAACGACATCGAAAACGAACTGGATCGTCTGGGCCTGCCGCACGCCTGGCGAATGGACGACGTCCTCGACAGCTTCGTCGACGACGAAAAGCTCATCGCGCGCATCAAAAAGGAAATCTCCGCGGTAGTCGGTCGGTTACGTGTCCCTGCGTATTGCTAATTTGAAGAAGCCTGGGACCACCGAGAGGAGTATAAGGCATTCGTCCTTTGAGGAAGCCATACGAACGTGTCGCGGGAGGTCTCGATGGGATCGGAAAACGGAGAGGAAGGCCACGCATCTCGGGATTCCGCAAGCGTGCGAGCCCAGCTTGACCGCATACTTGAAAGTGCGGAATTCCAAGTTCCCGAGCGCGGACGTCGCTTCCTGCGATATATCGTTGAAGAAACGCTCGAAGGGCGCACCGAACAGCTGAAGGCCTGCAGGATCGCGCATGCCGTTTTCGGGCGCGATGCGTCCTTCGATGCTCAGAATAACCCGGTCGTCCGCATAGAGGCGGGCCGAATCCGCCGCGCACTTGAGCGATATTATCTCGTGTGCGGAAGAAACGACCCGATACGGATTACGATTCCCAAAGGAGGTTATGCTCCACGGTTTCTGGTCGGCGAGAAAAGGTGCATTGCAGGCGAAGCCGCCGCTCAGCAAGACAGCGAGAACATGCGACGGCAAACTGGGCCGACGACCTATCGCGATCTTCTGCTGCCGATTGGCCTCCCTGTCCTGCTCGGCATCATGGCGGTACTCGCCGTTATCCGTCCGCTCGAATCCTATTTCCTGCCGCCGGAACCGTCCCCCGCCACTGCTGCTTCAACGCTGACAAGCAGAGTGACGATCCTCGTCGAGCCCTTTGTGGCCGTCGGCGGCACCGCACATGCCGACGATTTAGCCAGGGAACTGACCGATCAGCTGATTGGGAACCTCTCGAAAGTTGAAAACATTGTCGTTAGTAATTCGAACCACCCCGGCACGGAAACGGCCGGACTGCTGTTCAACATTCAGGGAAGTGCACTTGTGGAGGGCGAGGTCGTTCACCTGCATGTTCGCTTGATAGACGGTGCCGACGGGGCGGTCGTCTGGGCAAAGCAATATGATCGCGAGCAGCGGAACCAGATCGTTCTCGACATCGAGCACGAGATTGCCGCGCAGGTCGCGATGGAGATTTCAAACAGCCGCAAGCTGAGCGACGCAGGCACTGATCCGTAGCGGCCTTATCGGACTGACATCGGGCAATGACCAATCCGCAGGGGCGCAGCCCGTTGAGGAACTGCTCTTAAATACGTTCCATTCAACGGCGTCCACAAGGTCAACGTTTGACCAGCAACCCATTCCCGCGACGCGGCACGTCGGGGTCTAGGGATTGAGGCCCCGTCGGAGAGACCTCTCCAAAGCGCACCATTGAGATCCAGCTCCTTCCGAAAATAGGCGGAAGTTCCGCCGACGCGTTTGCGCGCTGTGCGTCCGAACGGCAAAACCTGCCCGTACTAATAAGGAAGTGGTCCCCGACCGTCTGAGCGATTCCTCGTCATCAACGACATGGGGTCTTAAGGTCGTTTTCCATCGGAAGAGCTTGCGAGCTTGCCAGGCTCCTTTCGCCTCCATTGACCAGGATCAATGCCCGGGCCTGATGATTCCGCTACTAGACAAATGGAAACATCGCGACAACCGCGAAGCGCTGGCCGGAGCAACCACGCCGACAGCGTGACTGGCATGGCGAATTATGGCCCCTGTCCGGTTGTCGCTCGTGCATCGTCGCAGAAGGAGTCGGTGATGTGGCGGTTGGTCTTCGACGCTCCATTCGACGAGGATATAGAGCTTTCCGTCATCGACGACGAAGGCGTCCATGCCTTGATTTTCCCTTGCCAGCGCCTGGCTGGTGGTTGGATCAACGCCATGACCGGAGAACGACTGGAAGTGCACCCCACTCACTGGCGCACTTGGCAGATAGTGCATCGATGCGATGTTTTCGAACTTCATTGATCGCGACAAAATCGCACGATGGCGCGGCGCACCTTGTCTGCGATCAATGACATAAGAGGACGGGCCAATATAGTCTGATGGAGTTCATAGAGCCGGCGGCGCGGCCGCTGTCTCAAAAACTGAGGAGGACCGCATGCGGAGTTTCGGTGTCCATTGGGAGATTGGAAAGCGCTGAGAACCGTGATGGTCTGCAGACCGTCTCTGGCTCATCAGCACCTGACGCCTGCAAACTGCCACGATCTGCTCGGGCTGCCCCAGCGGGAGTGAAGGGTTGAGTCTTCTTCTAAAAGAAATACGCGACAGCCCCATGCTGTGGTTGCTGGTCGCTGTACCGCTGGTGTTTGCTGCTGCGATATTGATCCCCGAGGCACACACGACGCTCTTTATCCTGTCGGTACTTGCCATCGTGCCACTGGCCGGGCTGCTCAGTCACGCTACTGAATCTGTTGCGGCCAAGACGGGTGACGCCGCAGGCGGGTTGCTCAATGCGACCTTGGGAAATCTCACCGAGCTGGTCATCGCACTGGCTGCGTTGCGCGCCGGGGAGTATACCCTGGTGAAATCCTCCATCGCCGGCGCCATTGTAACCAACACGCTGTTCATGCTGGGTGCCTCGTTCTTTCTGGGCGGGCTTAAATACCACTTCCAGGAGTTCAACCGAGCCAGCGCCCGTCTTCAAGCGGGCCTGCTCTTTCTCGCCACAGTCGGGCTGCTGATGCCTTCGGCTGTTGCCGAGATGGACTCCACTTCGGCCGCGGCCGTCACCCAGAAGCTCAGTCTTGGCCTGGCCGTCATGCTCATCGTCGGATACGGACTTGGGCTGCTGTTCAGCCTCAAGACACACCGGGAGATTTTCGCGGCAGCGGAGCACGCGCACAATGACGAGATGCCCTGGCCGATCGGCTTGGCCCTGGGCACGCTCGCCGGCGTAACCGTCCTCGTAGCGCTGGTGAGCGAGATCTTCGTCGAGTCCGTGCAAAAGGCGGCCGAAGCCTTCGGAATGACGCCTGCCTTTGTCGGTTTCATTGTCGTCGCCCTGGTTGGCGGCGCCGCCGAAATGGCCTCGGCGTTCTCCGGCGCCCGCAAGAACCGGCTCGACCTGAGCGTGGGTATCGCGCTCGGAAGCGCTTCCCAGATTGCGCTGTTCGTTGCACCCGTGCTGGTGCTACTGAGTTACGTGATCGGCCCGTCGCCGATGGACCTGCAATTCGCGCCAGGTGTTGTGGTGATGGTACTCCTTGCGACCATCACTGCGATGTTCGTAACCAATAGCGGACGGTCGGCATGGTTCGTCGGTGTCTTGGTGCTGATGGTGTATTTGATCTTCGCCATAACGCTGTATGTCTTGCCGCCACGAATGCAGTAAAGCCGCCCTGCAACGGAACGCCATGTCCCGGTGCGACGATCATCTGAAGCAAGTATCGGTATGGTGGATGGAGACTTGATGCGACCCGATAAGCATTCCCGGATATGCTGGCCCCACGCTTCATAGCTCTCACCTGACGCTGAACCACAGAAAGGTCGAAAGTCGTGGCAGTAGAAACAGGCAACGAACCGGGCGCCCGGAAAATGCGGCGTCTGTTCTTCATAGCGCTCGCTCGGCAGCTTCGCATAATTTGGCCGATCCTGTCCGGCATCGTATCCGTCATGGTCGTCTCCGGCCTTGCAATATGGCGGATAGAAAATTGGCGGATCGACGAAGCCCTCTATTTCACGTTCGTGACCGGACTTACCATCGGCTATGGTGATTTTACGCCCAAACATGTGTCGGCGCGGGTGCTGGCACTGGTGATTGGCTTTGCGGGCATTGTGCTGACCGGTGTCGTTGCGGCTGTCACCGTGAAGGCCCTGAACGCGACCGATCGAGGCAACGTGGAATAGAAAAGTCCTGATCCGAGCGCGGCGGATGTGCGAGACATGCCGTTCGAGGTCATAAATCCCGACGCATTTGAAGACATATCGATGCGGATCTGCAAAGGATCCGAAGTGAAAGCGATTTTGTATGACTTCCCGGATTGATTGCGAAGGCGGAGCCAAACAATGAGCAGAGAACGCGGCCGCAGAAAATTGATGTTGCGACTTCCCGATATCCGCCACCTTCTGGCGGGCATGAGCAGTGAAGCGCTCGGTGAGATGTTTGAAGCCTATGATCTTGCCGTCGATGCGCTGGACCGTTTTCGAAACCAGAGCCCACGGGAAGACAAGCTGATTTCTGAATATGAACAGCTGTGCCGGGAAATAGAGCAGGAGGTCGTTGTCTACTGCAAAGACCAGTGAGCCTGACAATGCCTATCGCGTTCGTGCCGGCTCGGCATCGAAACTGCTAGGTGGACTACCTTCAGATCCGGCGGATGATGCCGCGGGCCGGGGCGCAGGCTTTCAGCAGCCGACAAGAGCATAGAACTTCAAGTCCATAATTTGCCGAAGCGTCTGTGCAGCATCGGCGAAATTGACCAGAGGGCGAGGGGGCGATCATGCCGACGACGATGACAAATGGCCGCAACGATCGCCCGTTTCCGACCGGCCGTGACATCGGCAACAGTGTAACGGCAGGACTAAACGACCAGGAGTGCGAAGGGAGCGATGAGAATCATAGTCCAGTAGCCGGAAAGCGCGATGATGCCCAATCGAACGAAATCGCTTGCTTTGGCCTCTATCGAGATCTGTCCCGATCCGGTTCTTTGCGCTATGGCATCGGCCGATCTGTCGATCCGCCCCGTCCATGGCTGGAATCATGGCGTCATGTCGGGCTCGACGTGGCGGATACTGCGATCCTCGACGAAGCCTGAAACCCGCTGCGGCACTTTCCGAGAAACGCATCGAACTTCAGCCGTTCATAGGGGATGGAGCCTGCAAAAACGTCCACTTCAGTATTTGCTGTCATGAAGACCGCGGTATTTCTCGATGATGTCGCCGGGGTCGGCTCGTCAGGATACTTTTAATTAGTTTATACTAAATTAGTTTGTTCGATTGAATTATGTTGCCGCTCGGCCAGCTCGGGACTATCGTCCGTGATTGCATACTGCAGGTTGCTTGCAAATCGGAGTCTGGGGGCGATGACAAATGCAGGCGTTGATACGACTGGCAGCGGCCCGGCTTCAGAGGAAGAAGTGCAGCAGCAGCTCGAGCGCGTACTTTCCAGCCCGGAATTTCGCCTTCCCGAGCGGGCGAGGCGATTCCTGGAATTCGTAGTTACCGAAGCGCTTGCCGGTCGTGGCAATTACCTGAAGGCCTTTACCATCGCGCAAGCTGTTTTTGGCAGGGATGCGAACTTCGACGCTCAGCAGGATCCATGTGTGCGCATCGAAGCAGGGCGACTGCGCAGAGAGCTGGAGCACTATTACCTGACCGCCGGTGGCGCCGATCGGGTCATCATCACAATTCCGAGGGGCGGTTATGCGCCGGTCTTTGAAGTGCGGCCGGGCGTTGAAACCGCAGCTCTGCAATCGAATCGGCCGATGTCTTCGGGAGAGGGCGCCCAACGGGTCGATGCCATCAAGGATGCCGTCAGCCAAATCGGGGCAACCCGGCATTCGTCGCGATACCGGCACTGGCTCCTTGCCGGAGGAGTGGTGATCACCTGTGTCTCGGCCGCAGCGATGCTTCAACACCAGAGATTGTTCGATGCGGGAGGCGAAACACAATCGGGAACCGGCAATCGCCTCACCGTTGTCGTCGAGCGCTTTGAAAGTGGCTCGGAAGGGAGACTTGCATCCGAAATCTCACGCGGCATTACCGACGACATCATCGAAACGCTCGTCCCCTTCAATGACATTGTCGTCGTTGCCGACTTGCCGCAGTTCAAACAGGGGCAGACTTCGACGGAACCGCTTTATGCTCTTCAGGGAAGTGTGCGGCTGGAGAGCAGTATGATGCGCTCGACTGCCAGACTTGTCCGGCGGGCGGATGGAGCGGTCATATGGGCGAATAATTACGATGCCGACATGAAGGTGCAAGGCATCCTGAAGACGCAGGCGAGTCTTGCCGAACATATTGCAACGGCAGTGGCGCGTCCGTTTGGCGTCATGTTCCAGACCGACACCGCCAGCATCGCCGGCGGCGCCGACGCCTTTTCATGTATCTTGTCCTATTATAGCTACCGCAGCGAGATGACTGCCCAGGCGCATGAGGTGACAAAATCGTGTCTGCAACGGGCGGTCGAAAAAATGCCTGCCGATTCCAACGCCACGGCCTTTCTGTCGCTGACATATCTCGACGAGTTCCGCTTTCCGTATCAGTTGAACACGAAGCCCATGGCTGTCACGCTTGACGTAGCAAAGGAGTTTGCCGAACGCGCCGTGCAGCTAGACCCAAACAATGCCCGCGCGCTGCAAGCGCTAATGCTTGCCAATTTCTTCGCCAATGACCCGACGGGCGCCCTGCGCGCTGGCGAGGCAGCCTATGCCAGCAATCCGAATGACACCGAGGTGGCGGGCGAACATGGCTTGCGCCTGTCGATGTCGGGACAATGGGACAGGGGCTGCCAGCTCATTTCGGAAGCCGTCAATAAGAATGCCGGGCCACGCGGATATTACGAAGTGGGAATGGCACTCTGCGCCTTCATGCGGGGGGACACGCAGGCCGCCGAATTATGGTCACGCATGTCGGATCTGAACTACAATCCAATGCACCGCCTCGTTCTGCTTTCTATCCTCGGCAGCCTTGGAAAAACGGCTGACGCAAAGGAGCAAATCGACTGGATCAAGGCCCGGTCTCCGGCGTTGATCCCGAATATCAGGCGGGAGGTTGTCAGCCGGCTGGCGCGGACCGAGGACCAGGAGCGGTTTTTCGCCGGATTGGAGGCTGCGGGGCTCGCCGTCTCGGGCGAAAAGGCGCAAACAGAATGAATCACGCCGTGAGTGGTGAATTTCACCATCCGATTTTGGATCGTCTCAAGGAAACACCGTCGGTCGCACGATCACGCCCTGCGCTCTTGAATCACTTCTTCGTCAGCCTTGCGAGCCGCCGCGATGCCATGGGATCCAAGCGACAGTGGAGACGGGGGCGTAAGGGCATTAGCCACTTTGTCGCCTGAACGAGGTGTTTGCCCGGATGGTTGCGGACCCCGATGGCACGCTCGTCGATTGATGCCAGTGTTCGACGTCGAAAATCAGCAACCAAAACGCCCGGCCGCGATGTTTCTCGGAGGTATCTGGAGGGGCCCGGCTCTTGACGAACCCCGACCTCCAGCTTGGCCATCGGATGGCGTCGGGCTCTCTAGCGCTTAATGTCGTAAGCTTGGCCGGACGCTCTCAGCTCCTTGAGTGTTTTCCCGAGACAGCTCCCCACCTGGCCTTCGCCCCTGGCTTTTGCTTGGCCGTCTATCGAAATCGTTCCGGCAAGCCGGTCCGGAGTGATGTAGGTTGCCACGCCGTCTGGCCCTAACTTCGAAAGATAGTAGGCGTGATGGAGGCCCTTGTATTCACAGGTGACGACAAATGGAAAATCGTCCAATGGTTCGCTCGCCAGAGCTTCTGAATATGAGAATACAGAAAGTTGAAACAAGATACCCGCAGTAACAGCTTTTGCTAAGTTCACTTCGAAATCTCCCCCTGTTTACAACATCCAATTCATAGAGCTGCAATTAGAAAAACGGGGCGGTCTTTGCTCCAAAAGCCGAACAGTCCCGTTTGCATGCGAACTGAAAAAATACTGAAAAACAATACTACCGTTCCTCGCGTGAGTCGAGTTGTGCGCGGACTCCGGACCTTGTGACAGGGTAGTGGATCATGCGCTGCAAAATGCGCACGCTGGATGACAATCTGCAGTCTTGGCGGCAATGGCATCGAGCACGAAACATCGCTTCGCCGCTGGGGCCCAACTCTCGGACAGCAGTCTCGCGAACTACCGCGTCTTTGCCCCATCAGTCGTCCCGGCGGCCGTTGCGCCGCCGGAACGCCTGCCGGGGGGACGCTTCCTTGCTGTTTACGCCTGCGGGCCGCGTTTGGCATCGAGCCGGCCTGCAGCCGCTCACCGCGCAAGGCGCCCCCAAAGTGCTTGAACCAAGATCGCCGTGGTGAAAGAGAAAGGAGCTGCCTTACTGTTCGCTGCGCTGTCGGCATAATGCATGGCAGAGTCCGATGAACGCGATTTCGAAGCTATCGGCAGGATCAGGCGCAGTCATGCCGGCGCAGGTCGATTGACGCGGGCTGAGTTCGAGACGATGATGCGGGAATAGGATTTCGTCCTATTGATCGACGAGCCTGGGCCCTTCCGGCACTCCTGCCGGGGGCATAGGCGAGCGCCGAAAGATCTTCGAGACCCTGCGCAAGGCAGGTGTCGTCGGGGCGCCGGAGGTGGCGGCAACCGATCGCCTCGAGCGTGCGGCTCAGCTGTTCAGCCTCGGCAAGGAAGAATTCGGCGGCAACCAGTCCTTGGACCGGTCAAGCAAGACCGCTCGCGTTCGCAGGCCATCCTGATCGAAGCAGAGGGAGCTTCCCAAGTGACCGACCTTTCCATGACCAAAGCTGAGCAGTCAGAATACGACCGCCTGATTTTCGCTGCACGGGAGGCTTCGCCTGCCGTCACGATCGGGGCGCATCCCTGCGACGAGACATCCTTGCCGGGCACGCTTGTGGCCGCGCAGAATAGGCTGATTATTCCTGTCCTGGCAGGGACCGTTGCAAAAATTCGGGCGACATTCCTCGCCCACGCGGATGCCGCGGGCATTGTTCTAGGTGTCCGAGTGCCGATCGTGCTGACATCGCGTTCCCACTGCGTGCGAAGCCGTCTGGTGTCGCGCGCGGTGGCGACACTCTGCGCCGCTTCCCGGCGGCGCGTAACAGAATTGGCGGCCTGAACATGGACACGATCCTTGTCGTCAACGCCGGCTCGTCGAGCTTGAAATTCCAGATCTTCGAGATCGCCGGTTCCGTCCCAAAGCGCTTCATTCGCGGTCAGATCGATGGCATCGGAGTGCGGCCTCGTCTAACGGCGAGCGCCGCCGACGGAACGGTCCTGGTTGATCGTCGATATGCGCCAGAGGCGGTCGACCACCTGCCGGCGGCAATCGCTGAAACCCGTGCGTGGTTGATGACCCTAAAGGGTATCACGCTCCGCGCCACTGGTCATCGCGTCGTTCACGGCGGCCCGGACTTTGCGACACCGGTCCTCATAGACCACGCCATACTCGACAAGCTTGCGGCTTTCCAGGAGCTTGCTCCGCTGCACCAGCCGAACAACCTCGCACCGATTCGCCTGGCGATGGAAATCAATCCGGATGTGCCGCAGGTCGCCTGTTTCGACACCGCTTTCCATCGCGGTCACGCCCCACATACGGATTGCTACGCCTTGCCCTGGGACTACTACGAGCACGGAGTGCGTCGTTACGGCTTTCATGGCCTGTCATACGAATATATTGCCGAGCGGTTGGCCGAAGTCGCGCCCGGTATCGCCGGTGGGCGCATCATCGTTGCCCACCTAGGCAGCGGCGCGTCCATGTGCGCGCTGAAGGACGGCCGCAGCCTCGAGACAACGATGGGTTTTACGGCACTCGATGGCTTGCCGATGAGCACCCGGCCGGGTCAGATTGACCCTGGTGTCGTGCTATACCTGCTCGACCACAGAGGCATGACCGTGGAGGAGGTTACGGACCTTCTCTACAGGGCGTCCGGTCTGAAGGGTCTGTCAGGCATATCCGGCGACATGCGCGATCTTCTTGCCAGCGATGACCCGCGTGCGGCCATCGCCATCAGTCACTTCATCCATCGCTGCGTGCTCAGTTCCGGCATGCTTGCCGCCGCGCTCGGAGGCCTCGACGCTTTCGTCTTTACGGCCGGCGTCGGGGAGAATTCGCCGCCAATCCGCGCTCGCATCGCCGAGCGGCTTGGCTGGCTCGGAGCAGAACTCGATCCCGCGGCCAACGAAGCGGGCAGGACTGGCATATCCACTCCGCAGAGCCGCGTTGCGCTCTACGTCCTGCCGACGGATGAGGAACTGATGATCGCACGCCACACGCTTGCACTCATAATGGCATCCTGAATCCGTGCCTCACGGCGCCGCCCGCCCGATCGCCAGGCAGGTGCTCCATGTGGACGGCGGATATCAATGGTCGAGTGACCATGCGGCGAAAACAAAACTGCCGCCGGACCTTCGTCCCGCCAGGTTATCTCCTTCGCATTCCCGAAGATACCAATCGACAGCGACGGCGGAAGCCAACCGGCATCGTCTAGAGCCAGCCCCCTGAAAATCCCGCACGTCTCAATCCGGTCACGATGGGCTTGCATTTGCGCATGATGTTCCAGAGCAAGCCGGTCCGATAGTTTTCGATCATCAGCACTACCGGGCCCTGGTCGATGCCGAAATGATAAGGACTTACCCACCATCCGGCCTGATTGTTTTCCACGGCATACATCTGGTTGAACGACGGCTTGAAGCCGTAAAGCCGCGTCATGCCGAGATTCATACGCGCAAAGTTGCGAACAGTCGGCACGACGATCTCCGGCGCGAACGGCAGCGAGGCGACGACGACCCATGGCGCGACAGTCCCGTCGTCAGGTCCGAAGGGAGCCCCGCGGGCAATGTAGTCGAAGAACTCTCGGTCGACCCCAGCTATCGTCCGCTTGCCCCAACCGGGTCCGTCGCATGCGGTGAATCCCCAACAAAGTTCGCCATAGCCTGCGAAGTCCATCGGGTTGCGGATTGCATATTCTCGCTGGACATATGTCGCATGCCGGCTGTTTTCGAAATAGTCGGTGTCATGGTGGCGCATGAACGCATCGCGGATGCCTCGAAAGTCGATCCACATGTGCGACAGTTGATGGGTAAACAGCGGTCCGGAATACAGCAGCTCGCGGCCGTAGATATTTCGCCATTCATAGGTTTCGGTGTAGGCGGCATAGCATTCGGGCGGCAAAGGGTGAGTTGGGGATCCTAGACCGATGATGTAGAGCAAAAGGCCTTCATCGTAGCCGCGCCACCGATAGGGAATGAAACCACTCTCCGGACGCCAGCCATGCGTTAAAGTTGGACCCCCATCGCGAGCCCAGTTCCAGTCGGCACGCTCGTAAAGCGCCATCGCGAGCTGGCGGATTTCCACCTCATCGGCCGTGTCGCCGTCAAAATAGGTGGCGGCGGTCAAGGCACCCGCAAACAGGAAGGCCGAGTCGATCGTCGACAGCTCGCATTGCCACACCCGGCGGCCCGTTTCGATGTTCAGAAAGTGGTAAAAAAAACCTTTGTAGCCAGAAGAATCCGGCTCCGGCCCCTGCGGGCATGCCATCAGATATCTCAAGCGGTTGCGGGTAATCTTCGCTGCAAATTGGCGGATAAGGACACCGCGTTCGACAACCACGGGGATCGTCGCCAGCGCCATGCCGATCGCCGCGATGCTTGCCGGGGCGTTCGGTTCTGTCTTGTCGCGAACCAGGCCATTGTCCGGGTTGGTGCAGTGGAGATAGTACAGCAGGGTGCTGAATTGCAGCCGACCGAGATCCTCGTCGGTTGGCATGCGGTGGAGATCGGCGTCGGTTGAGAGCGTTTCGGGCATGGCCGCTAACCGACTACGACGTGGACATCGTGCGTACGTCCGTCTTCGGCAAGCCGGACGGCTCCGTTCGCGACAGGCTCACCGTCCAGTGTGACAGAATGCACGCCTCGGCCAATGCCCCTTGCGTTGTCGAAACGGATTCGATAGATCGTCGATCCAGTTCGGTATGTGATCTCATAAGATGGCCAGCTTGGCGGAACGCACGGTTCAAACCGCAGCAACCGCCCTTGCTGGCGAAAGCCGAGGATCGCCTCGAGCGCGGCGCGATAGAACCAACTGGCCGATCCAGTGTACCAGGTCCATCCACCGCGCCCGGTGTGTGGGGGCGCGCCATAGATATCGGCGCTGACCGCATATGGTTCCACCTTGTAGCATTCGATTTGATCTCTCGTCGCGCCATGACAAATCGGATTGATCAGGTTCCAAAGCTTCAGGGCGAGATCGCCGTCGCCCTGCAAGGCCGTCGCCCAGACAACCCAGGTTGCCGCATGCGTGTATTGGCCGCCATTTTCGCGGATGCCGGGGACATAGCCCTTGATGTAGCCGGGTTGCAGCAAGCCTTCGTCAAAAGGCGGGTCGAAGAGTTTGATCAGCTTGTCCTCTTGCCGTACCAGCCGGTCGTGGACCTCACGCATCGCCTTTGAAGCCCGTCCAGCATCGGCTTCGCCCGAAATGACAGCCCAGGCCTGCGGGATGGCGTCGATCCGGCATTCGTCGTTCAGGGACGACCCGAGCGGCGTGCCATCGTCAAAATAGGCCCGGCGATACCAGCCACCGTCCCAGGCGTTGGCTTCAAGGGCTTTGCACAAAGCTTCGGTCCGTTCGCGACACCAGGTGGCACGGCTTTGATCTCCGCGTGCCGCCGAAATCGTGGCAAATGACTTGAGGACCGTGAGAAAGAACCAGCCGTTCCAGACGCTCTCTCCCCTGCCTTCCGCGCCGACCTTGTTCATGCCGTCGTTCCAGTCGCCTGTTCCCATCAGGGGAAGACCGTGGCTGCCCAAACGGTAACCATGCTCCAGCGCACGGACGCAGTGCTCGTAGATGGTGCCGGACTGCTCGCTGACCGCCGGCTGGTTGAAGTCTTCCTCCTGGTCGTCTTTCAGCACCGGTGAGGTGATGTAGGGCACCATTTCGTCGAGCAGTTGAACGTCGCCTGTCGTGGACACGTAGTGTTGAACGACAAGCGGCAGAAAATACAAATCGTCGGTGATTCGTGTACGAACGCCGACGCCGGATGGAGGATGCCACCAGTGCTGGACGTCCCCCTCCTCGAATTGGCGTGCCGCAGCTCGCAGGATCTGGGAGCGGGCTTCGTTCGGTGTGCTGTAGACCAGCGCCATGACGTCCTGAAGCTGATCCCTGAAACCGTAGGCACCGCCGGACTGATAATTTGACGTGCGCGCCCATACACGGCATACCAGGACCTGGTACAGCAACCAGCGATTCATCATCAAGTTCATGCCGGGGTCCGGCGTGGAGACCTGGATCGAGTTTAGAATGTCATCCCATTGGCGGGAGGCGGCCGACAGGCTTTCGCATGCGCGCTCGACGTCCGCATGGTCATGGACGAGCCTGCTGACCTCGTCGAGGCCGGCGGCTTCTCCAAGTATAAAGACAACCTCCCTGCTTTCGCCGGGAAGCAGCGATATCTCCACCATCAGCGCGGCGCAGGGATCCAGCAACGGGCCAAAACGCTCTGCCAGATTGGTTCGCTCCAGGGCCGCAGGCTGAAACACCGAACCGTATTGGCCCAGGAACTCGCTACGGTCGGAGGTTGCCGACCTTAACGGCTGACTGGCGGCTGCAAACGCCAGCTTTTGCGCAAAATCTCCGGCCCAGGGGTTCCTGGCCACAATCGCATGCGATCTGGCATCCCGCTCGCAAACAATCCGCGTTGCCGTCTCTTCGCGCTGGGTCCCAAGCACCCACTCGGCGAAGTAGGTTGCGGTGACATGCCGAACCCGGGTGTCGTCGTTGCTAAGCCGAAGTCGAATGATCTTGACCGGATCGTTAGGCGGCACCGACACCGTCAGTTCTTGACTGATGTGACGGCTGTGACTTGCATATCGGCTGTAACCTTGGCCGTGACGAACAGTCACGACCGCACCAGGACCGAGAGGCAGCGGTGTCGGCGTCCAGACGTCTCCGGTTTCTTCATCTCGCAAATAAAGGACCTCGCCCGGCGCATCCGTAACCGGATCGTTCGACCACGGCGTCAGCCGGTTCATCTGGCTGTTCTCCGACCAGGTATAGCCAAGACCGGCTTCAGTCGTCAGGCAGCCAAAATCAGGGTTTGCGATCACGTTGGTCCAAGGTGCGGGCGGAAGGACGGGGGCTCGTGGTCTGACAGCGTCCACACGCACGACATACTCGCGCCCGTCGGGCGTGAAGCCTCCGAATCCGTTCCAGTGCTGCAAATCCTCCACCGGGATAGAAGGTGAGGCTGCAGGTTGCTCGCTCACCCGAGCGGCCAACGTCTGCGAAAGAGGTGACAGAGCGGGCAAGGGCCGGTCGAGCTGGTCGGCAAGTTCGCCGCCGCTTCCCAGCAGGACTATGCGCGCCGCCGTTTCGATGGTCCTCAAGTGTTCGCTCTCGGTATCGGGCGCGGAAAGGATAAAGATTCCGCCGGGTTTACCGATCACTTCGGCTTGCGGGCCAGATAGCAGCTTTTCGGTCAGTCGCTTGGTGTTGGCTGCGCCGCCCTCGTCAAGCAGGACAAGGTCAAATCCCAAGCCCTTCCGCCGAAGGAAATCGTGGCCCATCATCACCTGCCGAATGAGGGCATGGTCCTTGTCGGCATTTGCGCGCACCAGTACGATGGGGAGGTCGCCGGAGACACCATGAGCCCACAAAGCCGCCCGATCCAGTCGATCGTTCTGCAGCGCTGTCACCTGCCGCATCGTCGGGTTTGCGAAGACGACGCTCCCGGCCAACCGATTGAACAACGAGACATCGTCAGGCGTAAGGCTCAACGTCTGAAGCTCGCTTCGATATCTCTCCGATGCTTCGGCGAAGGCTTGCTCGGCCGCGTCGATCTTGGCATATTTTGCGGCGATGAGCTCGACGGCGGACTGGTCTTGCGCAGCGCCTGTGACGAAGGCGACACGGGCTACGGCGCCTGGAGCCATGCGAACCGTCCGTCGCAAACAGAAAACCGGGTCGAGGACGGGACCTGCAGTCCCGGAGAGCGATCCACCCGCGTCGAATATCACGGGATTGGCTGTCGTTCGGCCTCGGCCAAGAAATCTCAGCCGATCAGTTTCATATTGGAGGTCTTGGGAAGGCGGCAGGTTCGATGAGGACACGTGGACTGCCCAAGTGGCCTTTTCCCCGGCAGCACGGGGCCTGCGGCGCGCAAACAAGGCGCCTGTCGCCCCGTCATACCGTGTTTCGACAAAGAGCTTGACAAAAGCCGGATGCGCCATGTCTGCACGACGATTGTTCAGGCAGACCTCGGCATAGCTTGTCAGTTCGAGCGTTCGCTCCCTTGTGCCATTGTTCGTGACCGTGAGCATACGCACTTCCGCGTCCACGTCGGACGCGACACAGATTTTCGAGATAATCTCGATGTCACCGGCATGACAGCAGAATTCGGCCCTGTCTCCGTGAAAGGCGTGCTCGTAGACATTTGATGGCAAAGATACCGGCTGCCGTCCGATAGACCAGAGATCGTTGTCATTCAGATCCCGAACATAACAAAATTGGCCCCAGCAATCGCGGGTGCTGTCCTCGCGCCACCGGGTAATGTCAAGACCTTGCCAGGTTCCGTAACCGGCCCCGGCTGCTGTGACCAGGACACTATACCGATCGTTGGAAAGCAACGCGACCGCTGAGCCGGGATTGGCCGGCTCGGCGGTGCTGCGCTTGCGTACTGCCTCGGACGTGCTCGTTGCCACTGGAACCTCCGTTCGATTGGACTGTGCCGTCGCTCAGGCATTGTCCCCTTCGGTCGAGGTTCTATGGGGGGCTCCTGCCTGGCCTTTCAATCCCCATTTCCAGCCGCTTATTGCCGGCATGTCGTCGCCGTATTTCTCGATGTACTGCCTATGTTCGATCAGCTTTTCATGAATTGCCTGTTTGAAATAGGCCGCGCGCGCACCGAGTTGTGGCAGCCGGTCGATCACGTCCTCGACCAGATGGAAGCGGTCCATTTCATTCAGCACGACCATGTCGAACGGCGTCGTCGTCGTTCCCTCTTCCTTGTAGCCGCGCACGTGCAGACTGGCGTGGTTGGTGCGGCGGTAGGTGAGCCGGTGGATAAGCCATGGATAGCCATGGAAGGCGAAGATGATCGGCTTGTTCTTGGTGAAGAGAGCATCAAAATCGCGATCCGACAGGCCGTGCGGATGCTCGGATGGCGGTTGGAGCTTCATCAGGTTCACTACATTGATGACGCGGACTTTCAGCTCCGGAATATGCTCCCGGATCAGCTCGACTGCCGCGAGTGTCTCGAGCGTTGGAACATCGCCACAACATGCCATCACGACGTCAGGCTCGGTGCCCTTGTCGTTGCTTGCCCATTCCCAGATACCAAGGCCCTCATTGCAATGCTTGATGGCCTGATCCATCGTGAGCCACTGCGGGGCAGGCTGCTTGCCGGCGACAACGACATTGACGTAGTTGCGGCTGCGCAGGCAGTGATCTGTTACCGAGAGAAGAGTATTGGCGTCCGGCGGCAGATATATCCGCACGACGTCCGCCTTCTTGTTGACCACATGGTCGATGAACCCCGGATCCTGGTGGCTGAAGCCATTGTGGTCCTGCCGCCAGACGTGGGAGCTCAGGAAGTAGTTGAGCGAGGCGATCGGTCGCCGCCATGGAATGTGGTTGCACACCTTCAGCCATTTGGCGTGCTGGTTGAACATCGAGTCGATAATGTGGATGAAGGCTTCATAGCAGGAAAAGAAGCCATGCCGGCCGGTCACCAGGTAGCCTTCCAGCCAGCCCTGGCATTGGTGCTCGCTGAGGACCTCCATCACCCGGCCGTCCGGCGCCAGATGATCATCATCCGGGTAGATATCCGCCATGTAGCAGCGATTGGTGACTTCCAGCACATCCTGCCAGCGGTTCGAGTTGTTTTCATCAGGGCTGAACAGGCGGAAGTTCTTGCTCTCCATGTTCATCTTCATGATATCCCGGAGAAACGCGCCCATCGTCCGCGCAGACTCGGCGATGGTTGCCCCAGGGCTCGGTACGGATACCGCGTAATCCCGGAAGTCGGGCATCTTCAGGTCCCGCAGCAGCAAGCCGCCGTTGGCGTGGGGGTTGTCGCTCATTCGACGAAGCCCTGCAGGGGCAAGAGCTGCCAGCTCCGGTTTGAACCGGCCACCGTCGTCGAACAGTTCCTCGGGGCGGTAGCTCTTCATCCATCCTTCGAGAATACGGATGTGCTCCGGCTTGTCCATGTCGCCCATCGGCACTTGGTGCGAGCGCCAATAGCCTTCGGATTTCTTGCCGTCTATCTCAGGCGGGCAGGTCCAGCCCTTGGGTGTGCGGAAAACGATCATCGGCCACATGGGACGTTTCACGTTGCCTCTGTCGCGGGCATCTGCCCAGATTTCCTGGATATCCGCCACTGCTGTATCAAGGACGCCAGCCAGTTGCTGGTGCACACCGGCAGGGTCGTCACCCTCGACGAAATATGGCGTGTAACCCATGCCTTCGAAAAATTTCCTCAGCTCGTCGCGGGGAATGCGGGCTAGAAAGCATGGATTGGCGATCTTGTAGCCGTTCAGGTGCAGGATAGGCAGCACGCAACCATCGCGAGCAGGATTCAAGAACTTGTTGCTTTGCCAGCCTGTTGCAAGCGGCCCCGTCTCGGCTTCTCCGTCGCCGACAACGCAGGCGACAATCAGATCCGGATTGTCGAACGCCGCTCCGTAGGCGTGGCTGAGGGCATAGCCCAGTTCGCCGCCCTCGTGAATGCTGCCGGGTGTTTCGGGAGCAACGTGGCTCGGGATGCCGCCTGGAAAACTGAACTGTTTGAACAGCCTCTTCATGCCCTCCGTGTCTTGGCCAATGTTGGGATAGACTTCGCTGTAGGTGCCTTCGAGATAGGCGTGAGCGACCAATGATGGCCCGCCATGTCCCGGCCCGATGACGTAGATCATGTTGAGATCGTCGCGTTTGATAACGCGATTGAGGTGGGCGTAAAGCATGTTCAAGCCTGGCGACGTGCCCCAGTGACCAAGCAGCCGCGGCTTTATGTGCTCGCGCTTTAGCGGTTCTTTCAGCAAAGGATTGTCGAGAAGATAGATCTGTCCGACCGACAGGTAGTTCGATGCCCGCCAATAGGCATCCATCGACTGTAATTCTTCCGCCGAAAGGGGACCGTCCGCTGCCATGCTCTTGTTTATAGAGACCTTTGCATCTCCTGCCGTCTTAAGCGAGACCATGGGTGCCTCCTCCTCTGAGCCCAGATTGCTGCGGTAAGATCTTCCAAGATGAGAATCGTCGAATTGGCTCGATGTCTGCCCATTCGAGCGAGCGATGCCCGGCTTGGCGGAGGGATGCTGGGGCAGGGGCATAGTCTGCGGTTCGAGCGGTATTAACCCGACCGCATGCAGCTCAGCTAAGGCACTGGCCGGCCGGCATTCATGGCCGGTGGACCGTCATCCATGCCTCTGATTCAAGTAAATTTAGCCCTGCCGTCAAGTACATTCCTCGTGCCAAGCCAACAGTATGCGAATAATCTAATATTCGCATAAAAAACATCCTAAGCACAGTTAAAAATCGAAAGCGCTGGAGATATGATCCGAGACGAAGCCATCGGCGAAGACTCTCGTGCTCGCAGATCCGATTCTGCCTGTCACGGACCATCCTCAGGATAATGCTCAACCACTTTAATCACGCCGCGGACATTCTCGGCCGCTACTCGCGCTGCCTTCCTGCACTCTGCTGTATCAACCCTTCCCCATAGGTGAGCGACACCGTCGATGACGGTCACGGTCATGTCTTTTCCTTCTAGGCCCGTATTTTCGCTGAGGCGGATCGATATGCTGCGACGGATGGCCTCGTCACCCGGCGCGGTTTCATCCTGGTGGGCTGTAACAATTGCTTTGAGAAGGTCCGCACGACTGACGATGCCGACCAGCGCACCCTTTTTCATGACCGGAATTCGCTTGATGCCATGCTCCTGCATCAAACCAGAGACGTGGGCAAGAGACGCGTCTTCTTCCACGACCACAGGGTTGCGGCTCATGACGTCAGCCACCCTCCACGCGTTGCTCTTAACATAGGCCTTGGCTCTGTCCTCGGCGGAAAAAGCCTGACCTCCAAGGTCGGCAATGGCTCCACGCCCCAACTCCGTTCTCCGCAACAGATCGCCCTCGCTGATGATCCCGACGAGACGACCTGCGTCGTCAATGACTGGAACACCACTTACGTGATTGGCGAGCATGATCTCAGCAGCCCGCCGGACGCTGTTGTCCGGCGAAACTCCAACCACTTTCTTCATCATCACATCTTTGACTAGCATCTCTGCACCACCTTCCCCCTCCAGGCACCGAGGAGCGGACAAAATAAACCTGTTGCAGGCCTTCGACAACCAGTTCACCGGTATTGCAGCGGCGATGCGTCAGGCTCCCTTTGCCGTCCACGTCCACCCGCCATCCTCACCGAATTCCAAGACCGCGTCGTGGCAATCGCGTAAGGCGACGGTTTCGGCGTTGTTGATGACGGTGATCGAATTTTCAGAAAGCATCCGCATGATCTTGTGAAATCGCTCGGGACCGAGCGTCGTGTCGATTCGATCCAGGAAGGCGAACCGCGGCGCCGCGAGGTGGATATTGACGAGTGCCAGGAGTTGCTGCGCTTCCAGCGAAAGCAACATTTCCCAATCTTTCTCGACATGTAATCCGCCTGCCTGTTCAACGATCTGTCCGAGATTAAGCTCGCGCAGAAGCTGGATGATGTGCTCGTCCGGAATTTCATCGGCGCGCTCGTTTCGTACGAGTATCTGGCGCAGCGTACTGGCCGGCAGATAGGGCCGCTGAGGCAGGAAGAGTATCTCGCCGGAACCTGGATGAACGATGCGTCCGGACCCATTGAAGGAAACGCCAGCCGTCGCTCTGAACAGCGCGACGCGGGCAGCCTCAGCCGGTCCGGTGATCAGGACGCGCGTACCGGCAGGGATCGAGATCGACAACTCCTTGACGAGAGGGTGGCCGTCTGCCGATGACAGCAGGGTCAACTGCTCGTACGCCAGACGCCCTTCTTCCTCGACGATCTCGATACCTGACCTAACGGATCTTTGTGCCTGTTCGATGGCCTCCATCAGGGAGCTGAGCCGCGCGACGACCGCCGCGAAGCTAGAGAGGGACTGGAACTGGGTTATAATCAGCGAGAATGCACCCACAAGCATTGCGAAGGCTGCGCCGGATTGGGTGATGACGCCGAAATCGATATCCCCTCTCATATAGGCAGGGGCAATGAGCAGGGCAGGAATGATCTGGATCAGCCAGTTGTAGCCGGTGGTGAAGAATCCCACGTTGCGATTGATGGCGGTAATCTTGCGAAAGTTGGCGACCACTTCCTCCAGTCGCTGCGACAGGCGAAGGGCCTGCGGTTCTTCGTAGCGCGCCAGCATAATGGATTCAGCGTTTTCTCGCACTTGAATAAGGCCGGAGCGAAAGCTGGCCTCCTTGTCGAGCTGGTCGTAGTTTAGCTTGATGAGCGGTCGCCCGAGCGCAATCGTCAGGTACGAACCGCAAGCCGCATACATAATTGCGACGACAAACAGCAAGGGACTTATCGACCACAGCACACCGGAAAAGGCGACGATCGTGAGGCCGCTGTTGAGCACCATCAAGATGAAAGACAGCGTGGTGACGGTGAACGCACGCATGTCCTCGGCGATCCGCTGGTCGGGATAGGTGAGCTGTCCCGAGACGCCCAGATGATAGTAGGTCCCATCGGTGAGATAGAGATTGATGGCCCGCCGGGTCAAAAATTCCCGCCAGAGCAGCGCAAGTCGCTCTTCGGTGAACCGGGCGACGACTGCAACAACGGTGAATGCCGCAAAGACCCCGATGTAAAATATCGCTTGCCGGATGAATTCAGCCATTTCGCGATTGGCGATCGCGGTCATGAAGTTACGGCCTACATAGCTGTTGACAACGTTAAGGCTGCTAAGCGCCAAGAAAAGCGCCACGAGCCCGGCAAACATCATCCTAGCCTGTCTGCCGACTTCGGAAGTCATAAAGATCCTGACGGCCCGCACGAAGCGAGCGGCGGTTACCTTGAACGGAATCTGTTGCGTGTCCATGGCATCCCCTCTGGCAGGCTCCAGTTATGAGGAGGAGCGGGCCCCTTGGTTGTCGGGCAGCGCCAAAACCAAACATCCCCGCAGGCCGTGCCGTGAAGATCTGCGGGATACTGACCGATATACTCCCTCAACCGGCGGCCTGCTCATACTTTCAGTGAAATCGTCAGCAACGAGATCACCACAAGGCGAGATCGGCCCCGTGTCGACAAAGTCACGCAAGCCTGCCAGGCAGCGCACGCCTCTAACGGCAGTCGTCACGGTTCAACCACGGCAATGTGCAGGTCTCGATCTGATCACGCCCCGCAAACAAAGCTTACGAGGAATATCAATCGGCTCCGAGGAAATTCGATGCCTTGTTTGCATTCGAATGGTGGAATCGGATTGCCAACCATGGCCAATTCCAAAACCGAATAACGACCCCAGGTCATCGCTTGCTGTCTGAAGCCCTGGAAAGCGCAGTTCTGCGCTCCGTCTTGGGAGCGGCTATCTGTGACGATCGCTCCGCCTCTGAACCACTCAAGCGGTTGCCCCTTCGATCAGCTCAAATCCGAGATCGACCACCTGGGAGGGCGAATTATTGACGACAAGCTGTGCGGCCACCTTTCCGGTCTCAACGCGGGGGGTGCGGATGGTCGAGAGCGGCTGCGGCGTTACCCGGCCGATATCGAGACCGTTATAGCCGAATATGGCAAGCTGTGAGGGGATCGAAATTCCCCTTGCGAGGCAATGAAAATAGCCGCCCAGCGCCATGTCGTCGTTCGAAAAATAAACGGCATCGAGATCTGCGCTTCGGGCGAGCAACTGCTCCAGCCCCAGCCTGCCGTTCTCCACGGATGATGCCCCTGCGAGAATCTCGCGATCGGCAAGGGTCGCATCGCCAGCGGCGAGGGCTTCGCAGAAGCCGGAAAACCGCTTGCCGGCGCGGGTGTCGCGGTTCAGGTCGTGACCGACATAACCGATGCGGCGATAGCCCCGCTTTAGCAGGAAGGCAGCACTTTGCCGTCCGGCAGCACGGTTGGAAAAGCCGACGGCCATGTCGAGAGCATCACCGTCCACGTCGAGCAGTTCCACGATCCGGCAACCGCTCGCGCGCAATCTCTTTATGGTACCGTCGGTGTGCTCGTATCCGGCCACCATGACTGCCGCCGGCCGCCAGGCGAGCATCGCAGCGGTCAGAGCTTCCTCCTTGTGCGGATCATAGTCGCTGACGGAAAACACCGCCTGGTATCGGTTTTCCTCCAGAACGGTGCTTGCGCCTCTCAGGACGTCGGGAAAGACGATGTTTGAAAGCGATGGGACAACGAAGGCAACAAGACGCGAACCGTTGGAGGCCAGAGTACCCGCGATCCGGTTCGGTACATAACCCAGCCGCTCGACCGCCGCCATGACCCGCACGCGCGTCTTGTCGGAAAAGGAGCCGTGGTTGCGCAGCACGCGCGACACCGTGCTCTCGCCGACCCCGGCCGCTTCTGCGACCTCTGCAAGCGTTACTGTCGTCTGGTGTTTGAGTTCCACAGTCATGCTTGAACCTGCGGCTGCCTCGTGCCGGGCGATATCGGATTCTTTCGCCATTTTTCACTGCTTTCAGCAAGAAGCAAGTTTCTTCTTGGCAGCGCTGCCAATTTTGCTGTTGGCAGCGCTGCCAAAATGGACTAAAGGAAATGGCAGCGCTGCCAATATCGCGGCCGGCGTACCGCGGAAGGAGATTTGCGGTAAACCTTTGGAGGAAATCATGACGCTGCAAACGCAGGCGCCAGTCGATGGCGTGTACCCCGCACAGGCGGTGGAGGATCGTGCATATGGAAAGGTATTCTGGCGAATAATCCCTTTTTTGATGCTTTGCTACGTCGTCGCGTATCTCGACCGCGTCAATGTCGGCTTCGCGAAGCTTCAGATGGCGAGCGAACTCGGTCTATCGGAAGCGGCTTATGGCATCGGTGCAGGCATCTTCTTTATCGGGTATTTTCTTTTTGAAGTGCCCAGCAACGTCATCATGAACAAGGTTGGAGCGCGGGTTTGGATGGCCCGTATAATGGTCACCTGGGGCGTCGTTTCCGCCGCTTTCATGTTCACCTCGTCGGAGACCGTCTTCTATATCCTGCGTTTCCTTCTGGGCGTAGCCGAGGCAGGATTCTTCCCCGGCATTATCTTGTACCTGACGTCCTGGTATCCGGCCCATCGCCGCGCCAAGATCATCACCACGTTCATGTCCGCGATCCCGATATCTGCCATCTTCGGTAATCCGCTCTCGGGCCTGCTGATGGACAGCTTCCACGGAACGCACGGTCTTTCCGGCTGGCAATGGATGTTCCTCATCGAGGCCATTCCGGCCATTCTTTTCGGCGCAGCCACGTACTTCTATCTCGATGATACGATCCGGGCCGCCAAATGGCTGGACGAAGACGAAAAGGCGGTGCTGACGGCCAATATCGAAGCAGACAACCGGGCCAAGGTCTCAAGCCCCCACAGCATTGCCGCAACACTGACGGACCGCCGCGTCTGGCTGATGTGCCTTATCTATTTCTGCTTGGTGCTCGGGCAGTATGGACTGAATTTCTGGATGCCGTCCATTGTGAAGGCTTCGGGCGTAACCGGAAATCTGAATATCGGCCTCATTTCCGCGATCCCCTACATTTGCGCTTTCGTTGTCATGCTGGCGCTTGGACGCTCCTCCGACAGGCTGCGCGAACGGCGGTGGCACCTCGTCATTCCCGCGCTCATCGCGGCCGCCGGCTTTATCGCAGCAACGACGGCTACAAGCACGACAGTCGCCATAGCCTGCCTCTCGCTCGCCGCCGCAGGCGCAATCAGTTGCGCACCCCTCTTCTGGTCACTTCCAACGGCTTTTCTCGTCGGTACGGGTGCGGCCGCCGGCATTGCCTGGATTAATTCGGTCGGAAACCTCGCCGGATTTCTCGGGCCGTTTCTGGTGGGTTATCTGAAGGATCTCACCGGCAGCAACAGCGCCGGCATGTATTTCCTGGCCGCAGCGCTCATCGTCGGCTCGCTGGCGGTGCTGGCGGTTCCCAGAAAAACCGTCAATCGCTAAACTTTCCAGCTGCAGGCCCTTTCGAGATCTATGGCTTCAAGGAGCCGGGCCTGCGCTCAATTTCAATAACCTGGAGAATATCGCCATGGCATCGCATGTTGACAATCTGGGACAGACGGTCGCTGCCGTGATCGGCCTCGGCTCCATGGGGGCCGGCATGGCCCGGTCGATGAAGCGCGCGGGCCTCGACGTCGTCGGCTATGACATCGCGCCTGCCGCCATCGATCGCTTCGTCGCCGATGGCGGCCGGGGCGCGGCCTCGCCCGCCGAGGCGGTTCGGGGCGCTGACATCATCGTTTCTGTCGTCGTAAACGGCGCGCAGACCGGGGCCCTGTTGTTCGGTGCCGAAGGTGTCGCAAGCCTGGTAAAACCAGGGGCCGTATTCATTTCTTCTGCGACAATGGATCCGGCCGTTGCGAAAGACCTGGCACGCCAGGTGGAGGCCCTTGGCCTGCATTACCTCGACGCGCCAATTTCCGGCGGCGCGGCAAAAGCGTCGAGCGGCGAGCTGACGATCATGGCGTCCGGTTCCAGGCTTGCCTTCGAAGCGGCTCGCCCGGCCCTCGATGCCATGGCCGCCAAGGTCTATGAACTTGGCGATTCGGCTGGCACAGGGGCTGCCTTCAAGATGATCAACCAACTCCTTGCCGGCGTGCACATCGCCGCTGCGTGCGAAGCGATCGCCTTCGCTGCCAAGCAAGGCCTCGATCTCGATAAGGTCTACGAGGTGATCACGGCGTCGGCCGGCAATTCGTGGATGTTCGAAAACCGGATCCCGCATGTGCTGGCGGGAGACTACAGGCCGCTCAGCGCCATCGAGATTTTCGTCAAGGATCTCGGCATCGTTCAAGACATGGCGCGCTCGGAGCGTTATCCGGTGCCGTTGGTGGCGGCCGCCTTGCAGATGTACCTTGCGGCTTCAGGCGCCGGTATGGGCCGTGACGACGATTCCTCGCTTGCCCGGCTCTATGCCCAGCTCTCGGGTACGCATCTGCCTGGCGTAATCAAAGAGTCCCGATAAGGAGGTCGGTATGCCCATTTTCGCAGCCAACCTGACGATGATGTTTAACGAATGGTCGTTCCTCGATCGCTTCGATGCTGCAGCTGATGCCGGATTTTCCGCCGTCGAGTATCTTTTTCCCTATGAAGCCCCGCCAGAAGCGATCGCCGAACGGCTAAACCGCAACAATCTGCGGCAGGCATTGTTCAATCTGCCGCCGGGTGATTGGGCAGCAGGCGAGCGCGGTGTTGCAGCTGTTTCTGGGCGGTTCGACGATCTGAAGTCTGACGTGGAACGGGCACTGGACTATGCGGCGGCGACCGGCGTAAAGCGCTTGCATCTGATGGCAGGTCTTGCCGAGCCCTCTGATATGGAGGCTGCATCCTGCTACCGGCATTCCGTAGCCTACATTGCGGCGCGTCTCGGAGAGGACGGTATCGATCTGTTGATCGAGCCCATCAACGGACGAAACATGCCGGGATATTTCCTCAATGATTTCGGTGCGGCTGAGCGGCTAATCACCGACCTCGGCCTGCCCAATCTAAAGCTTCAGTTCGACGTCTATCACCGCCAGATCTTGCATGGCGACGTGGTCATGGGATTGCGCCGCCTGCTGCCGATGACCGGCCATATCCAGGTCGCCAGCGTGCCGTCGCGCAATGAGCCGGACGGCGAGGAGCTGAACTACCCCTATCTCTTCGAGGAAATCGACCGGCTCGGTTACGTCGGCTTTGTAGGCTGTGAATATATCCCCCGGGGCCAGACGCTGGACGGCCTCGACTGGTTCAGACCTTTTGCCCGGAGGTAGCAGATGACCATTCTGCTTGGATCGATCGCCGACGATTACACCGGCGCGTCAGACCTTGCCAACACGCTGACGAAGAACGGTCTGCGAACCGTGCAGACCGTCGGCATTCCCGACCCGTCGCTGGCGCTGCCGGATGTCGACGCGGTCGTCGTCTCCATGAAAATTCGCTCCGTCGCAGCCGCTGACGCCGTTGCTGCGGCGACACGGGCCGAACGATGGCTGCGCGAGCGCGGGGCGGTCCATGTCCTTTACAAGATCTGCTCGACCTTCGATTCGACTGTTGCCGGCAATATCGGTCCGGTGACGGAGGCGCTGAGCCATGCTGCCGGCGGCGGCACGGTGCTGGTTACACCCGCCTTCCCCGAAACGGGGCGCACCGTCTATCTCGGTCACCTCTTTGTCGACGGGAAACCGCTGAACGAGAGCCCGCTAAAGGATCACCCCCTCAATCCAATGCATGATGCCAACCTGGTGCGCGTCATGGCCCGGCAATCGCGCGGTGGGGTCGATACAGTCGACCTGGCAACGGTTTCGGCTGGAGCCGGTGCGGTAAAGGCGCGGCTTGAGGCCATTCGCGCCGAGGGCGCGACCGCCGCGATCGCGGATGCGATCTGCGAACAGGATCTTGAAACGCTCGGCGAGGTGGCGCTCCAAGCACCGGTGTCGACCGGCGCATCGGGCCTTGGTCTTGGTCTCGCCCGTGCCCTTATGCGCTCGGGCCGGGTAGGTTGCGCCACCGCAGCAACTGCTGACGCCATGCGCCCGGTGGGCGGGCTTGCCGCCATCGTTGCCGGAAGCTGCTCCAGCGCGACGCTCCGGCAGCTGGAGGTTGCCGAAAGGTCGTTGCCCGTTCTGCGGCTCGACACGGAAAAACTGCTCGCCGGCCCAGACGAGATTTCCGCCGCGATCTCCTGGGCCGGGAACCGCATTTCCGCCGGCCCCGTCGTCGTCGCAGCGAGCGCGTCGCCCCAAACCGTTGCCCGGCTGCAATCGCAGTACGGACGGGACGCCTCGGGCCACGCGATCGAAACCGCGACGTCGATCATTGCTGAGGAACTGATGACAAGAGGCGTGCGGCGCCTGGTGATCGCCGGCGGCGAAACCTCCGGCGCAGCGGTCGACAGGCTCGCCATTCCAGCATTTCTGATCGGCCTGGAAATCGCGCCTGGCGTACCGGTGCTGCGAACGGTCGGAAATAAGCAGGGCGACATGCTCCTGGCCCTGAAATCCGGAAACTTCGGAGGCGAGGATTTCTTCACCTCCGCGCTGGCAATGATGCACTGACGTTTCAGGTGCGAAAATACGGGTTGGGAGATAAATGCCCTTCCGATCAAAAATGGACGAGTTCGCCCCAGAACCACTTCCTGGCCGAACTCCGCGCGGCTTTTCTGTCGAGCGTATATCTCCGTTTTCATGTGTGCGGGCCTGGCTTGAAAGTTCCCGTTGCCCCCTTGCGGAGCTTTTTTTTAAGCGCCGCGTCTAACTCGCCTGACGCAAGGAGCGCTTGGTCATCAGGTCGAGAACTTTTAACGAAGCAGTACTTGGAGGTTGCAATCATAGTCCCGCATTGAAGCGTACCTAGACCGACGTATAAGTCGTCCCTTCCTCGTTGGTATCTGATTCTTCCTCCTGTTCAATAGGCAGGCCGGACAACGTGCTGTTACCGTTAGCCTACATTCTGCCCCACCGGGCCGTTTTCCAAGACGCCATAAATGGACGGGCGGCACATCGTGGAGGCGGAGCCGCCCGAAAAGACAAAGAACGCTA
The DNA here is from genome assembly GCF_001908375.1 of Rhizobium etli 8C-3. NCBI lineage: Bacteria > Pseudomonadati > Pseudomonadota > Alphaproteobacteria > Hyphomicrobiales > Rhizobiaceae > Rhizobium > Rhizobium etli. Next base: position 3,659,479 of record NZ_CP017241.1, on the reverse strand, counting down.
CTTCGCAGCGGCTCAATTTTTCGAAGGGCTTCAGAACCGAAGCTGGTTCAATTCACCATCGAGGTGCGAATCATGAGCAAGGCAGCAGCTATTCTCTTTCCATTCGTGATCGCAGCCCCGGCAGTGGCGCATGATGCGACGCCAACGGCGGCGCAGCCGCACGGATGGACATATCCATTTTCGTGCTGCAGTGGGATGGATTGCCGCGAGATCCGCGATCAAGGGGTTCTCGAGGGCCCCCGCGGATATGTCATCAAGCTCACCGGCGAGCTCATAACGCCACGGGATACTCGCATCAAGAACAGTCCGGACGGGCAGTTTCACCAATGCACGGTGGCCGGCGAGCCCACGGGTCGCACCATTTGCCTGTTCGTTCCTCCGCGCTCCTTCTAAGGATGGTCACCATGACGCAAGACCTCAACCGCATCGAAATCGACCTGCAGCGCATGTCAGAAGGCTGGACGATGCCATCAGGTAATCCGATCCAGATGCCGCCAGACTATCCAGCAGTGCCGAATCTGGATCCTGAAGCTCATTTGATGACGTTTTCCGTCATGCCGCGCGAAACGATCTTGTCTCTAAAGGGGCGAGCGCTGCAATCGCGGGCATCTCAATTTACCCTGTACGTTACCGGGACGCGGTTCGGTCTTTTGTGCTACTCGCTCGGGCTTGTCCGTCTTGTAGAGGCCTTCGAGGAGCTTTGCCCTACGCAGCATTCGGTGACAATACATTAAGGTCGGGTGGTGCCTTTCAGGGATTCTCTCATCTGGATTGGCCGGCTAGGAGCCCTGCGGCTTTCCTGGCCCCAGCTTCAGCTTGTCCGCCATGAGGGCGAGTTCGGGCAGGGACTTGGCACGCATCTTCTGCATAACCTGGCTACGATGTACCTTTACCGTAATTTCGCTCACGCCTAGATCGGCGGCAATCTGTTTGTTCAGCCGTCCGATCACCACCAAAGCCATCACCTCGCGCTCCCGTGGGGTCAGGCTCTCAAAATTCGCACGCAAGGTCGCCAACGCTTTTTCATTCTCAATCCAAGCACGGTCGCGCGCCAGACCCACATGAACGGCATCGAGTAGATCCTGCTCGCGGAACGGTTTCGTCAAGAACTCAATCGCCCCCCCTTTCATCGCTTGCACGGACATGGGAATGTCGCCATGCCCGGTGATGAAGACGATCGGGAGCTGAATGTTTCTCCGCGACAACTCTCGTTGAAATTCAAGACCGCTTTGTCCCGGCAGCCGGACATCCAGCACGAGGCAGGTCGGCCCGTGCGGTCGTTCGGACTTGAGGAAGTCGTCCACAGAGGAAAGGAGCTTCACGTCAAAACCGACGGATCGCAGCAGGCTGCCGAGCGCCTCGCGGATCGCCGGATCATCATCGATGACGATGGCGGTTTCTCGCACATCCGTCATGTCAGCGGCCCTCGGAGGAAGGCAGCTCTTGCGGACACGAGAGGTCTGCACCCGCTGTTGCGGCATCGGGGCAAGCCCAACCGACAGAGTGGCGATGCCGCAATGAGAACACTCCCCTCTCTCCTCAGCCGGTGCCGAACCGAAGCTTTCTCGCACATCAGAATGCGCCCTAATTCCCTTAGCGACAAGGCCAGTTGCGATAGGATCGATCGGCCCGCTATGGCGTTGCACCTCCTGCCATTGCCGGCACGCCCAACCGGCAACCAGCGGGACCAAAAACTTGGCGGCCCTGCACTTTGCGACGACAGGTCTTAAGCAATCTATACCATCGTATAGCCCCCAGTGACTTTGTCGCCCCTGCAGGCTGCTGTATCTTGCAAGCCGCGACCACACACTTCTGCAAAACGCCTATCGCGAATTTGGAGGCGGCAGTGCCAACGAAAAAGCCTCTCATTGCGATCGTCGATGATGACCAGTCGATGCGCGAGGCTACCAAGGGACTCATGAGGTCGCTGGGATTTGACGCCGAGGCTTTTTCATCCGCCGATGATTTCTTGAGGTTTCCGCATCTGCACCGCACGGCCTGCCTGGTAACGGACATCCATATGTCCGGAATGAACGGGCTTGATCTGCACCGGAGCCTTGTCGCGTTGGGCAAGAGCATTCCGACCGTTCTGATCACTGCCTATCCGAATGAGAATGCGCACAGGCGTGGGTTGGGTCCCGACATTGTCGGCTACCTGGCAAAACCGTTTGGAGAGCAGGATCTGCTGAAGTGCATCGGTTCTGCGCTGGCCCGTGGTACCGACCGGCAAGACCGATGAGGGGGCGGCTGACGCCAGGCATCGGCACGTCGAAGTGATGCATGTCGCAAGACCCGCCACCTCACACTGCCGGCGCTGGGCCGGGATGCTCGCCAGGAGCATTCTCGGCCGGAGCCGAAGGCAAGGTGAATTGAAACACAGCCCCCCAAGGATCGTTCGTCCGGGCCCACAGTCGCCCCCCGTGCGCCTCGATGATCGACCGGCAAATGGCCAAGCCCATGCCCAGACCCTCTGCCTTCGTCGTGAAAAACGCTTCGAACACCCGCTCCACACTCTGGGGCTCCAAGCCGACACCGGTGTCGTGCACTTCGACCAGTGCGGCCTCGGATGCGTCGAGGCGGGACCTGATCAGCAGTACGCGTGGTCGGTCTGCGATCGTCTTCATCGCCTCCATGCCGTTCATCACCAGGTTGAGGATTACCTGCTGCAACTGCACCCGGTCGCCCGCAACGTGCGGAAGGTCGTGCGCCAACTCGGTCCGCAGAAAGATCCGATGGCGGCGTACCTCGCCTTGGACGAGAGCGACTGAATCTTCGACAAGGGCGTTCAGGTCCACCTGCGCCGTGACAGTGACTGTCTTCTTCAGGAGCGCGCGCACCCGGCCGATGACTTCGCCGGCACGATGCCCGTCACGGACGATGCGCTCCACCGTCTCCCGCGCCTCGTCGAGGTTGGGGGGCTCGCTGGCGAGCCAGTGGAGGGCGGCATTGGCGTTGGTGACCACGGCGGCCAGCGGCTGGTTGACCTCATGGGCGATGGAGGAGGTCAGGGCGCCCATCGTGGTCACGCGCGCGACATGCGCGAGCTCGGCCTGCGCCTTCTGCAGGGCCTCCTCGGCCCTCTTGCGATCTTCAATGTCGACGAGAAACCCGTACCATTTAACAATGTTTCCGTGCTCGTCGCGCAGCGGCACGGCATTTTCGAACCACCAGCGGTATTCGCCGTCAGCTGCCCGACGGATCCGCACTTCAACCTCGAACGGGTGGCCAGTGGCCAAGGAGGCATGCCACCTGGACATATAATGTTCAAGATCTTCGGGGTGAAATCGGGCTTCGGCGTCCCAGCTCGCTCCTGCCGTTGCGTCCAGGGACAAGCCTGTGAACTCCTGCCAACGCCGATTGATGAAATCGACACGGCCGTCGGGCAGGGCCGTCCACACCATCGCCGGAACTGTCTCGATGACCTCGCGAAGCTCTTCCTCACTCCGCCGGGCAGCCTCTTCGGCGCGCTTGCGCTCGGTGATGTCCTCGCACACGATGAGGATGACAGGTCGCTTCTTGATCACCATCGCTCGGCCCGTCTCGCGAACCCACAGCATCGAGCCGTCCTTGCGTATCTTGCGCAGTTCCCAGCTCATGGCCCGGCCAAGATGTTCGAGACAGGCGGCTGCATGCCTCTGGACGGCATCTCGGTCCTCCTCGTGAAAGATGTCCTTTACGGGTCGGTCGATCAGTTCGTCGACGGTGTAACCCAGCTGCTGCGCGCCAAAGGGATTTACGGACACGACGGTGCCGCTTGCGTCCACCATGAAGTACATCGTCGGATTGTTCTCGAATACGGCTCTCCACTGCTCCTCGCTGTCCCGCAGCGCCTCTTCGACCCGCTTGCGCTCGGTAACGTCCTGGATCGTACCGAACATGCTGTGCGGCCGACCCGACCCGTCCCTTGTAAGATCGCCCTGGCTGTGAACGATGCGCAGCTCGCCGCCGGGCCGGACGATGCGGTACTCCAGGTCGTAGCGAGATTCGCCGCGCATGGCCTCCGCCGCTGCCTGGCTCCAGATCGACCGATCCTCCGGGTGGATCCGCTCAACCGCTTCGGCAACACTGACGACCGTGCCTGCGCGCGGCGTCAACCCAAAGATGCGGTATGTCTCGTCCGACCAGGTAAGACAGTCTGTGTCGAGGTCACGCTCCCAATAGCCGACATGGGCGACGCGTTGCGCTTCTGCAAAGTTGGCCTCGCTTCGACGCAGACCCTCCAACGTCTCCTTGAGACGGAAGGTCATGAGAGCGAACGCCTGGGCAAGCAGGCCGACCTCATCGTTTCTACGGACCTTGGGCACTTCCCGCCATTCGCCGTTTGCAATCGCGTGGGCGGCCTGCGTCAAGGCGGTCAGCGGCCGCAGCGTGCGTCCGACGAGCCCCAGTCCGAGGACCCCGAAGACAGCGACGATGACTGTGCCGACGCCTATCGACAGATAGGCCGCACGGTATACAGGCGTCAGAAAATCCGAGGCTGGCACCGCTGAGATGATTGTCCAGTCAAGTGCGCCGGGGGCCTCAGCGCGATCGACCGCCGCATAGATCCTGCCCCCCTCAGGGTCACTGAAGGAAAACACGCGCGGTCCAGGTGACGAAGACCCGGCTACCCCCGGGTACCTTCGAAGGTAGCGGGCAGTTTCGCGGACGATGGGATCGGTCGCCTCTGATGCCTGAAGGCGCAGGTGCGCGCCGTCAGCGCCGATAGTGACGGGCGCCACTCCTCCCGACGCGCCAATCAGATGTCCGGTGGCGTCCATGATGAAGGCCCTGCCGTTGTCGCCGATTTCGAGCGTCTGCAAGAACCTGGAAAGATTAGTCAAGATGAGATCGATCCCGCACACCCCAACGAAGTTGCGGTTCTTGTTGAAGACCGGGAGGGAGAGCGAGATGCCCAAGATCGGCTCGCCTACACCGAGATAGGGCTCGGTCCAATAGCGCTTGCCCGTCTCCTTGGCCCTGGCGTACCAGATCCTCCCGCGTGCGTCGAACGCGCCTTCTGACTTCCGCAAACGGCCGATCCTGCCGCTTGGCAGTGCTTCGAACTCGCGCACGACGTTTGCGCGAAATTCATCGGTCATCAGAAACACGACGCTTGAATCTGCCAGTCGCCCGACCGAAACGATCCCGCCGGCCTCGTTGCCGAAAAACATCCAGTCGACGTCGGGTTCTTCAGCCAGCAACGTATGGAGCTCCTGTGCGACAGCATGTGGGTCGCCGGGTGACAGGTCGTGACGAGCAAGACCATTGGCCAAGCGGGACACCGCCTTGTCGGCGGCGCGCACCAAATGATCAACGTCGCGATGCACGGCATGCGTCACCTCTCGGATCAGCCGCTCGGACATGATCGAGACGATGACGTTTCCCGTCCAGATCCATAGACCGGCCAGGACCAGACTTAGAACGAGTACGACGCCGGCAACGGCGAGGATTAAATGGTTCCGTAACATGATCGCCGAGTGCCTTAGGCGGCCAGATGGATATTTTGTGTCTCCTATATTGCTCCTGTGGCCGGGCGCTCGCAATCCGAAGCTCCGTGATGGTCTTGTGCAGGACTGACTTCCTCGGCCCCTGCCCCGCGACCGCCCGGCAAAAGCCCGCAACGAGACGGATACTTGCAGATGGAAGCCCAAGCCTGAGGGCTCAACTGACGAGGCTGCTTCAGCAATGAGGCCGCGCAGCACTGCGGCCGACAGGCCCATGGCGTCTCCTTAAGACCGTGCGGCGAAGTTCCCGCGTCAACAGCCCGAGCAGATCGCGCTGCGACCGATCTTGCGTTCGGCGAAAAGTTCGAATACCGGCCTGGACGGCGCGTTCTTGACGCAAGTTCGGCTGCGAGGCGGTTGCGGATTTGTCTTTAAAACCAGGAGTTTGATCTGAAAGTGTACCTGGAGCCGCAGGGTGTCGATGCCGGCAATATCGTGATTTTTCTCATGTATCGGCAGTTTGCCGCTTATGGACGCGAACCAGCTAGCTTGCCGGTAGGCCGCTGGATGTGGCGAGGCGAATGTCTCTTCGGAAGTCCGACGGAGACATGCCGGCGATGTGGCGGAAGGATTTGTTGAAGGCGCTGATGGAGCCGAAACCACTGTCCATGGCCACCTGAAGCACATTGGCATCGTCTGCCATCAGCAACGCCTGGGCGCGGGAGAGGCGCAACAGATTGAGATATTTGCTGAGCGTCATTCCGGTCGATTTCTTGAAGACGTTCATTGCATATTTCGGATGCAGGTCCGCCGCCCGGGCGATATCGACGGTGTCGATGTCCTCCATGAAATTGGCGGCGATGAAATCGCACATCCGGGCAATGCTGCGCGACGGTTGCGTGTGAGGCTGTTCGGCCTCCTTTCCACCGTAGCCGACGACCGTCATCGAATAGGGTTCGAAGGCGATGCGCTCGATGCGAAGCAGCAACTCGTCGACAGCATGCTGGGCCTTTGCCGGATTGCCCGAATTGGCGTAGCGGAACCAGCGGGAGAAGTTCTCTTTGTCCGCAGCATCGGTATCGGACGTCAGCAGCGTCGAGCCCTTCATCAGGCGGCTGGAGATTTCAGCGGGCAGGCGCAGACGGAAGAAATAGACGAGCGGCAAATGGGCGCCTGCATAGAGCGAATCTTCCGAAGACTCATCCATCTGATGCGGCTGGCCGCCCCAGAAGAGGCACATGTCGCCAGCCTTGAGCGTCATTTCGTGATCGTTCATGCGGTAATGCACAGTGCCCCGCATGATGTAGTTCACCTCCACCTGCGCATGCCAGTGCGGCATCGCCATCACCGGTGGATGGGCATGAAACAGCTGAAGCTCTGTCGGCGAGCCTTCGATGCTGCTTGCGCCCGGCTGATAGATGGCTCTGCTGGCAACCTTACTTTCCGCCAAATTGATATTCCCTTTTTAGGAGACAGCGGCTCCCTTACGGATAACTTAGCCACGTTCGCTAAAGGACGGCAATTGAAAAGGGAGGATTTTCAATGCGCTTCAAACTTATCGGTGCGACCGCTGCGGTCGCACTGCTTTTTTCCGGTTCCGCATTCGCGCAGTCGGGCAATCTCACCATCTGGAGCTGGAACGTTGCAGCATCGGCGCTGAAATCCACGCTCGAAGGCTTCAACAAACAATATCCCGACATCAAGGTGACTGTCGAAGATCTTGGCAACAGCCAAGTCTTCGATAAGACACTTGCCGGCTGCGCAGCCGGCGGCGACGGCCTGCCGGACATAGTGACGATCGAAAATTTCGAGGCGGAAATCTTCTGGAACCGCTTCCCGGATTGCTTCGCAAACCTGAAGGATCTGGGCTATACGGCGGAAATCCAGGCGAAATTCCCGGACTTCAAGCGCACAGAGCTGGAGGTGGATGACGCTGCCTATGCGATGCCGTGGGACTCCGGGCCGGTTGCCGTCTTTTACCGCCGCGATTTCTATGAAAAGGCCGGCGTCGATCCGGCAACGATCAAGACTTGGGACGATTTCATCGCCGCCGGCAAGGAGATCTCGAAGGCCAATCCTGGCGTCGTCATGGCCCAGGCCGATTTCAACGGCGATAGCGAATGGTTCCGGATGATCGCCAACGAGCAAGACTGCGGTTATTTCTCCACCGACGGCCAGACGATCACCATCAACCAGCCGGCCTGCGTCGCGACCCTCGAAAAGGTCAAGCAGATGAAGGACGCCGGTACGCTGACAGCGGCCATCTGGGACCAGAAGATCCAGGCCAATACGGCCGGCAAGGTCGCAAGCCAGATGTATGGCGGCTGGTACGAGGGCACGATACGCTCAGGCTCGCCGGACCTTTCCGGCAAATGGGGCGTCTACATGATGCCGAGCCTCACGGCCGACGGCCCGCATGCCGCAAACCTCGGCGGTTCGTCGCTGGCCATCAGCGCCAATTCCGAAAACAAGGAAGCGGCTTGGGCCTATCTGAACTATGCGCTGGCGACCAATGAAGGCCAGGTCACGATGCTGAAGTCCTTCGGCCTCGTCCCTTCGCTGCTGTCGGCCGTCCAGGATCCTTTCGTCAACGAGCCGCTACCTTACTGGGGCGGGCAGAAGGTCTGGGCAGATATCCTTTCGACGCTGCCGAAGATCGTGCCGAGCCGCGGGACGGCGTTTCAAAGCGATGCGGACGCGATCTACAAGGCAGCGCAGACGAAGTATTTCGCCGGCGGTTATCCGGATGCGAAGGCTGCACTTGATGATGCCGCCAACCAGATCGCTTCGGCGACCGGTCTTCCGATCGCAGAATGAGCAACCTGTCGGGCGCCTGATGCGCGCCCGGCATTTCACCTTCGAGGTGGCTCGTTTCGCTTGTGAGGAGGATATAAATGCCGTTCAGGACCCGGAGCGCCTATGCGTTCCTTGCGCCCTATCTGCTGGTCTTTGCGACCTTCTGGCTCTGGCCGATCATCAATTCGTTCTTGATTTCGTTCCAGAATACGCGCGTCAATCCCTGGAAATTCAGCCTTGCGTCGAATTGGGGGCGTTTGTTCGGCGACCCGGCTTTCTACAACGCGCTCTACAACACGCTGATCATCCTGGTCATCCAGGTGCCGGTGATGATTGCGCTTGCAACCGTCATGGCGGTGCTCTTGAATTCGCCGCTGCTTGCGGCGCGGCCGCTCTTCCGCTTCGCCTTCTTCGCGCCGGTCGTCGTCGGCGAGGTCGCCTATGCCGCCGTCTTCCGGCTGATGTTCAGCATCGACTTCGGCATCGTCAACAAGCTGATCGCCTCGGTCGGTATCGCTCCGGTTTCCTGGTTCGACAATGCGAATGCGGCGATGGCACTCGTCATAATCGCCGTTACCTGGCGCTGGGCCGGCTATAACGCAATCATCATCCTGGCCGGCCTGCAGTCGATCCCTGAGGACGTCTACGAGGCTGCGACGCTCGATCGCGTCAGCAAGCTACAGCAGTTCTTTCACATCACCTTGCCGCTCCTCAAGCCGATCGTCCTCTTCTGCGTGGTGCTGTCGGTAATCGGGACGATGCAACTCTTCACCGAACCCTTCCTCATTACCAATCGCGGCGGCCCTGGCGGGGGCACGGAAACGCTCGGCCTGCTTCTTTACCGGCAGGGCTTCACATCGCTGAATTTCGGCTACGCATCGGCGATCGCCTACACGATAGCCGCATTGGCGATTGCAATTTCGCTTTTCAATCTCTGGGTCGGGAGGGAATCGAAATGAAGTCGAGGTCCAAGTCGCAATCCCTCTTGATGCGCAAGATTGCGCTGCATGCCGTGCTGACGCCGCTTGCCATCATCTGGCTCTTTCCGCTCTGGATGATGTTCGTCTTCTCGACCATGCCGGACAACGGCATATTCAGCCCCGACATCGTGCTGTGGCCGTCGACGAATTTCGTCGAGAATTTCAAGAACCTGGAGGCCGACACGAATTTTCTCCGGGCGATGTTCATCTCAATCACCGTCGCGGTCGTCTACACCGTCCTGTCGGTGCTGCTGACATCGATGGCCGGCTGGGCGCTTGCCCGCTATCGATTCGCCGGCCGCTCCCTCGTCACGGCAATCATTCTGGGCACGATCACCTTGCCTTTCGCCGTCGTCGTGATCCCGCAATTCATCATGGTGGCGCGCGAATTCAAGCTGGCGAATACCTGGGTGGCGCTGGTCGTCCCGCCGCTCTTCAATTCGCTGGGCGTGCTTTTCATGCGCCAGTCCTTCTCGATGATGCCGAACGAGCTCTTCGATGCCGCCCGCGTGGAGGGCGTCAAGGAGTGGCAGATCTTCCTGCGCATCGCCTTGCCGCTTGCCCGTCCGACGATGGCGGCGCTGTCGATCATTCTCTTCCTGGCATCCTGGAACAACTATCTCTGGCCGCTGCTCATCAATTCCAGGCCCGGAATGATGACGGCGCCGGTGGCGCTTGGAACGCTGATCGGTCTTACCAAGGTCTCCTGGGGCGGGATCATGGCGGGTGCAATGTTGCTGACCGCGCCGATCCTTCTCGTCTTCGTGCTGTTGCAACGCCACTTCATCGCCGGCATCGCGGCCGGCGCAATCAAATAATAGCGGAGGCCGCATGGCAGAGCTTTCACTCAGGAATGTCGTAAAACGCTTTGGCGCCTTCGGCGTGATCCATGGCGCCAATCTCGACGTCAAGGACGGCGAATTCGTCGTCTTCGTCGGTCCTTCGGGCTGTGGAAAATCCACTCTTCTAAGGATGATCGCCGGCCTCGAAGACATCTCGGAGGGCGAAATCACGATCGGCGGCAGGGTCGTCAACAATGTCGAGCCCGCCGACCGTGGCATCGCCATGGTGTTCCAGTCCTATGCGCTCTACCCGCATATGACGGTCGCCGATAACCTGTCTTTCGGCCTGCGCATGAACGGCAACCCTAAAGAGGATACCGACAAGAGGGTGCGTCACGCCGCAGAGATCCTGCAGATCAAGGAATTGATGGAACGCCGCCCGAAGCAACTATCCGGTGGCCAGCGCCAGCGCGTTGCAATCGGCCGCGCCATCGTTCGCGAGCCCGAGGTCTTCCTCTTCGACGAACCGCTCTCGAACCTCGATGCGGAACTGCGTGTGCAGATGCGCGTGGAGATCTCCAGGTTGCACAAGCAGCTTGGCGCGACGATGGTCTATGTCACGCACGATCAGACAGAGGCTATGACGCTTGCCGACAAGATCGTCGTGCTGCGTGCCGGCAACATCGAGCAGATCGGCGCGCCGCTGGATCTCTATGACGATCCGGCTAACCAGTTCGTCGCCGGTTTCGTCGGTTCGCCGAAGATGAATTTTCTGGCGGCCGAGGTTGTTGAGCGTGACGCATCGAACGCGACCGTCGCCCTGGCCGGCGACAGGAACGTCCGCCTGACGCTGCCGGTTCTTTCAGCAACCGAAAAAGGCGCGCAGGTAACGCTCGGCGTGCGGCCGGAGCATTTTGCCGACGGCGGCAGTGGCGACACCGACCTCACCGTCGCCGTCGATGTTGCCGAACACCTCGGCAATACCAGCTACGTCTATGCGACCGCTGCTGGCGGCCAGCCGCTCATCATCGAACGTCCCGAATCCCGTTCCTCGGCCGATCGCGACACGCTCACCGTCGCGCTGTCGGCAAGACGCACCTTCCTGTTCGACAGCGCAGGCAATCGCTTGCGATGACGAAATCCGCTCCCAAGACGAAAATATGAAAGAGGAAATAGTCATGAGTTCAGAGCAGCCGATCCGCTGGGGCATTATCGGCCCAGGCACCATCGCCCGCACCTTTGCAGACGGCATTGCCCATTCGCGTACGGGTAAACTGGTGGCGATCGCGAGCCGCAATCCGCAAAAGCCCGGCCTTGGCGATGGCTTTCCCGGCGCCCGCATCGTCAAAGGCTATGATGCGCTGCTGACCGATGCGCAGATAGATGCCGTCTATATAGCCACCCCGCATACAGGCCATGCCGAGTGGGCGATCAAGGCGATTCGCGCTGGCAAGCATGTGCTGGTGGAAAAGCCGATTGCGCTTTCGGCCTTTGATGCGGAGGCAATCTACCATGAAGCGAGGAAGGCCGGTGTTTTTGCTGGCGAGGGTTTCATGTACCGCCTGCATCCCCAGACGGAAAAGATCGTCGAACTCGTGAAGAGCGGCGTGATCGGCACAGTGCGCATCATCCGCTCAAGCTTCGGCTTCAACATGGGCGGCTTCAAGCCCGAGCATCGATTGTTCGCCAACGATACGGCGGGGGGCGGCATCCTGGATGTCGGTGGCTACCCGGTCTCGATGGCGCGGCTGATCGCCGGAGCGGTTGAAGGCAAGCCTTTCTGCGAGCCGGAGAAGGTTTACGGCGTGGCGCACCTCGGACAGTCCGGCGTAGACGAATGGGCCTCCGCCGTCTTGCAATTCAAAAACGGCATCATTGCCGAAGTCTCCTGCTCCATCATGGCCCAGCAGGACAATACGCTTCGCGTCATCGGCTCCGAAGGGCGCATCGAGGTCAAGGATTTCTGGTTCGCCTCAGGTCACAAGGGCGGCGTCGGCACGATCGAGCTTTTCAGGGGAGCCGAGCAGGAAACGATCGAGGTCAAGGAAGACCGCTGGCTCTATTCCTTCGAAGTCGATGCGGCCGGAGATGCAATCCGTGCCGGCGAGAAGGAATTCGCTTCGCCAGGCATGAGCTGGGCCGATTCCACCGGCAATCTTCGCGTTCTCGATAGATGGCGGGCCTCTGTCGGCCTCGAATATGGTGTCGAGAAGGCGTCAAGCCGAACGACGAATATTGCGGGCGGAGCAGTTAGGCCCGGCAGCAGCATTCCGCAGCGCCAGATACCTGGCATCTCCAAACCGGCCTCCGTCGTAACGCTTGGATTCGAGTTCTTCCCGAACTTTGCGGCGGCCTCGCTGACGCTCGATGCCTTCTACGAGGCGGGCGGCAACGTCTTCGACACGGCCTATGTTTATGGAAGCGGCAAGACAGAGAGTATCTTCGGCGATTGGCACACGAGCCGCAATGTTTCGCGTGAGGAGATCGTGCTGATCGGCAAAGGAGCGCATTCGCCTCTCTGCTACCCGGACATGATCGCCAAGCAACTCGATCAGTCGCTCGACCGGTTGAAGACCGACTATGTCGATATCTACTTCATGCACCGGGACAACACGGCGATTCCGGTTGGAGAGTTCGTCGATGCCATGGACGCCGAGGCCAATCGCGGCCGCATCCGAGGGATCTTCGGCGGCTCGAACTGGACCCGTGAGCGGATGGACGAGGCAATGGCCTATGCGGCAAAGTCCGGCAAGAAAGCGCCTGCGGCGCTCTCCAATAACTTTTCGCTCGCCGAAATGCTCGATCCGATCTGGGCAGGATGCGTCGCGGCCTCGGACGACGAATGGAAGAAATGGCTGAACGAAAAGCAGATTCCGAACTTCGCATGGTCCAGCCAGGGCCGCGGTTTCTTCACCGACCGGGCGGGACGCGACAAGCACGACGATGAGGAAATCGTCCGCTGCTGGTATTCCGATCGCAATTTCGCACGCCGCGACCGCGCGAACGAGCTGGCAAAAAAGCTCGGTCGAAACCCGATCCATATCGCGCTCGCCTATGTGATCGCCCAGCCGTTCCCCGTCATTCCGCTGATCGGCCCGCGCACGATCGCCGAACTGGAAGATAGTCTTTCGGCCCTTGGCATCGAGCTTACTCGCGAACAGGTAAAGTGGCTGGAGGGCTAGGGAAACAGGCTGGTTCCATCTCAACCGCTTCATAGTGCGCCGCTACCCGATCGGGTGGCGGCTTTTTGCTGATACCTCGACGCAAGAAACATTCGTTTGACACGCGAATAGTTTTCGTTTTTACTTCAGTAAGTTTCGATTTGAGGTGTTGCGCAAATCGATTAGGGCGCACGGGGAGGGGTAAAAGTGGGCCAAACACATCACGACCTCTTCGTGATTGGCGGCGGGATCAACGGCTGCGGCATTTGCCGGGATGCTGCTGGACGAGGCTATCGCGTGGCGCTGGCGGAGATGGGCGACTTTGCATCGGGCACGTCGTCTGGGGCGACGAAGCTGATCCATGGAGGCTTGCGCTATCTGGAGCACTACGAGTTCCGGCTGGTGCGCGAATCGCTGATGGAGCGCGAGGTGCTGTGGGCGATGGCCCCGCACATCATCTGGCCGCTGCGCTTCGTGCTGCCCTATCACAAGGGCGGCATACGGCCGGCCTGGCTGATCAGGCTGGGGCTGTTTTTCTACGACCATCTTGGCGGCCGCAGGCTTTTGCCGCCGACCGCCGTGCTTGACCTGCGCCGCGATCCGGCGGGCGGGCCGCTGAAGCCGGTGTTTGCCAAGGCCTTCGAATATTCCGACGGCTGGGTCGACGATGCCCGCCTGGTAGTACTCAACGCCCGCGATGCCGCCGACCGCGGTGCGCTGATCATGCCGCGCACCAAGGTGGTGGCGGCGCACCGCAAGAACGGCCTGTGGGAAATCGACAGCTGCGACATGCTGACCGGCGAAACGCGCCGGCATCAGGCCCGCATGCTGATCAATGCCGCCGGTCCCTGGGTCGACCAGGTGCTGCGTGCAGCCCTTGGCGAGACCGAGGCGCGCCATGTTCGGCTGGTGCAGGGCAGCCATATCGTCGTCAAGAAGAAGTTCGAGGGCCCGCGCGCCTATTTCTTCCAGAACCCCGACAACCGCATCATCTTCGCCATCCCCTACGAGGACGACTTCACGCTGATCGGCACCACCGACCGCGACTACAGCGGCGATCCCAAGGACGTGCGCATCTCTGCCGAGGAGACCGGCTATCTGTGCGCCGCCGCCAGCGAGTATTTCAACGAGCCGGTGACCCCGGACGACATCGTCTGGAGCTATTCGGCGGTGCGGCCGCTCTACGACGACGGCGCCTCCAAGGCACAGGAGGCGACGCGCGACTATGTGCTGCAGCTCGAAGGCAAAGGTGGCGAGGCGCCGCTGCTCAATGTCTTCGGCGGCAAACTGACCACCTACCGGCGGCTGTCGGAGCATGCGCTGGAAAAGATCGGCGAGACGATCGGCAAGAAGGGCGGACCGTGGACGGCAAGCAGCCATCTGCCGGGCGGCGATTTCCCGGTCAAGGGATATGCGGCCGAGGTGAGCAAGCTGAAAACCGATTATCCGTTCCTTGCAGAGGCCCATGCCCGCCGGCTGGTGCGCCGCTACGGCACGCGCGCCGCAAGCCTGCTCGGCGAGGCCAAGTCTATCGTCGATCTCGGCCACTGCTTCGGTTCCGATCTTTACGAGGCCGAGGTCCGCTATCTCGTCCGGAACGAATGGGCCGTCACCGCACAAGACATCCTGTGGCGAAGGACCAAGAACGGGCTATATCTGGAAATGGATGAAGTACAGAAATTGGAGGAGTACATGGCCGCGATCCCTGCGCAGCTTGCGGGATGAAGCGCCATGTCATCCCCGTCGTGAGGAGGCACGGGAACCGGAATGCTTGAATTGCGGAATGCCGCTAAGATGGTAGGTGGTGAATACCATATTCATCCTACCGATCTGACACTCGAAAAGGGTACGCTGAACGTCCTGCTGGGACCGACGCTCTCCGGCAAGACGTCGTTGATGCGCCTCATGGCTGGACTTGACCGTCCAACCAGCGGCTCCATCCATTTCGATGGCGCCGATGTGACCGGCGTGCCGGTGCAGAAGCGCAATGTCGCGATGGTCTACCAGCAATTCATCAATTACCCCGCATTGTCCGTCTATGAGAATATCGCCTCGCCGCTCAGGATTGCTGGCCTGGACGCGAAGACCATCGATGTGGAAGTGCGCAAGGCGGCAGAACTCCTGAAGCTGACACCTTATCTCGAGCGTACGCCGCTCAACCTGTCGGGCGGGCAGCAGCAGCGGACCGCGCTGGCGCGCGCCCTTGTCAAGAATGCAGGTCTGGTGCTGCTCGACGAACCGCTTGCCAATCTCGACTACAAGCTGCGCGAGGAACTGCGCCAGGAACTGCCGAGGATATTTTCCCAGTCCGGCGCGATCTTCGTCTATGCGACGACGGAACCATCCGAGGCCTTGCTGCTCGGTGGCAATACCGCGACCCTCAACCAGGGCAGCGTGACGCAATTCGGTCCGACGATTTCCGTCTATCGCCGGCCCGCCGACCTGGTGACGGCCAAGACGTTTGCGGACCCACCGCTGAACTTCATATCGGTTTCGAAGGAAGGCGCGAGCTTTCAGCATAGTGGCCTGATCGGCATTCCGGTGCCTGCACATCTTGCGGCAATCGCCGACGGTCCGGTCACCATCGCGTTTCATCCGCACCATCTTGCGCTGGGACCACAGACCGCTGATGCGCCCAGGCTTCGCGCCAGAACGCAGATTTCCGAAATCACCGGCTCCGAGAGCTTCGTGCATCTGGACTACGAAGGTGTGCGCTGGGTCATGCTAGCGCACGGCATTCACGATATCGAGCCGGATACGGATGTCGACGTGTTTTTGGACACGCGTCATCTGATGGCGTTCGGCGAGAACGGCCGCGCCATTGCCGCCACGCGGCTTGCGGCATAGGGGGACACAATGGCACGGATCACGCTCGACCATATCCGCCACGCCTACGGACCCAATCCGAAGACGGACAAGGACTATGCCCTGAAGGAAGTCGATCACGAGTGGACCGACGGCGGCGCTTACGCGCTTCTTGGTCCGTCAGGATGCGGAAAGACAACGCTTCTCAACATCATCTCCGGTCTGCTTCAGCCTTCGCACGGGCGCATCCTGTTCGGCGGCCAAGACGTAACGACGCTGTCGACCCAAGCCCGCAACATCGCGCAGGTTTTCCAGTTTCCCGTCATCTACGACACGATGACGGTCTACGACAATCTCGCTTTTCCGCTTCGCAACCGGGGTGTTCCGGAGGCCGACGTCGACCGGCGCGTTCGCGAGATTCTCGAGATGATCGATCTTTCGGACTGGGCCAAGCGCAAGGCGCAGCGGCTTACGGCCGATCAGAAACAGAAAATTTCGCTTGGCCGCGGTCTGGTGCGAAACGACGTCAATGCGATTCTCTTCGATGAGCCGCTCACCGTTATCGATCCGCACATGAAATGGGTGCTGCGGTCGCAGCTGAAGCGGCTGCACAAGCAGTTCGGTTTCACTATGGTCTATGTGACCCACGACCAGACGGAGGCGCTGACTTTTGCCGAGAAGGTCGTCGTCATGTATGAGGGAGAAATCGTGCAGATCGGCACGCCGGCGGAACTTTTCGAACGCCCGAGCCACACCTTCGTGGGTTACTTCATTGGCTCACCGGGGATGAATGTCATGCCGGCGGAAGTTGCCGGCAGTACCGTCAAGATTGGCAGTGAGACGATCAATCTCGGCTACGCGCCGAAAACGAATGGTGCGGCCAAGATCGAACTTGGCATCCGTCCCGAATTCATCCGCCTCGGCCGTGAAGGCATGCCCATCTCGATTTCGAAGGTCGAGGATATCGGCAGGCAAAAGATCGTTCGCGCGCGGTTTGCCGATCAGCCGATCGCCATCGTCCTTGCGGAGGATGTGGAGATTCCAACGGATGCGCGCGCCAGCTTCGATCTGGATGCGATCAGCATCTACGCCGGTTCGTGGCGGGTCGGCAGGGAGGGCTGATCATGGAAAAGACCTGGAACAACAAGGCTTGGTTTCTCGTCCTGCCGGTATTGCTGCTCGTCGCGTTTTCAGCGGCCATTCCGCTGATGACGGTCGTCAACTATTCCGTTCAGGACACCTTCGGCAATAACGAGTTCTTTTGGGCCGGCACCGACTGGTTCGACGACATCCTCCATTCCGACCGCTTCTGGGAGGCCCTGCAGCGAAACCTGCTATTCTCCTTCATCATCCTGGCGCTTGAAATCCCGCTTGGGATCTTCATTGCGCTCAACATGCCCAAGAAAGGCATTGGCGTTCCCGTCTGCCTCGTGCTGATGGCTCTTCCCCTCCTCATCCCGTGGAATGTGGTCGGCACGATCTGGCAGGTCTTCGGCCGTGTCGATATCGGCCTGCTCGGCCATAGCCTGGAAGCGATGGGGCTCGACTATAATTATGTCCGTGACCCTATCGATGCATGGATCACGATCATCATCATGGATGTCTGGCATTGGACGAGCCTGGTCGTGCTGCTCTGCTATGCCGGTCTCGTTTCAATCCCCGAGGCGTACTACCAGGCTGCGAAGATAGACGGCGCTTCGCGTTGGTCGGTTTTCCGCTATATCCAGTTGCCGAAGATGAAGCGCGTACTGCTGATTGCGGTGCTGTTGCGCTTCATGGACAGCTTCATGATCTATACAGAGCCGTTCGTCGTCACCGGTGGCGGACCGGGCAATTCCACGACCTTCCTTTCCATCGATCTCGTGAAGATGGCGGTCGGTCAGTTCGACCTCGGGCCAGCAGCCGCCATGTCGATCGTCTACTTCCTGATCATCCTGCTGCTGTCGTGGATATTCTACACGGTCATGACCAGCAGCGACGCGAATTCGTGAGGAGAGGGTCATGGAAACCACGATGAAATACAAACCTGCCGGCAACTTCTCCTGGGTCGTCTCGACGATCTATATCGTCTTTCTGCTGCTGCCGATCTATTGGCTGATCAATATGAGCTTCAAGGAGAATGCCGAGATCACCGGCGCCTTCTCGCTCTGGCCGCAGAACCCGACACTCAGGAACTACAGGGTGATCTTCACCGATCCATCCTGGTACAACGGCTATATCAATTCCATCATCTACGTCATGATGAACACCGTGATTTCGGTGCTTGCGGCGCTGCCGGCCGCCTATGCCTTCTCCCGCTACCGGTTTCTCGGCGACAAGCACCTGTTCTTCTGGCTGCTGACGAACAGGATGGCACCGCCGGCCGTCTTCGCGCTTCCTTTCTTCCAGCTCTATTCGGCGTTCGGCCTCATCGACACGCATGTTGCCGTTGCGCTGGCGCATTGCCTTTTCAACGTGCCCCTGGCAGTCTGGATCCTGGAAGGCTTCATGTCGGGTGTGCCGAAGGAAATCGACGAGACTGCGTATATCGACGGCTATTCGTTCCCGCGCTTCTTCGTGAAGATCTTCATGCCGCTGATCGCAAGCGGGATCGGCGTCGCAGCCTTCTTCTGCTTCATGTTTTCGTGGGTCGAACTACTGCTTGCCCGCACGCTGACGACGACGGCCGCAAAGCCGATCTCGGCGATCATGACGCGCACGGTTTCGGCGGCCGGCATGGACTGGGGCGTGCTGGCTGCTGCCGGCGTGCTGACGATCGTCCCTGGAGCACTCGTCATTTATTTCGTCAGGAACTACATCGCCAAGGGCTTTGCTCTTGGACGCGTTTGAGGGAGATCGATATGAACTTTTCATGGATGGCGTGGACGCTGCCCACGGCACTGTTCTTCCTGACGATCCTTGTGCTGCTGATCGCCATGAGCGTGTGGGAATATTTCGCGCCGGGGGGCTCGCCGCGAGTAGGCGTGCTGCGTTTCGAAACGACGCGCGGGGACCGGCTCTTCATTTCGCTGCTCGGGGCAGCGTTCATTCATCTCGCATGGCTGGGCCTTGTCGGGCCCAACCTGTGGTGGGCTCTTGCCCTCGCCGTAGTCTACGCCATCGGGGTGTTCCGCTACGTGTGACGGCAGGGTAATACAGATGGCCGGGGGACTGGCCGCCTGAGACGTGAAGACTGCGATCGCAAACCCTGGGAGGATATTATGCGACGGCATTTACTAGCGACAACAGCAGGCATCTTGCTGGCCATGGCGGGCTCCGCCTATGCTGGCATGGATGAGGCAAAAGCCTTTCTGGACAAGGAAGTCGGCGAACTCTCGACGCTTTCCCGTGCCGATCAGGAAAAGGAAATGCAATGGTTCGTCGATGCGGCGAAGCCTTTCGCCGGCATGGACATCAAGGTTGTCTCCGAAACAATCACCACCCATGAATATGAATCGAAGGTGCTTGCACCAGCCTTTACCGCCATCACCGGCATCAAGATCGCCCACGATCTCATCGGCGAAGGCGACGTCGTTGAAAAACTGCAGACGCAGATGCAGTCGGGGGAAAATATCTACGACGCCTACGTCAACGACTCTGACCTCATCGGCACCCATTGGCGCTATCAGCAGGTGCGCAACCTGACGGACTGGATGGCGAACGAAGGCAAGGACGTCACCAATCCCGGCCTCGATATCGCCGACTTCATCGGCACTTCGTTCACGACCGCGCCGGACAAGAAGCTCTACCAGCTCCCTGACCAGCAGTTCGCGAACCTTTACTGGTTCCGCTACGACTGGTTCAACGACGAAAAGAACAAGGCCGACTTCAAGGCGAAGTACGGCTACGACCTCGGCGTGCCGGTCAACTGGTCGGCTTACGAGGACATCGCCGAATTCTTCACCGGCCGTGAAATCGACGGCAAGAAGGTCTTCGGTCACATGGACTACGGCAAGAAAGACCCGTCGCTCGGATGGCGGTTCACCGACGCCTGGCTCTCGATGGCCGGCAACGGCGACAAGGGCATTCCGAACGGCTTGCCTGTCGATGAATGGGGCATCAAGGTCGACGAGAACTCGCGTCCTGTCGGTTCCTGCGTTGCCCGCGGCGGCGATACCAACGGCCCGGCCGCGGTCTACTCGATCTCCAAGTATCTCGATTGGCTGAAGGCCTATGCGCCACCGGAAGCACAGGGCATGACCTTCTCGGAATCCGGTCCGGTTCCGGCCCAGGGTAATATCGCCCAGCAGATCTTCTGGTACACGGCGTTTACGGCCGACGCCGTCAAGAAGGGCCTGCCGGTCGTCAACGAGGACGGCACGCCGAAGTGGCGCATGGCTCCGTCGCCACACGGCGTCTATTGGAAGGACGGCATGAAGCTAGGCTATCAGGACGTCGGTTCCTGGACACTCATGAAGTCGACGCCGGATGACCGCGCAAAGGCAGCCTGGCTTTACGCGCAGTTCGTGACGTCGAAGACGGTCGACGTCAAGAAGAGCCATGTCGGTCTGACGCTCATCCGCGAAAGCTCCATCCGGCATGACAGCTTCACCAAGCGCGCGCCTGAGCTCGGTGGTCTGATCGAGTTCTACCGCTCGCCTGCCCGCGTGCAGTGGTCGCCAACCGGTACGAACGTTCCGGACTATCCGAAGCTGGCACAGCTTTGGTGGCAGGCAATCGGCGATGCGTCGTCGGGAGCAAAGACTGCCCAGGAAGCCATGGACTCGCTTTGCGCCGAGCAGGAAAAGGTACTGCAGCGCCTGGAACGCGCAGGCGTTCAGGGCGACATCGGCCCGAAGCTCGCTGAGGAGCAAGACCTCGAATACTGGAACAAGGATGCCGTCGCAAAGGGCAACCTCGCTCCGCAATTGAAGGTCGAGAACGAGAAAGAGAAGCCGGTAACGGTCAACTACGACGAACTGGTCAAGAGCTGGCAGTCGAACTGATCGTCATCGGGCAGGGCCGGAAGAAACAATGCTTCCGGCCCGCTCTCCAAAGGGTGCCGGGACCCATATGCTTCCGATATGCGCGTCATGGCAGCGTGCCCGCCAAGCTTGTCAAAGCGCGCCAATCGCCCGACCGCCGCAATGCCTTGCGCAAGCAGCCTATACTCCAGCCCCACGCTTCCTGTGTGTACCCTCTCTCAAACAGCCAGTTGAGGCGGTGCGCCAGATCGATGCGGCCGGAGCCGGGTTCGTTGCGACCCCTCGTGGTCTGCGACGTGTACATGACACACGCGCGAGATCCTCCGGCCGATCACATCCTCCGTTCGTAGACGATTCCGATCTCGGGGCGATCGATCTCGTCGGCGATGTCGAGGCCTTCGAGGGTGGTTCTGGGCGACCCTTATCGAGGCGGCCAGTCCTTCCAACCACGCTTGCTTGTTGGTGGATCTGTCAACGGAATCACCGGCTCTGCCAAGATGCTGGAGACGGCAAGACCGGTCTGCCTGAGGGCAGCGGAGATCGCGCCGAGATCCTTGTCCGTCCACTGCCGGAACTCGATTGCCGGCAAACCGGCGTTGCTGGCCGTCAATGCCTGCAGAAGGCAATGCGGATTCAATGACTGAGCAGATTGCGGCTGCATCACGTCAAACAACCTTCGTTTTGCTCCATCCGGGAACAAGCCGCACATTTCGGGCGTTTTCAGCGCACGATATTCAAGGGCGCTGGACAGCGAATGACAGATTTTCGAGCCGTATCCGATAGCCGAAAGACAACAAAAGCAATTGATTATATCACCACCGTCGCGCGTCGGCGCCGCAGTGCCCTTCCGGTCATCCCGGGCGGTATTATCCGCGCCGGACGAAACGTCTGGCAAACCGGTAAAGCCGATAAAGCGGCATTCCTGGTCGACGGCGCTGCCTATTTCGCGGCGCTCGACGAGGTTTTGAGACAGGCAAGACATTCGATCTGGATCATCGGCTGGGATTTCAATCCCGATATCCGGCTGAAGCCGCATCAAAGCTCGCAAACGCTCGGCGAACTTCTGCTGGCGCTTGCCGATGAAAATCCGTGGCTGCAGATCCGGATATTGATCTGGGGCATGGGGCCGATCTACTCGGGCAAGTCCTTGAAGCTTTTCAAGGGAAACGGCTTTTCCACCCACCCGCAGATCAGCCTGCGTTTCGATCTGCGCCATCCTCTGCGTGGCTGTCACCATCAGAAGCTTGTTTCCATCGATGACAGCATCGGTTTCCTCGGCGGTTTGGATTTGACCGCCCGGCGCTGGGATGAACCTGATCACCGGATCGACAATCCGCTCCGGAAGGATCCGGACGGTGTGCCATACGATCCCGTGCACGATATGCAGTCGATGGTCTCAGGCAGCGCTGCGCGCCTGATCGGCGAGGTGTGTCGGCGGCGGTGGAAGCAGGCGACCGGCGAGTTCATCGAAGGGGCGCCCCAGGGCAGCGTGCCATGGCCGCCTACGCTCCCCCCTGAAATGGAGAACGTGACGGCGGCGATTGCACTCACCGAGCCGAAATGGATCGGCAAACGCGGGCGGTTTGAAGCCTTTCGTCTGACGCGCGATGCCATAAATGCGGCAAGAAAGTACATCTACATCGAGACCCAATATCTTGCCTCCTTCGGCGTTGCGCGGGTCATCGCGAAGCGGCTCAGGGAGGTCGATGGACCGGAGATTGCGGTCCTGGTTACGAAGAGTTCGCATGGACTGATCGAAAAGCTGGCGATGGGCCACAACCGCGACCGGCTGATCCGCAGGCTGAAGCGCATCGATCGCTATGACCGGCTGTGCGTGATGTATCCGGTGGTCCCGGACGGGAAGGGCGGTGAGCAGGAGGTTGTCATCCATTCGAAGCTTATCATCGTCGACGATCGTTTCATTCGTATCGGCTCGTCGAACCTCAACAACCGTTCGGAGGGGCTCGATACGGAGTGCGACCTGGCGATCGAGGCGGAGACTGCTGCTCACCGGCAGGCGATAACGTCGCTTCGCCACCGACTGATTGCCGAACATCTCGATGCGACAATCGAAGCTGTCAAAGACATGGAGACGGCGAAGCGGTCCTTGCTTAAGGCCATAGAGGCGCTGAACGTCCGCAAGCGCGGCCTTCGCCAGTTTTCAATCGATATCGCGCGAGGCGAGACATCGCCGATGATCGGGACTGCTTTCGTGGACCCGCGGCGACCGTACCGGCCGCTACAGAAGCTGCGTATGCGCCTGAGCCGGCTGTTGAGGGCGATCTTCTGACGGTGGCGGCTTTGGCTTGGCAATGACGAATTCGCTGATCGCAAACGTCGGCAGGCCGATCAAAAGAGGAACCAGAAAATAGATCACCCTGAAGGCCACCAGTGACCCAATCGAGGCGGCTCCGGGCAGGACATAGCTGACCGTGGCTTCGATGACGCCCAGACCGCCAGGCACGTGGGTAACGAGAACAGCGATATTGGCCAGCACGTATGCCGTGGCCGTCTGCACGTAGCTCGCCTGGCCTTGTGCGGCCAGCATCTGATGCAGGCAGGCTGCGACGAAGATGAAGTTTACCGTGCCGATGACGACCTGGCCCAATGCGAGCTTCAGGGAGGGCATTTCGAAAGACCATTTCCAAAGATGCAGCGGCGCGCGGACGGTGGCGGACAGAACGACGTAGACTGCCGGCACGCAGACACAGATGCAGCCGAGGGCAAATAGACTGGCCGGGCCGAGTTTCAGGAGATTTGCTGCATCCTGCGGATTGATGAGCAGGGCGATGCCCGCAAGCGTCGAAAGGCCGATGCCTACGGTCACGCCGCAAAACAGGATGACCTTTGCAACCTCTTCGGCATTCAAGCCCCAGCGTGAATAGAAGCGGTAGCGTACAGCGCCACTGCTCAGCGCCGCAAGACCGAGATTATGGCCGATCGAGAGGCTGGTGAACGAAGCAAGGGCGGCCCTTGGATAGCTCTGCGGCTTGCCGGCGTAACGCAGTGCCAGCCAGTCGAACCCGGTCAGGCAGAGATAGGAGGCGGCCGCAAAGCCGAGGCCCGCAAGAATGCGCACTCCCGGTATCGTGCGGATCGAATCCAAGACGTCGCTCAAGGTGTAACGGCTGAAGACCCTGTAGAGAAGAAAGGCCGCAAGCATCAGGCAGAGAACGAAAGCCAGATTGATCAGTACGCGTTTGATGGACATAAACGCCCCGTTTCGTTGGAGTTCCGCAGATGGAACGAAACAGGCTGAAAGCTAGTTCCCCCCGGATGAGCACATTCTCTCCCGCTCCGCTGCAATCAATCGGCAGCGAGCTGAAAATCCTGACCTATAATGTGCATAGCTGCATTGGCACCGATCGGCGGATCGAGCCAGCGCGCATCGCCGATGTGATCGCGCAAACCGGTGCGGACATCATTGCGCTGCAGGAACTGGATGTCGGCCGCAAGCGCACGGGCGGCATAGACCAGGCACATGCGATCGCCTCGCTCTTGAAGATGCAGGCCCATTTTCATCCGGCGCTGCATGTCGAGGAGGAGCAGTACGGCGATGCCATTCTGACGGCCATGCCGACCCGCTTGATGAAAGCCGGGCCGCTACCTTCCGTCGGCGAAAAGCGAGGGGCGATATGGGTGCAGATCGAAATGGCGGGAATGCATCTGAACTTGCTGAATACGCATCTTGGCCTTCGTGGCATCGATCGGATGCGGCAGGTGACGACGCTGCTCGACAGGGAATGGATTGGAAGCCAGAAATTCCAGGCGGCTCCCGCGATCATCTGCGGCGACCTCAATGCTGTCCCGTCATCGCCGGCCTACAAAATGCTGGCGCGGCATTTCCGCGACACGCAGCTGCTCGCCGCGCGCCGTCCCCGCCCGACCTATCCCTCTCGACTGCCGATCCTGCGGATCGACCATATATTCGTATCGGACGGGATTGGCGTGACATCTGCAACCGTCACCGCGACACCGCTCGTGCGCCGGGCTTCCGATCACCTGCCGCTGCTGGCTACCATATTGCCGGGGGCTGCGAGCAGGCGAAGGGAAATCGCGTTTTGAGCGATCGCCGGAAGTGGCTGTCGAAGTCAAATATTTCAACAATTTATCCATAAAGTCCGATTTTTCTCACGAGTCGAGAAAGACTTGACGCCGCTCGTTTTATAACGCTTTAAATTATCAACCGTGACTGGGAGAGTTGCGGGGCATGTTTGCCGCTTCGACTGCGGCAGACATCGGCGGACGAGGAGAGTCTCGCCGCTTTACTTGCGAACGGGAGGAATATCATGCGCAAGTTTTTGGGCACGGCAGCCGCTGCTGCCGTGATGATGGCAGGTACTGCGGCCTACTCGGCCGACGTGAAGGAAGTGCAGATGCTGCACTGGTGGACGTCGGGCGGTGAGGCTGCGGCACTCAACGTGCTCAAGGAGGACCTTTCCAAGGAAGGCTTTGCCTGGAAGGACGTGCCGGTGGCCGGCGGTGGCGGTGATGCTGCCATGACCGCGCTCAAGGCGATGGTTGCGGCAGGTACCTATCCGACCGCCTCGCAGATGCTCGGCTATAC
This sequence comes from Rhizobium etli 8C-3, assembly GCF_001908375.1. NCBI lineage: Bacteria > Pseudomonadati > Pseudomonadota > Alphaproteobacteria > Hyphomicrobiales > Rhizobiaceae > Rhizobium > Rhizobium etli. The sequence goes on along the minus strand of NZ_CP017241.1, from coordinate 3,634,058 downwards.
CGTTCTCGACTACGCCCAGGCCGGTGTCATGGGCGATCTTACCGAGACGGCGACGAAGGAAGGATGGGACAAGTCCGTTCCCGCAGCTCTCCAGAAGTTCTCCGTCTATGACGGCAAGTGGGTTGCTGCTCCTGTCAACGTTCACTCCGTCAACTGGCTTTGGATCAACAAGGCCGTGATGGACAAGATCGGCGGCACTGAGCCGAAGACCTTCGACGAGCTGATTGCCCTGCTCGACAAGGCCAAGGCTGCCGGCGTCATTCCGCTCGCTCTCGGCGGTCAGAACTGGCAGGAAGCGACGATGTTCGATTCGATCGTGCTTTCCACCGGCGGGCCGGAATTCTACAAGAAGGCCTTCAACGACCTCGACGAAGAATCGTTGAAATCAGACACGATGAAGAAGTCCTTCGACAATCTTGCCAAGATCATCAAGTATGTCGACCCGAACTTCTCCGGCCGTGACTGGAATCTGGCGACCGCCATGGTCATCAAGGGCGATGCGCTGGTTCAGGTCATGGGCGATTGGGCCAAGGGCGAATTCGTCGCGGCGAAGAAGACGCCGGATACCGACTTCCTCTGCTACCGCTTCCCGGGCACAAACGGCAGCGTGATCTACAACTCCGACATGTTCGGCATGTTCGACGTTCCCGACGACCGCAAGGCCGCGCAGGTAGCGCTGGCGACCGCGACGCTGTCGAAGAGCTTCCAATCGGCCTTCAACGTCGTCAAAGGTTCGGTTCCGGCCCGTACCGATGTTCCCGACACGGACTTCGACGCCTGCGGCAAGAAGGGCATTGCCGACCTCAAGGCTGCCAATGAAGGCGGCACGCTGTTCGGCTCGCTGGCCCAGGGCTACGGCGCTCCTCCGGCGGTAGCCAATGCCTACAAGGACGTCGTTTCCAAGTTCGTTCATGGACAGATCACGACCTCTGATCAGGCCGTGGAAGAGCTCGTCAAGGCAATCGACGACGCCAAGTAGCTTGCGTCGATCATAGGCCCCTTCCCCGCGCAGGCGGGGGAGGCGTTTTGCCACAGATACGGCCCTGGGAGGGGACGATTTCATGAACACCGTCGCGACCCCCGAGATCAAGCTCACGTCGGAACGCAAAAGAGGCAATTCCATCCGCTCCCGCCTGCAGGATGTCTTGCCGAAGATCGTGCTGGCGCCGAGTTTTGCCGTCACGGTGATCTTTGTTTATGGTTTCATCGTCTGGACCGCCTATCTGTCCTTCACCAATTCAAAGACATTTCCATCCTATGCGCTGACAGGACCACGCGCCTATCAACGGCTCTGGCGCTGGACGTTTGAAAGCGATCCGCCCTCCAGCTGGTATACCTCGATCACCAACATGGCGATCTTCGGCTTCCTTTATGTCGGCATCTGTTTAGCACTCGGCCTGTTTCTGGCGATTCTGCTCGACCAGAAGATCCGCGGCGAGGGGCTGTTGCGGCCAATCTTCCTGTACCCGATGGCGCTTTCCTTCATCGTCACCGGCGTTGCCTGGAAATGGTTCCTCGACCCCGGCCTGGGACTTGAGCAGACGCTGCATCAATGGGGTTGGACGAGCTTCCATTTCGATTGGATCAAGAACAAGGATTTCGTCATCTATACCGTCGTGATCGCCGGCGTCTGGCAGGCTTCCGGCTTCGTGATGGCGATGTTTCTCGCGGGCCTGCGCGGCATCGATAGCGAGATCATGAAAGCCGCCCAGATCGATGGGGCAACGACCTTGCAGCTCTACAGACGCATCGTCATCCCGATGCTGCGACCGGTCTTCCTCTCGGCCTTCATCGTGCTCGCCCATATGGCGATCAAGTCTTACGACCTCGTGGTCGCGCTGACCTCGGGCGGTCCCGGTGGCTCGGCCTGGCTGCCGTCCAACTTCATGTACGAATACACCTTCAAGCGGAACGAGATGGCCGTCGGTTCGGCAAGCGCGATCATCATGCTGATGACGATCTCGGCCATCATCGTGCCCTATCTCTATTCCGAACTGAGGGAGAAGGCGCGATGAGCACCGTTGCCTCTTCAGCAACCACATCGCAAGGCGGCAATGGCCGCCGGTGGATCGGCCGCACCATCATCTACGGCCTGCTGCTGATCTTCGCGATCCTCTACCTGATGCCGCTCTTCGTGATGCTGGTCACCTCGTTCAAGACCATGGACGAGATCCAGAACGGCAACATGCTGGCATTGCCTCGGTCGCCGACCTTCGAGCCCTGGTTCAAGGCCTGGGGCGAGACCTGCGTCGGCCTGACCTGCGCCGGCATCAAGGGCTATTTCTGGAACTCGATCAAGATGGTCGTTCCGGCCGTGGCGATTTCCACCATCCTGGGCGCGCTCAACGGCTATGTGCTGACCAAATGGCGCTTTCCGGGTCACACGCTCGTGTTCGGCTTGATGCTGTTTGCCTGCTTCATCCCGTTCCAGTCGGTGCTGCTGCCGATGGCGACGATCCTCGGTAGCCTCGGCCGCTTCGGTGCCACGCTCCAGAACGCCACGGGCATGAGCTTCGGCTTCGGCAATCCGACCGTCAATCTGGTCTTCGTGCATGTCGTTTACGGTCTGGGCTTCACGACGCTGTTCTTCCGCAACTACTACGAGGCCTTTCCGACTGAACTGGTCAGAGCCGCGCAGGTCGACGGCGCCAGCTTCTTCCAGATCTTCCGTCGCATCATGCTGCCGAATTCGCTGCCGATCATCGTCGTCACGGTGATCTACCAGTTCACCAATATCTGGAACGACTTCCTGTTCGCTTCCGCCTATGCCGGCACCGGTGAATCCATGCCGATGACGGTGGCGCTCAACAATGTCGTGAATACCTCGACCGGTGTGGTCGAATACAATGTCAACATGGCCGCCGCCATGATCGCCGCCGTGCCCACACTCATCGTCTATATTCTCGCCGGCCGCTATTTCGTACGCGGTCTGATGGCGGGCGCCGTCAAAGGGTAATCCATGGCTTTCCTTGAAATATCCGGTCTTAAAAAACGCTTCGGCGCCGTCGACATCCTCAAGGGCATCGATCTGGAGCTCGAAAAAGGCGGCTTTCTCGTGCTGGTCGGTCCCTCCGGTTGCGGCAAGTCGACCTTGCTCAACACCATCGCCGGCCTGGAGACGATCACCGAAGGCGATATCCGCATCGATGGCCGGACCATCAATGATCTTCATCCCTCCAAGCGCGACATTGCCATGGTGTTCCAGTCCTATGCGCTCTATCCGAACATGACGGTGGCTGGAAACATATCCTTCGGCATGGAGATTCGCGGTGTGCCGAAGGACGCGCGGGCAAAGGCTGTCAAGGAAGTGGCCGACATGCTGCAGATCGGCCATCTGCTCGACCGCAAGCCCAGCCAGCTCTCAGGCGGCCAAAGGCAGCGCGTCGCGATGGGGCGCGCGCTCGTGCGCAACCCGCAGGTCTTCCTCTTCGACGAACCGTTGTCCAACCTCGATGCAAAGCTGCGCGTCGATATGCGCACGGAGATCAAGCGCCTGCATCAGCGAATGAAAACGACGATCGTCTATGTCACGCACGACCAGATCGAGGCGATGACGCTGGCAACCAAGATCGCCGTACTGAAGGATGGCGTCCTGCAGCAATTCGGCACCCCTTCGGAAATCTACAATAGCCCCTCCAACATTTTCGTGGCCGACTTCATGGGATCGCCGGCAATGAATCTTCTCAATGCCAGGCTGGAAAACAGCGCCGGCGGCCTGCTGGTTTCACTCGACCGGCCGAACGCCGAAGCATTGAAGCTGCCTGTTCCGGCCGCAAATAACAGCCTGGCCTCCTATGCCGGCAGAAACGTGATCTTCGGAATTCGCCCGGAAGCGCTGACCGACCCGGATGGCGCCGATCGCAAGGCAAAGTGGCTGGCGGAAGGCGATTGTGCGATCGAGGTCGTCGAGCCCGCGGGCTCGGACACTTTCGCGGTGACGAAGCTCGGCGGCAAATCGGTCATCGCGCGGCTGCGCGCCGATGCCGGTATTCAGCCTGGCCAGAGCACGCGCCTTGCCTTCAATCTCGACAAGGCGGTGTTTTTCGATCCGGAGAGCCAGCTGCGGATCGCATAACGTCCGTCAGACAGCCGTTACATTGAGGGTGACGAGTGCAAAGCGGGACGAGGCAGCCTCGACCGTGATATTGCCGGTGAGCCCCGTTGCTTCCAGCCAGAAACCGGCCGTGCCGCCCTGCAGCGGAATAGTGGAGGGGCCGACGATCTTGGCTGGACCATCGACGCGCAGCGTCACTCTGTCATGCAGAAAGGGAAGCCGCTGGCCGTATTGGTCGAGCGCGCGAATAACGACGCGCGTCGTGTCGCGCTCGCGGGCTTTCAGCGATCCGCTGTCGGCCACAACGTCGAGCGTCGTCGGCACAGGATCGGCAGCAAGCCGCAATCTGGCTACGGGCTGGCTGTCGATATAACCCGTAAACTCGCCGTCGAGCCATTCAAAACCCCATGTGCCAAGCTCGTCCGCCGTGAAATGCCGATGGTCCAGCACGACGGGCGGGTGGGGTAGGTGCGGGAAATTTTCACGATCCGGACCGATACGCTTGGTGATCGAGCCGTAGTTCAGCTCGATCTCATCGCAGTTCGTAAGAATGATCAGAGGCAGAACGCCGCCGATGTTGCGCTCCCCGCGCGCCCAGAAGGTCACCGGCTTCATGACGATCTCGTCAGACGGATCGCACTGGCTGGAATAGGCATAGGCGGCGAATTTCGGCTCGCGGAACATGTCGAGCACGCCGTGATAGCAGATCCGGTCCCCGGAGCCGAAATCCTTGTGGGTATTGTAGTCGAACATGCACCAGCCGATCGCGCCGGCGATTTCCGGATCGCCGTAGGCGGCATCTAGCACCTCAAGGTGACGACGCACATGCTCTGCCTGGCGCGCTTCCTGATCGTAGATCTTGGTCGGATGCATGTGACCATTGAACTCGGTGATGAGGTAGGGCACCTTTCGATCGAGACCGGTGGTTTCCTGCTGGCTGCGAAGAGCCGTGCGCGGGCGATTGGCGCCGGGCAGTTCCTCGTTTCCGAGGATGAAATCGTTCATAGTATAGACGTCTTCGAGCAACTCGCTTTCGGTGATGTAGCGCACGCCGCCGGTCTTGCGGGTCGGGTCGAGTTCGCGAGCGAGCCGATTGGTCTCGACGTAGAAGTCGTGGCAGTCCTGCGATTCGTTGATGCGCACGCCCCATATGACGATCGACGGGTGGTTCCAGTCGCGTTCGATCATGCGGCGGACGTTGCGGATCGACTCCTGCTGCCATTCCACGTCACCGATATGCTGCCAGCCGGGGATCTCCTCGAAAACCAAAAGGCCGATGCGGTCGCACTGATCAAGGAACCATTTCGACTGCGGATAGTGCGAGGTGCGGACGATATTGCACTTCAGCACAGATTTCATGATGTCGGCATCACGCTCCTGCGCCGAGCGCCCGGCCGCGTAGCCGACATAAGGAAATGCCTGGTGGCGGTTCAGGCCGCGCAGTTTCAGCGGCTTGCCGTTGAGCAGAAAACCATCCGGCGTGAACTCGGCGGTGCGGAAGCCGAAATGCGACGACAGCCGATCCGAGCCGTGGCTGGTTTTCAGGTCGACAGTTATTTCATAGCGCACGGGGCTGGAAATGTCCCAAAGCGAAATGTCCGCCAGGCTTTCGAAGGAAAGCGTCACGTCTTCGCCCGTCGTGTCGCCGCTCGCGGTGGCGATGACGGTGCCGGATGTGTCCTTGAGCTGGGCCGTAACGGTGCCAAGAAACGCGGCATTTTGCGGGTTGGCGAGATCGCAGCGAACACGAACGGATTTGGCCTCGGAGAGTACGTTTTCGGTTTCGATCTTGAGGTTGCGGACAGAAACCGCGCCGGTGACCTTAAGCCAGGCATCGCGATAGATGCCGGCATAAGTGAGGTAGTCGATACGGCCCCCGAAGGGGGGGATTGCGGGATTCTCGCTCCCGTCAATCTTCACGGTGATAAGGTTGTCGCCCTTGACAAGCTTGCCGGTGAGGCGGGCCTCGAAAGGGGTGTAGCCGTCCTTGTGAGCGACGATCTCTTCACCGTTCAGATAGACGACACTGTCGGCCATGACGCCATCGAAGACGATCGAGACTTCGCGGCCCTCGAATTCCGGCAGCCAGCGCAGGATTTTCTGATAGGTAAAGGCGCGCTGATAGATAGTCTCGTCGAAATAGTTGAAAGGCAGCTCGACGGCGGTGTGCGGCAGGCTGACGCTCGTCGTGCCGTCGAAAGTGTCGAGAAGCTGCTGGCCGAAGCCTTCGTGGAAACTCCAGGATTCATTGAACGAGACGACGGACCGCATCCCGGACTCCTCTTAAAACATGTCTGATTGGCGCGGCCGGCAAAGCCGCTTATGGATATTGTGCACCATTCGTCGTCGTGTAGATCGAATAGAGCGATTGCGTTGCGGTGATAAAGAGGCGGTTTTTCTTCTGGCCGCCAAAGGTGACGTTGGAGACGGTCTGCGGTACCTTGATCTTGCCGAGCAAGGTACCGTCCGGGGCGAAGCAATGGACGCCATCGGCGGCGCTGCTCCAGAGATTTCCGCTGATGTCGAAGCGGAAGCCATCCGGTATGCCGTTGTCGATCGAGCAGAAATAACGGCTGTTGGCGAGCTTCTTGCCGTCGATGACGTCGAAGGCGCGGATGTGGCGCGGCACCTCATGATCGGCAGAGCCGGAATCGGCAATGTAAAGCTGCTTTTCGTCGGAAGTGAAAGCAAGGCCGTTCGGCTGGATGAAGTCGGTAACCACCGCTTCGACGACGCCGCTCTGCGCGTCGATGCGGTAGACGTTTCGCGTCTCCTGTTCGGGCTCCGACTTGTGGCCCTCATAGTCCGATTTGATGCCGTAGCTCGGGTCCGTGAACCAGATCGAGCCGTCAGACGCCACGACGACGTCGTTTGGCGAGTTGAGACGCTTGCCCTGATAGCTGTCGGCCAGAACGGTGATCTTGCCGTCGGGCTCGGTACGCGTGACGCGACGGCCGCCGTGTTCGCAGGAGATCAGGCGCCCCTGACGATCACGGGTGTTGCCGTTGACGTAGTTCGATGGCGAGCGGAAGACCGAGACGCCGCCATCAGGTACCCAGCGCAGCATGCGCTCGTTCGGGATATCGCTCCAGATCAGGCAATTGAGATCGGAAAACCAGACAGGGCCTTCCGCCCAGCGGCAGCCGGCATAAAGCTCCTCCAGCCTGGCGCTCCCTGCAATCAGGCTGCGGAAGCGGTCGTCACGGATCTCATAGAGGATATCTTGCGACACTGACTGGCTCCTCTCCAAAGCGATATGACGTTCTTCGTAAACATAAACGGCGATGCGTGCCAGAGCCCGGTAACGGCAAATGCGCCGGGCTCTGGCATTTTTCAAAACGCGGCCGCCTTGTGCGGCAAGCGGCTACCTCTGCCTCAAACCCGACAAGCGGATTTGCTGCGGCGACCGAGAGGGTTCGATATTCGAGCGGTGCTGCCTTCGCGTCGGTTCGGCCATGCTGTGGAGATCGCGGCACTGTCCATTGAGCCGGCGAGGGCCAAGAGCTGGTTTTTCTTTCCTTCAGCGATGAAATATAGTTACAGCTTCGACACAGATGAAGGTGAATGGCATGGATCACAGCGACGTCGGAACGGTGGCCGCATGGCTGACGGAACAGGGGCTGAAAGGGGCCTCCGAAGCCGAGCTGCTGACCGGCTTTTGCAATTCCTGCCGCGAGTTCGGCCTGCCGCTTGATCGCGGCCTGGCGCTCATGGATACACTGCACCCGGTGCACGAGGGCCGCGCCTTCCGGTGGGACAGCCAGGAGGAAATCGAGACCGAGTTCGAATATGGTCCGACCGGCGAAGGCAGTGCGCGGGATAACTGGCAGCGTTCGGCCTTCTACTACCTCTGGTCCGGCAAAGAGAGCGAGGTGCGCCGCCGCATCGGCTTCGGCGACCCGACCGATTTCGTCATGCTCGACGAAATGGTCAAAGCTGGCCACACCGATTTCGTCGCCATGGTACATCGCTTCGCCAAGGCTGGTACGATCGGCGAGATGGATTGCTTTTTTTCGCATTTTACGACCCGGCATCCGCAAGGCTTTTGCGACGACGACCTCGCCATCCTGCGCAAGCTGGTGCCGGTCCTGGCGCTGGCAATAAAATGCATCGCCCTCGGTCGCATCGCGCGGACCATCGCCGAGGTCTACCTGGGCGAGGATGCAGCAAAGCAGGTGCTGGAGGGCAAGATCACGCGCGGCAAGTCGGAGCGGATTTCGGCGGCGCTTTGGTTTTCGGATCTTCTGAATTACACCAAGATATCGGACAGCGCGCCGCCGGAAGAGATTCTGCCGCTGCTCAACGCATATAGCGAAGTGGTGATTTCCGCGATCCACGAGGCAGGTGGCGACGTCTTGAAGCTCATCGGCGACGGTGTTCTTGCGATTTTCAAGGATGAGGACCAATCCGAAGCATGCCACGCGGCATTGCGCGCCGAGGCTCTGTTGCGCAAGAAGCTTTCAACGCTCAATCAACAGCGCGCCGCCGATGGCAGGCCGACGACCGACGTCTATCTCGGCCTGCATATCGGCGATGTCTTCTACGGCAATATCGGCAGCCAGGAACGGCTGGACTTCACGGTCATTGGTCCGGCGGTCAACGAGGTCAGCCGCATTGCGTCGATATGCCGGTCGGTCGATCTCAACGTACTGATGTCATCGGATTTTGCAGCGGCTATTGCTGAAGCTCACCGCGGCGGCCTCGCCTGCATCGGCCGTTACGCGCTGCGCGGTGTCAAGCGGTCGCAGGAGCTTTACACGCTCGAAACTGCCGGGCTCGGCGCCTGAGCCTAGCGCAGCAGCCCTTGGCCGCCATCGATCCAGATCGGTGTGCCGGTAATGTGACGCGAGCGCTCTGTCGCAAGAAAGAGGATGGCTTCGGCGACATCGGCGCTCTGGCCTGCCGCGCCGCCGCTGATCGGAATTTCGCCCTTAGGCCAGACGACCGGGATTTCCGTCTCCTCGCGGTGGCGGCTCCTGGTATTGTCGCTGATATTGGTGTCGATGGCGCCCGGGCAGACGGCATTGACGCGGATTCCGTGCTTGCCGAGTTCCAATGCCAGCTGTTGCACCATCGCCACTTGGCCGGCCTTCGTGACGGTATAGGCGGTCGCGCCGGGCGTCGTGAAGGTCCGCGTTCCGTTGATCGAGGAGACGACGATGATGGAGCCGCCGTTCAATTTCATATGCGGGACAGTGAGATGCAGGGTGAGGTAGGTACCGCGCAGGTTGACGGCAATGGTCTTGTCCCACTCCTCCGGCTTCAGGTCGTCGATCGGCGCCCAGACGCCATTGATACCGGCATTGGCAACGACGACGTCGATGCCGCCGAACCTGGCCAGAAGCGTGTCAATTGCATCGCGCATCAAGCCTTCGTCGCTGGTGTCGGCCGTCAGCGAGATCGCCTGCCCGCCTGCAGTGCGGATTTCGTCGCGCGTTTGTTTGGCCTCGCGGCCGGTGCGGCTCAAAACGGCAACCCTGGCGCCTTCTGCAGCAAGCTTCAGCGCGGTGGCCTTTCCGATGCCGGAACCGGCGCCGGTGACCAAAGCAGTTCTTCCCTGAAGTTCCATTTTCCCAATCCCTCGTTCGGTTAGCGTTAGGGCAATGTTCGAATGGAGGCATGGTTCCGGCGGGCGGCGAAGTTCGGGCTGGCCTTAAAGTCTCATCAGGCTGCGGGTGATCGCCCACTTCTCCGGCCCGTGCACGGCGGCAAATAGAAGTCCAGCGAGGAAGCTGAAGTGGTCGACGAAGAAGCCGAATTCCGCCTGGTTGTCCGTCCAGCGTGACGGGCCATGAAAGGCAAATGCCAGAAAGACGACGTAAATGGCCCCAAGCAGGCTTGCTTCCGTAAAGAACACGCCGGTTATCAGGGCTAGCGCCAAAGCCATCTCGAAGGAGGCTGCGACCCATGCCAGCAAGCGGGCAACCGGAAAGCCGGCGGAGGCGATATAGGTTGCCGTGGCGCCCATGTCGGCAAACTTGAAGCCGGCCGCCATGAAGAAGATGAAGCTGAAGATGATGCGTGCGACGATCACTGCGATTGCTCTGGCCATGTGAAATCTCCTTCGGTGAGCTTTCACTATGACGGATGGCGCGCGCTGCCTCCTACACGGTGCAACAAAAAGGGCCGCTCGATGCGACCCTTGTTGGTCCTCACCACTCGGCGACGCTTTCGTCGGCATGACGCCAGACGGGATTGCGCCAGGTTGGGCCCAGCTTGGAGCGTTCATCGACCTCGACACCGCCCGGCCCCTGGGCAATGCTGACAAAGCCCTCGGGTATCGGAAGGCGTCCTTGTTGGAGATGTAGTCGAGGATGTCGTTGCCCTGGTTGTAGTGAATGCCGATGCTCTGTTCCTCGATGAAGGCGCATCGACCTGCAGCCATGCGATGATGTGTCGTGTCGGCCGATGGGAGGTCTTGTCTTCGGACGATTTTCTTATGGCAGTCGTCTTCCGAGGATAGAGCCTTATATTGCCGTTCGGGAGGATTTAGCCTCCTGCGGCGGGAAGCGGCACAAGACCTTTCCCGAAGCAATCCAATCGAAACAGGAGGACGGCATGCAGATCAATCGTACAGGTTCGGCTCAATGGTCCGGCGGCCTCAGGGAAGGCAAGGGGCGGATATCGACGCAGAGCGGCGCGTTGAAGGAGTACCCCTACGGGTTTGCAAGCCGCTTCGAAGGTATTCCAGGCACCAATCCCGAAGAATTGATCGGCGCGGCCCATGCCGGCTGCTTCACCATGGCACTGTCTTTGATCCTCAGCGATGCGGGGCTCACGGCCGAAGCCATGGAGACCACGGCAAAGGTAACGCTCGAGAGCGTCGAAGACGGCTTCGCGATTACCGCGATCCATCTGTCGCTGACCGGCAAAGTCCCCGGCGCCGACCAGGAGACGTTCACCGAGCTTGCCAATAAGGCAAAGGCGGGGTGCCCGGTATCCAAGGCACTTTCCGCTGTGCCGATCACACTCGACGTCAAGCTGGCCTGACCTCGGCAACTGGTGACTCTAAATGCTGCGGGCCGGGGCCGCGGCATTTTTTTGGTGCAACAGATCATTGACAAGTGATGCCTGATATCTTACGACTGACGAAATTCAAAATTCGTCAGTCGTAAGGTCTGAGCGCATGGATGACACTACAGAAAACGTGCTGGACAGTACCCGTCAGGAAAACGTGGCGCGCATTCTCGACGCGGCAGAGCGGCTGTTCCGGCATTATGGCTACGGCAAGACCACGGTTGCGGATATTGCGCGTGACCTTGGCATGTCCCCGGCCAATATCTACCGCTTCTTCGCCTCGAAAGTGGAAATCCACCAGGCGATCTGCGGCCGCATGCTGGCTGCCAGTTACAAGCAGGCCTACGACATCTGCCATCTGCCGATCAGCGCGTCGGAGCGGCTGCGACGATTTGTGCATGGCCAGTATCAGATGACCCTCGACACCATGCTTGATGAACAGAAGGTGCACGAGATTGTGGTCCTCGCGATCGAGCGCGACTGGCATGTCATCGAGAGGCACATCGACAGCATTCATGAACTCATCGCCGGCGTGATCCGCGAAGGGATCGCCGCCGGTGAATTCGCCGAGCAAGACGCCGATGTTGCTTCACGCTGCTTCGGTGCGGCCACCGTGACGCTCTGCCACCCGCAGATGGTGGCGCAATGTCTTGCCAAGACCAACCGCGCGAGCGTTGACGAACTCATCGAGTATTCGATCAAGGCATTGAAATAACAGCACGGCAAGGCCGTCCAGAAACACACGAAACGATCAGGAGTGCGAAGATGGTTTCGCTCAAGACACGCTATCTGCCGTCCGTTTTCAGCCTCGCATTTGTCGGCATCGCCAGCCTCGGCCTTGCCGGCTGCAGCGAGGAGGAGAAGGCAGAGACGAAGGAAATCGTCCGCCCCGTCAAGATCGTGGAAATTGCCATGGCCGGCCAAACGCGCACCCTTGACTATTCCGGCGCTGTAAGAGCACGCATCGAGATGAATCTCGGCTTCCGTGTTGCGGGCAAGATCACGCAGCGACTCGTCAATATCGGCGATCGGGTGAAGCCTGGGGATGTGCTCGCGCGCATCGACCCCACCGATTATCAGCTCGCGGTGAAGACGGCTGAAGCCAATCTGGCGGCGGCCGAAAAGGGTGTGCAGACGGCAGATCTCGCAAACAGACGTGCCGGGCAGCTCTTCGACAAGAATGCCACACCGAAATCGCAGCTCGAGCAGGCTTCGCTTTCCTACGACCAGGCTGTTTCGACGCGCGATGCTGCGATCTCCTCACTCGATCAGGCAAAGAACCAGGTAAGCTATACGGATCTGAAGGCCGATCAGAACGGCATCGTGACCGCAGTCAATGCGGATACCGGTCAGGTCGTCGCCTCCGGCACGCCTGTCGTTGCCGTTGCCGTCGATGGCGAGAAGGAAGTTCAAATCGCGGTGTCGGAAAACGATATTGCCGAATTCAAGCCCGGCAAGACGGTGAAGGCAACCTTCTGGTCGGATGACAAGCTGATGCTCGAGGGCAAGGTGCGCGAAGTTTCAGGCAGCGCCGATCAGCAGTCCCGGACCTTTTCCGTCCGCGTCAGCCTGCCAAATGATCAGCGTGTGCTGCTCGGTATGACGGCGACGATCGAGGCGGATGTCAAGAACTCCGAACCCTATGTCGCAGTGCCGCTGAGCGCGCTTGGCGAGAAGGATGGGAAGAAGATCGTCTGGGTGGTCGACCGCGGCGCGGCAACCGTGCACGCACGCGAAATTCATGTCGGTGATTTCACCGGTGACGGCGTCAACGTCACCGAAGGCCTGAAGAGCGGGGATCTCGTTGTTGCTGCCGGAACGCAGTTCATGACAGAGAACCTGAAGGTCTCCGTGCCGGGCCAGCAGTCGGCTTCCGCCGGGACTGCCGGCACCGTTCAATAATTGCTGTCCAGGAGAGGGAATACTGTCATGGACAACTCGAACACCGAGAAACGCTCCTTCAATCTGTCGCGCTGGGCAATCGGTCATCCGAGCATTGCGCGTTTCCTCTTCGGTTTGATCATCATCACCGGTGCGCTCGGACTGATGCGCATGGGACAGAAGGAAGATCCGGACTTCACCTTCCGTGTCATGGTCGTGCAAGCTACGTGGCCAGGCGCCTCGATCCAGGAAATGGAGGATCAGGTCGTCAACAAGATCGAGCGCAAGCTGCAGGAAACGCCGCACCTCGAATTCGTTCGCTCGTACACCCGTGCCGGCAGCGCAATCATTACGCTGCAGGTGAAGGGCGACACGAACTCCGCGGAAGTGGCGGACGCCTTCTATCAGGTGCGCAAGAAGGTCGGCGATATCTCGAATGAGCTGCCCGAAGGCCTGCTCGGACCCTATTTCAACGACGAATTCGGCGATACCTTCATCACGCTTCATTCGATCAGCGGCGACGGCTACTCCTATCCGGAACTCAAGAAATTCGCGATCCAGGCGCGCGACATGCTGCTTTCGACCCGCGGCGTCGAGAAGGCCGTCATCATCGGTGACCAGCCGGAAAAGATCTATGTCGACGTTTCCTCCAAGGCGCTTGCCGAACGAGGGCTTACGATCCCAGACCTGCAGAACGCCATCAAAGGCCAAAACTCAGTCGATCCCGCCGGCTCTGTCGATACCGGGCTGCGTTCGGTGCGTATCTCCGTCGAAGGGGATGTGAAGAAAGCCGAAGATATTCGCGAACTACGCCTGCGTTCCGGCAACCAGGTGACGCGTCTCGGTGATATTGCCACCATTAATTCCGGGCTTGAAGACCCCTATCAACGCAAGTACCGCTTCAACGGGCACGAAAGCGTGCAAGTCGGCGTGGTCATGGCCAAGGGTTTCAAGGTCACCGACGTCGGCAAGGATATCGAAGCGACCTATAAGCGCTTCGATGAATCACTTCCCTACGGCGTTTCCGTCGACCAGATATCCAATCAGCCGGATGTCGTGACGGAAGCCATCAGCGAATTCATGCATGCGCTTGGCGAAGCGCTCGTCATCGTGCTGATCGTCTCGTTCCTATCGATCGGCTGGCGATCGGGCCTTGTCATTGCGATAGCGATTCCGCTTGTGCTGGCTGCGACCTTCGCCATCATGTACGAACTCGGCATCGACCTTCAGCGCATCTCGCTCGGCGCGCTCATTATTGCGCTTGGGCTCTTGGTCGACGATGCGATGATCGTCGTGGAGATGATGGAACGAAAACTGGAAGAGGGCCTCGTGAAGATCGAGGCGGCGAGCTTCGCCTATTCCTCGACCGCCTTCCCGATGCTGACCGGTACGCTGATCACCACGGCAGGCTTCATTCCCGTCGGCTTTGCAGAATCGACGGCCGGCGAATATGTGCGCTCGCTCTTCTATGTGGTCGGAATCGCGCTCGTCGTCTCGTGGTTCGTCGCGGTTTATTTCACCCCGTGGCTGGGATACATGATCCTCAAGCAGCGCAAGCACGCCGGCGAGCACCACGATGTCTTCGACACGCGCTTTTACCGCCGCCTGCGCACCACTGTCGCATGGGCTGTGCGCCATCGCATCATCGTGCTGACTGCCACGCTCTTCACCTTCGCAACAAGCCTTTGGGCGTTCCAGTTCATTCCGCAGAACTTCTTCCCGCAGTCCTCGCGTCCGGAAATTCTCGTCGATCTCTGGCTGCCGGAAGGCACGAGCATCAAGGAAGTCGAGACGCAGGCAAAGGCCCTCGAAGCCAGGATGATGGATGACAAGGACAAGAAGTTCATCGCCACCTATATCGGCGAGGGCGCACCGCGCTTCTTCTTGCCGCTCGACCAGCAGCTTCGCAATCCAAACTTCGCGCAGCTCCTGATCATCGCGAACGACGAACCTGCCCGCGAGCGGCTGATCGTCAAGCTGCGTGGCATCCTTGCGGACGATTTTCCATCGATCCGCGGCAAGGTCGACCGACTCTTCCTCGGTCCGCCGACGGGCTGGCCCGTGCAAATGCGCGTCATGGGACCGGATCGCCAGGAGGTTCGCCAGATCGCCGATCAGGTAAAGGCAAAGTTTGCCGAAAATCCGCAGCTCGGCGCCGTACACGACGATTGGCTGGAGCCGGTGCCGGCCATGAAGCTGGTGATCGACCAGGACCGTGCCCGCGCCCTCGGCGTCACGTCGCAGCGCGTTCGCCAGACGCTGCAGACGGCCGTGTCGGGCACGTCGCTTGACGACTTCCGCGACGGCGAAGAGACGGTCTCGATCGTCGCCCGCGAACCGGATTCCAGCCGTTCGCTGCTGTCGGCCGTCAATTCGGTCTATGTCTCGACGGACTTCGGAGGCTTTGTTCCGGTCGCCCAGGTCGCCAAGGTCGTCCCCGTCATGGAACAAGGCGTCGAATGGCGGCGTGACCGCCTGCCGACGATCACTGTCCGCGCGACACTGCCAGACGGCATCCAGCCGAACGACGTGGCGATGAAGATGTATGACGATATGCAAGGTCTGCGCGACAGCCTGCCTGCCGGCTACAAGATCGAAATCCAGGGCGGTGCGGAAGATGCAGCTGAAAGTCAGGCCTCGATCGCTGCCAAGGCGCCGGTCATGCTCGTCGTCATCGTCCTGCTGCTGATGGCGCAGCTGCAGCATTTCGGCAAGGCGATGCTGGTGCTCGCGACCGGTCCGCTCGGCATCATCGGCGCCTCTGCGGCACTGCTGATCAGCGGCGCGCCCTTCGGCTTCGTCGCGATCCTCGGGGTGATTGCGCTGCTCGGCATCATCATCCGCAACTCGATCATCCTCGTCGACCAGATAGACCAGGATATCAAGGCGGGCATGCACCGGCAGGAGGCGATCGTGGGTGCGGCCGTGCGCCGTTTCCGGCCGATCATGCTGACGGCGCTGACGGCAGTTCTCGCTCTTATCCCGATCTCCCGCGGCGTCTTCTGGGGTCCGCTCGCCTACGCGATGATGGGCGGCATTCTGGTTGCAACCGTGCTGACCATCCTCGTGCTACCAGCCGGTTATGCCCTCTTCTTCGGCCGCGAGCCGAAGACGAAGGACACGCAGGCCGAATATGCCAATGCCAACCAGGAAGAGGCGGAAGAACATCATCCGCCGGCATTGGCAGCAGAGTGAAAATGGCGCGGTGCAAGCCGCGCCATTTTCATTCCAATCATCATCAAGATGCTCTCAAGCCGCTTCCGCTTTGAGGCCCAGAAGTGCCGCGCCGATGAGGCCTGGCTCCAGACGACATTCGCTGCGCACGACAAGCGGCCGGTCGAACCTGCGCAGCGTGCGGCCCCTGACGGCCTTGTCGAGTTCGCCAAGCAGCGGCCCGACATTGGAAAGGCCGCCGCCGACCGGGACGATGGTCGCGCCGGTGATGTTGACGGTCAGTGCCAATGGCGAGGCGACGAGATCGGTATAGACGTCGAGCGTGCTCGTCGCCTTTTCCTCACCTCGTTGCCATTGCGCGATGATCTGCTCACTGGGGAAGTCGAGGTCGTGCAGCGTCTTGTGAAGCCGCTCTAGGCCACGGGCGCCGCCGACTGTATCGACGCAACCCTTCTGCCCGCAGCCGCAGGGAAGGGCTGGGATCTTCACAGGCGGATTGCCGGCTTCGCAGGCAAGGATCGGCCCGTGGCCCCATTCGCCGGCGAAACCGCCCGAGGCGTTGACGAGCCGGCCGTCGGAAACGAGCCCGCCGCCGACGCCAGTGCCGAGGATGGCGCCGAAGACGATACGGTGGCCGCGCCCGGCGCCGAGTTCGGCTTCGGCGATGGTGAAGCAATCGGCGTCGTTGGCAATCAAAACCGGAAAACCAAGTTCGGCCTGCAGATCAGACGCAAGGCTGCGGTTGTGAATGCAGGGAATGTTGGCACATGTCAGCCGCTGCGTATCGGGATCGACGACGCCGGCTATCGAGAAGGCAAGGCGCGAAGGTGTCTCGCCGGTCTCGGCTATGAAACTTCGGATCGTCTCGGCGAAAGCAGCAAAATCATCCTTGGGGGTTGGACGGCGACCCATCGGAACGATATCCGTTTGCGAGCGTGCGATACCGAGTTTAATTGCCGAACCGCCGATGTCGAGTGAGATGATCATGCTTGTCTGCCTCGAAAGTTTCCGCGTCTGGTCGCACCCTTCGGGCGGATTTGCAAGTCTCATGCCGGCAGGTTCACCTTGGCCTCGAAGCCGGAAGTCTCCTCGCTTGCCGGGGAGCGGAGTTCCAGCGTGCCGCCCATCTGCGAGACGATGCGGTCGGCGATCGCAAGGCCCAGGCCGGAACCGGATGCGCTGGTCGTGCCGCGCCGGAAGCGTTTCTTGAGGTCACTGAGATGCGCTTGCGGGATCGCAGGGCCGCCATTGACGACGCGGATGGTCCCGGCCTTGTCCAGGCTGACGGTGGCGCCCCGAGCCTGGTCGCCATGAAGCAGCGCGTTTTCGATGAGGTTGCGCATGACGATGCCGAATGCATCCACGTCTGCATAACGGACAAGCGTTGATCCAGCGTCGGGCACATAGTTGACGCGCCCCTTGGTGCGGCTGTCGCGCTCGTAGTCGCTGACGATCATATCCAGCACCTTGCCGAGGTCTTCGGCTTTGTCGCTGGCTCCGATGCCGGCTTCGGCGCGTGAAAGCTGCAGCAGTTTTTCGGCAAGGCGCCCGAGATCGATGAGCGAGCTTTCGACCTGCCGCGCCCGCGTCCTGGCGGCGCCGGACGACTGTTCTTCAATCAAGCGCTGGGTCTGTGCCAGCGCGCCTGCAATCGGCGTGCGGAGCTCGTGAGCGCTGTTGGCGCTGAATTCGCGTTCCGCTTCGAGAGCCGACCGGAGACGGGCGAGCAGAAGATTGACCGAGCGAGCGATGGGCTTGATTTCCTTCGGCAATTCGTCGCCTTCAATGGCTGCCATATTGCCGCTGTCCTTGGTGGCGATGTTCCGGCGCAGCGTTTCGATCGGGCTCAGCGCCCGGCCAAGGATGAGCCAGATGGCGAAAATACTCGCCGGGATCAGCACGATCAGCGGAAGCAGCAGCGTGACGGCGCTTTCGCGCACGGCTTCGCGACGATTGCCGAGGCGGTCGGCGACCTGCATGAACAGGGCGCCGTCAGCGGTCGCTTCGGTGTAGATGCGCTGGCGATCATTGTTGTGAAAACCGCGCACGAGTGGCGCATCGAAAGGTTCGGGCGAGGCGTCATTGGAGCGGAGGATGACCTTCTTGTCCTTGTCGCGTAACTGGTAGGTCAGATATTCGCGGCTGGCCGGACTATTCAGAAGCGCGACGCCGGGAGGGTCCGTTTCGAGGCGCTGGTTCCGGTCATTGACCACCAGCGCCAAAAGACGCTGTGCCGTCTCCTGCTGGGCGCTGTCGAAAAGCTCGTCGAATTCTTGCTGCATCACCTGGATGCCGAGCCCGATCGCGGCGAGCCAGAAGATGACCAGAGCACTCGTGAGCGCGAGAATGAGCCGGCGCGTGATGCTCGGTTCGCGTTTCATGATTGTTGCGCCAGCGAATAGCCGATGCCACGGGCGGTTTTGATCCTGTCGCGACCGATCTTCTTGCGCAGCCGGCTGACATAGACCTCAACCGTATTGCTTTCGATTTCCGAGCCGAAGGCATAGAGGGCTTCCTCGATCCGGTCCTTTGCTACGATTGCGCCCGGACGGGCGATGAGCAGATCGAGCACAGCCCATTCGCGGCTGGTCAGCACAACCGGTTCTCCGGCGACGGCAAGCCTGTGCTGCGGCCGGTCGATCTCGATATCGTCAATGCGGATGATAGTCCTTGGATTGGCGTCGTAGCGGCGCGAAACGGCCATGATGCGGGCGTTCAATTCTCTAAGATCGAACGGCTTGACGAGATAGTCGTCGGCGCCGGCGTTCAGCCCCTCGATGCGATCGGAGATCTGGTCGCGCGCGGTGAGGATTATTACCGGCATCGCCACACCCTTGTCACGCAACCGTTTCAGGAAATCGATGCCTCTGCCGTCGGGAAGCTGCAGATCAAGCAGGATCAGGCCGTAGCCGACAGAGCCTGCGGCGGCTTCAGCATCGCCGATCGCACGCATCCAGTCGATCGCGTGGCCGGCCGCTGCAACGTGATCGCGCACCGCTTCCCCAATCATCCCGTCATCTTCAACCAGCAGAATGCGCACGCAATGTCTCCTTGCCAAGAGCAGTAGCGCTGCTTGTTGCTGAGGGTCAAGCAAGGGGTGCCGGCGAAAAATAGCCATGTAATGGCCGAGATCCAGAACGCGCATGGCCATGATGGCGGCGCATTCGACAGAGAAGATTCACACTCCGATGGTATCAGTCGCAAGCCGACGAGCCGGGATGCTGTGACAATCGAGGAAATGGAGACATCACGCAGGCGTTTTATCAGGGGTCCGCGCCCCCGGGGGCGAAGGCTTTCGGCCATCCTGAGGCAGCTTGCGGGTGACAGGAACCGTGAGCGCATTTCCGTCGGCGACCTCTTCGAGGTGATGGGCGACCGTGCGACCGGTGCCTTGATGCTGGTCTTTGCCATTCCCAATCTGGTGCCGACGCCGCCGGGAACTTCCGCAATCCTCGGCGCACCGCTATTCATTCTGGCAGCCCAGCTGACATTCGGGCTGAAGCCATGGCTACCGAAGGTAATTGCCGGCCGCTCGATGAAGCGCGAGGACTTCGAAGCGATCGTCTCGCGCATTCACCGTTGGCTCGCTTTTGCCGAGCGCATGCTGCAGCCGCGGCTTTCGTTCCTCGTCGAACCGCCTGCCGAATACCTCGTGGGCTTTCTCTGCCTGGTGCTTGCGGTCATCCTGACGCTGCCTATCCCGCTCGGCAACATCCTGCCGGCCTTTACCATCTGTCTGTTTGCCTTCGGCATATTGGGCAAGGACGGTCTCTTTTCGTTGTTTGGATTGATCATGGCCGGTGTTTCGCTGACCGTCGTTGGCGGCGTGATCTACGGCCTTATCAAGGCTGCGATCTTCTTCGTCACAAACTGGTTTGCGTGAGCGAATTTTCTCCCATACGGCGGCTGCATTTCTCAATGCACTCGACTTTTGCTCAATTTTGTTCTGATCTGGCGCGGCACAGACTCAAGGATATTCGCCCGGCGGAAAAGCCGGCCTCATTTACGCGCGGTAGACCCCAATGGCGAAAAGAACCGAGACACCTGGACGGCTGGACGACGCAGCGCGTGCGGGCTGGCTTTATTACGTGGCTGGACGCACGCAGGACGAGATTGCCTCTACGATGAGTATCTCGCGGCAATCAGCACAGCGCCTGGTGTCGCTGGCCGTTGCCGAAAAACTCATCAAAGTGCGGCTCGATCATCCCATTGCTGCCTGTCTCGAGCTCGCCAATCAGCTGCGCAAGAAATTCGAGCTCAAGCATGTCGAGATCGTGCCGAGCGATCCGGGGTCTTCATCGAGGACGGTCGGCATCGCCGAAGCGGCGGCTGCCGAAATCGAGCGATGGCTCAAGCGGCCGGATCCGATCGTGCTCGCTGTTGGAACCGGCCGTACGCTGAAGGCTGCCGTCGATCAGCTGCCGACGATCGAATGTCCCAATCATCGCATCGTTTCGCTGACGGGCAACATTACGCCGGACGGATCAGCTGCCTACTACAATGTCATCTTCAGCATGGCGGATGCGGTGAAGGCGCGGCACTTCCCGATGCCGCTGCCGGTGCTCGTCACTTCGGCCGAGGAGCGTGAATTGCTCCATGGCCAGCAACTGGTGCGCTCCACGCTTGCCATCAGCGCCCAGGCCGATGTGACCTTCGTCGGTATTGGCGAACTGGGTATCGACGGCCCGCTTTGCGTCGACGGCTTCCTGGAGAAGGACGAGATGATGGAGCTGATGCGCGAGGGGGCCGTCGGCGAAATCTGCGGCTGGATTTTCGACGCCCAGGGCAGGCTTCTCGACAATCCGATCAACGAGCGCGTCGCATCGGCCTCGATTCCTTCACGCGAAACCTCGACAGTCATTGGAATCGCCAAAGGCACGCGCAAATTCAAGGCAATCAGAGCTGCCATTGTTGGCCGTCAAATCAACAGCCTGATCACCGACGAACAGACGGCCGATTTTTTGCTCACTTCCTGAGCAAAAAATATCATTTGTAAAATCAAACGGATAACTCTGCATTTCGCTGTTGCAGCAACGATTCCAATTGACATTCCACGCCCTATAGTGAGTAATTGCTCACGAGCAAAGCGAATGCTCATACCCATCTTCTGGGAGGAAGATATGACATTGAGAACTATTCTGCTGGGCGCCTGCTCAGCACTGGCGTTTGCGGGCATGGCTTCGGCCGAAACGCTGACGATCGCGACCGTCAACAACGGCGACATGATCCGGATGCAGAAGCTGACGGATGACTTCAAGGCGAAAAATCCCGACATCGACCTTGAATGGGTAACTCTCGAAGAGAACGTTCTGCGCCAGAAGGTCACGACCGACATCGCGACCAAGGGCGGCCAGTACGACGTTCTGACGATCGGCACTTACGAGGTCCCGATCTGGGCAAAGCAGAACTGGCTCCTGCCGCTCGACAACCTTGGCGCCGACTATGACGCCGATGACCTGCTGCCGGCCATTCGCAGCGGCCTGACTGTGGACGGCAAGCTCTATGCGGCGCCGTTTTACGGTGAAAGCTCGATGGTCATGTATCGCAAGGACCTTTTCGACGCCGCCGGCCTGAAGATGCCCGACGCGCCGACCTGGGACTTCATCGCCGATGCTGCGAAGAAGATCACCGACAAGGACAAGGAAATCTACGGCATCTGCCTGCGCGGCAAAGCCGGTTGGGGCGAAAACATGGCCTTCCTGACGGCGATGTCGAACTCCTTCGGCGCCCGCTGGTTCGATGAGAGCTGGAAGCCCCAGTTCGACCAGCCGGAGTGGAAGGACACGCTTGCCTTCTACGTCGACCTGATGAAGGAAGCCGGCCCTCCCGGCGCTTCGTCGAACGGCTTCAACGAAAACCTGGCGCTCTTCCAGACCGGCAAGTGCGGCATGTGGATCGATGCGACCGTCGCAGCCTCCTTCGTCAGCAACCCGAAGGAATCGAAGGTTGCCGACAAGGTCGGTTTCGCGCTCGCTCCCGACAAGGGTCTCGGCAAGCGCGGCAACTGGCTGTGGGCCTGGAGCCTTGCCATCCCGGCGAGCTCGCAGAAGGTCGAAGCAGCCGAGAAGTTCGTCGCCTGGGCAACGAGCAAGGATTACACCAAGCTCGTCGCCGAGAAGGAAGGCTGGCTGAACGCGCCTCCCGGCACGCGTACCTCGCTCTATGAGAACGCGGAATATCAGAAGGCTGCGGCTTTCGCGAAGATGACGCTCGACTCCATCAATGCGGCCGACCCGACCAAGCCGACCGTCAAGCCGGTTCCCTATGTCGGCGTCCAGTTCGTGGCGATCCCGGAATTCCAGGGTATCGGCACGGCCGTCGGCCAGCAGTTCTCCGCGGCTCTCGCCGGCCAGGTCTCGGTCGAACAGGCCCTGCAGAGCGCCCAGCAACTGGCGACCCGCGAAATGACCAAGGCTGGTTACATCAAATAATAACCTCCTGAGACGGTGGGATCGTTGACCTCCCGCCCCTCTGGGCCGCCGAATGCCCGAATAGCGTCGGCGGCCCCTTTTTCTCAGCTGCCCTGCAGCCAGACAGCCCCTCGAAACAGGATCGGTCATCGCCATGGCAACGTTACACACCCGCTCCGCAGCGCGAATGATGATCGCACCGTCCGTCGTGCTTCTCTTCGCGTGGATGATCGTCCCGCTTGCGATGACGATCTACTTCTCGACTTTGAACTACAACCTTCTCAGCCCGGGAATGGAAAGCTTCGTCGGCTTTGTGAACTACAGCTACTTCCTTTCCGATCCCGCCTTTTTCGCGGCACTCACCAATACGCTGCTTTTGGTGCTCGGTGTGCTGATCATCACCGTGGTCGGCGGTATCGCCTTCGCCCTGCTGCTCGACCAGGACATCTATGGCCAGGGCATCGTGCGCATCCTGGTGATTGCGCCGTTTTTCGTCATGCCGACGGTGGCAGCACTTGTCTGGAAGAACATGTTCATGAACCCGGTCAACGGGCTCTTCGCACATCTTGCCAAGGCGCTCGGGCTGCAACCCTATGACTGGCTGGCAAACGCGCCGTTGTTCTCGATCATTCTCATCGTCGCCTGGCAGTGGCTGCCGTTTGCAACGCTCATCCTGCTCACGTCTCTGCAGTCGCTGGACGAGGAGCAGAAGGAAGCTGCCGAAATGGATGGCGCCGGTGCGATATCGAGGTTTATCTATATCATCCTGCCGCATATGGCGCGCGCCATCACGGTCGTGATCCTGATCCAGACGATCTTCCTGCTCTCGGTCTTTGCCGAGATCCTGGTTACCACCAATGGCGGCCCGGGGACGCAGAGCACGAATCTCACCTACCTCGTCTATGCGCAGGCGCTTCTGCAGTTCGATATCGGCGGCGCTTCGGCGGGCGGTATCATTGCGGTCATCCTCGCCAACATCGTCGCGATCTTCCTTGTCCGCCTTGTCGGCAAGAATCTGGAGGCTTGAGATGGCCAGAAAAGTCACAACTCGACGCAAGGTGGTCATGACGGCGATCGCCTGGACGCTGGCGATCCTGATCTTCTTCCCGATCCTTTGGACATTTCTTACGAGCTTCAAGTCGGAGGCCGATGCGATCGCCTCGCCGCCGCAGTTCCTGTTCTTCCACTGGACGACGGAAAGCTATGCGGAGGTGCAGAGCCGCTCGAACTATCTCGGCCACTTCATGAATTCGGTGATCATTTCCTTCGGCTCGACGCTGATCGGCCTCATCATCGCCATCCCTGCCGCCTGGGCCATGGCGTTTTCGCCGACCAAGCGGACCAAGGACGTGCTGATGTGGATGCTTTCGACGAAGATGATGCCGCCGGTCGGCGCGCTCATTCCGATCTACCTGATGTTCCGCAATTTCGGCCTGCTCGACAGCCGGATGGGGCTGGTGATCGTGCTGACGCTGATCAACCTGCCGATCATCGTCTGGATGCTCTACACCTACTTCAAGGAAATCCCTGGCGAAATCCTCGAGGCGGCACGAATGGACGGCGCATCGCTTGCCAAGGAAATCATCTACGTGCTGACGCCGATGGCGATACCGGGCATTGCCTCGACACTGCTCCTTAACATCATACTGGCCTGGAACGAAGCCTTCTGGACGCTGAACCTCAGCGCCTCGAAAGCTGCGCCGCTGACGGCGTTCATCGCCTCCTATTCCAGCCCCGAAGGTCTGTTCTACGCCAAGCTTTCGGCCGCATCGACAATGGCAATCGCGCCGATCCTGATCCTCGGCTGGTTCTCACAAAAACAACTCGTCCGCGGCCTGACCTTCGGCGCGGTGAAATAAGTCATCAGGGAGACAAACATGGGCAGCATTACCCTTCAGAGCGTTTCGAAGGTCTTCGGCGAAGCCAAGGTCATCCCTTCGATCGATCTCGACATCCAGGACGGCGAATTCGTCGTCTTCGTCGGCCCGTCGGGCTGCGGCAAATCCACGTTGCTCAGGCTGATCGCCGGGCTGGAGGACGTTTCCGGCGGCAAGATCGTCATCGACGGCAAGGACGCAACCGAAAAGGCGCCATCCGAGCGCGGGCTTGCGATGGTGTTCCAGTCCTATGCGCTTTATCCGCATATGAGCGTGCGCAACAATATCGCCTTTCCGTTGAAGATGGCGGGCATGGACAAGACCGAAATCGACAGGAAGGTAAGCGATGCCGCACGCGTCCTGAACCTGACCGATTACCTGGAGCGCAAGCCGCGCCAGCTTTCCGGCGGTCAGCGGCAGCGTGTGGCGATCGGCCGCGCAATCGTCCGCCAGCCATCGGCCTTCCTCTTCGACGAGCCGCTGTCGAACCTCGATGCTGCACTTCGCGTCAACATGCGCATCGAAATCAGCGAACTGCACCAGCAACTGAAGACCACAATGGTCTACGTCACCCACGACCAGGTGGAAGCCATGACGATGGCCGACAAGATCGTCGTGTTGAACCGCGGCAACATCGAGCAGGTGGGCTCGCCGCTGGAGCTCTACAAGAGCCCGCGCAATCTCTTCGTGGCCGGTTTCATCGGCTCGCCGAAGATGAATTTCATCACAGGCCACAATGCGGCTGCGCTGAACGCGCATACGATCGGCGTGCGGCCCGAGCATGTGCTGCTTTCGACCGAAAGCGGCGACTGGAAAGGCAGGGTCGTCGTCGCCGAGCATCTCGGCTCCGATACCTTCTTGCATATAGACGTCGAAGGTATCGGCTCGGTCACCGCACGCGGTGGCGGCGATTTCGCGGCGAAGGCCGGCGACACCGTCTACCTGACGCCGGACAAGTCGCGCATCCATAAATTCAACGAGGGCGGCCTCGCCATCTGAAGCGCATATCGTGCGGGGTGAAAATGCAGGCCGGGCAAGGCGTCCGGTTTGCTGCAAGCAGAGCGCGGATCCGCTTCGCAAGACCTCAAGAGGACTGAAACATGACGTGCAAATTATCGCTGGCAACGCTTCCCGATGCGGCTAAAACGGCCGAGATCCCGGCTTATGACCGAGCGTCGCTTACCGCCGGCATCGTGCACTTCGGCGTCGGGAATTTCCACCGTGCCCACCAGGCTATCTACCTCGACGATCTTTTCAACCAAGGAAAGGATCACGACTGGGCCATTATCGGTGCAGGCATCCTGCCTTCCGACGTCGCGATGCGCGAGAAGCTTGCCGCGCAGGACTTCCTGACGACGGTCGTGGAGCAGGACAACAACAAGACGGCTGCGCGTGTCACGGCGCCGATGGTCGACATCCTGCCGGTCGGCGATTGCCGAGCCATCGTCGCCAAGCTCTCCGATCCTGCAATCCGCATTGTCTCGCTGACGATCACCGAGGGCGGATATTTCATCGACGCGTCCGGAAAATTCGATCCATCGCATCCGGCGATAGCTGCGGACGGAAAAAACCCGTCCGAGCCGAGAACCGTTTTCGGTCTTATCGTTGCCGGTCTCAAGGCGCGCAAGGAAAAGGGCATCGTGCCCTTCACCGTTATGTCCTGCGACAACATTCCGCATAACGGCGCCGTGACCAGAAACGCCGTCTTGGGTGTGGCGGAGCTTTCCGATCCGGCCCTTGCCGTGTGGATCAAGGAAAATGTCGCCTTTCCCAATGCCATGGTCGATCGCATTACGCCGGCAACGGGCCAGCGCGAGATCGATTTTTTGAACGATACGTTCGGTATCGAAGACAACTGGCCGGTCTATTGTGAAGAGTTCAAACAGTGGGTGCTGGAAGACAAGTTTACTGCCGGACGGCCAGCGCTCGATAAAGTCGGCGTCACCTTCGTGCCGGATGTCACTCCTTACGAGCACATGAAGATACGCATCCTCAACGGCGGCCATGCGGCGATCGCCTACCCGGCGGCGTTGATGGACATCCATTTCGTGCATGAGGCGATGGAAGAGCCGCTGATCCGCGCCTTCCTCGCCAAGCTCGAAAACGACGAGATCATCCCGATCGTGCCGCCGGTGCCCGATACCTCGCTCAAGGATTATTTCGCGCTGATCGAGCGCCGCCTTCTGAACCCGAAGATCGCCGACACGATCCCGCGCCTGGCGCAGGACGGTTCGAACCGTCAGCCGAAATTTATCCTGCCTTCCACGCTCGACAATCTGCGCCAGGGCAGGGACGTCGTGGGCCTTTCGCTGGTTTCGGCTCTGTGGTGCCGTTACTTCGCGGGCACGACCGACAGCGGCAAGGAGATCGTCTTCAACGATGCCAGTGCCGATCTGCTCCATGCCGCCGCACTGAAGGCAAAGGACGATCCGGCGGCGTTCCTCGTCTTCGAGGGCATTTTCGGCGAGGTGTCGCAATCCGACTTGTTCCGCAAGCGTTTTGCGCATGCCCTGAAAACGCTGTGGGAAAAGGGGACCCGTGCGACCCTGCAGCTCTATCTCGACGGCAAGCTTGCAGTGTAGGAACTCAACATGGCGGCAATTCATGCCGCCATTGATCGGCTTGCGCGTGCGCGACCCGATCACGCGCCCGAACCGAACTCTGGGTTGGTCTTCATGGCTGATTGCGAAACACGCCTGGTCATTTTCGATTGTGACGGTGTCCTCGTCGATAGCGAGCCGATCTCCGTCAGCGTGCTCGTCGAGGCGATGAACGACCTCGGTGTGCCGATCACCGAGCAAGAGGTCTATGCACGCTTTCTAGGCAAGAGCCTCGCGACCGTCATCGAAACGATGAAGAGCGATTATCAGGTGCATGCCGGCGACGAGTTTCTCGAGCGCATTCGCACCAATCTCTATGCACGATTCAGGAAAGAACTGAGGCCGATCGACGGCATAGGTGCGACGATCGATGCGCTCGACATCCCTTGCTGCGTCGCCTCGTCCAGCCAGGTCGAGCGCATCAGGCTGTCGCTCACCGTCACCGGCCTCATCGACAAGCTGCCGAACATCTTCAGCGCCTCGATGGTGACGAATGGAAAGCCGGCACCGGACCTCTTCCTGCATGCCGCCCGCGAAATGCACGTCGATCCCAAGGAATGTGTCGTAATCGAAGACAGCCCTGCGGGCATCGAGGCGGCCAAGGCTGCAGGCATGACGGTCTTTGCCTTTACCGGCGGCTCACATGCCAATTTTGCAGGTTATCGTGCCGAACTCGAGCGGCTTTCGCCGGAACTCGTGTTTGACGCGATGCCGGATTTGCTACACCTTATCCAGAAACAAAAGCTGGATGGGACTTTCCCTTGATGCATGATCATGTGGTTGCGGTGGATGTCGGCACCGGCAGCGCGCGTGCCGGTGTGTTCGATGCCCGCGGTCGCCTGCTCGGAAAGGCCGAACATCCGATCATCATGAATAGGCCGCGTGAAAATCATGCCGAACATGATTCTGAAAACATCTGGTCGGCGGTCTGCATCGTCGTTCGCAAGGCGATGGAACAATCGGGCGCAGCTCCTGCGTCTGTCGGTGCGATCGGCTTCGATGGCACGTGCTCGCTCGTCGTCCGCGATGTCGATGGTGGGCAGATCAGCGTATCGACCGGGGGCGAAAGACGCTTCGACACGATCGTCTGGCTGGACCACAGGGCGCTGAACGAAGCTGATTTCTGCACTGCAACCGGCCATGCGGTTCTCGAACACTCCGGGCATTTCATGTCGCCGGAGATGGAGATGCCAAAGCTGATGTGGCTGAAGAAGAAACTGCCTGGCACCTGGATGAATGCCGGTTATTTCTTCGACCTTGCCGACTTCATGACATGGAAGGCGACGGGCTCGCTTGCCCGTTCGCGCAGCACGCTGACGGCGAAGTGGAACTATCTGGCGCACAAGCAAAAGGGTTGGCAAGGGGATTTTCTCGCGCAGATCGGTCTTGAAGACCTTAAGGAACGCGGCCGTCTGCCCGACGAGACAGCACCGGTCGGCGCCAGCGTCGGCACCCTTACCCAGGAGGCTGCATCGGCACTCGGGCTGACGACGGACTGCCATGTTTCGGCGGGCCTGATCGACGCCTATGCGGGCGCGCTTGGCACGCTTGCCGGCTATGCGGCCGACCCGGCGCAGCTTGAGCGTCAGTTGGCGCTCATTGCCGGAACCTCGAGCTGCATCATTTCCTTCTCCCGCGATCGAAAACCAAGTCACGGAATGTGGGGACCTTA
This sequence comes from Rhizobium etli 8C-3, assembly GCF_001908375.1. Lineage (NCBI taxonomy): Bacteria > Pseudomonadati > Pseudomonadota > Alphaproteobacteria > Hyphomicrobiales > Rhizobiaceae > Rhizobium > Rhizobium etli. Next base: position 3,605,373 of record NZ_CP017241.1, on the reverse strand, counting down.
CTTTGAGGTCGTATTTCAGGATTTGTGGCTGGTTGAGGCCGGACAATCGGCGACGGGTGCCTTGCTCGACCATATCGTGCGCATGCATGCTGCTGGAGGCGAGCCCGACCCTGCATTGCATCACAAGATCGTCTCCCGCATCGCCCAGTTGCGTGCCGAAGAAGGCGACGCCCTCGGCTCGCGCATCTTCGTGATGCCGGATTTCCACGGCAACCGGTCGCCTCTTGCCGATCCGCACGCAGTCGGCACGATCAGCGGGCTGACGCTCGATACCTCATTCGACGGGCTTTGCGCGCTCTACTGGCGCACGGCCGTGGGTATCGCGCTCGGCATCCGGCATATTCTCGAAAAGATGAAGGAATATGGTTATGTGCCGGATACGCTGCATGTTGCGGGCGGGCATGTGAAAAACCCCGTGCTGATGGAGCTTTACTCGGATGCAACGGGTTGCAGGGTAATCGTGCCGAAGATGAACGAGGCGGTGTTGCTCGGCACCGCGATCGGGGCTTCTGTCGCCTGTGGCTTACACACGGATCTCACGACAGCCGGCCTGGCAATGTATCCCGGGGGTGAAGAGCGTGCGCCGGACGCGACAAAGCAGGCTCTGTATGATCGCGAGTACCGGCGGTTTCTCGCGATGTATCGCCATCGCGCCGAACTGGAGGCTATATGCTAGCGGCTGCCGCCTTCTCCGAGAATAGTGCCGAATTCCGATATTCGCCGCCGGCGTTCGAGCGCCTCTTCGCCTGTGGCGGCAATGACGGATTCCGCCAGACAGTCGAGAAGAGCGATCAACGGAGGAAGGTTGTCCTCGTCGGGCGAGCGGGCGGGCGGAAGCGCCAGCATGACATTGGATTGGTCGGGCAGCCAGTCGCTGATTTCCGTCGTGATCAGCACGACCTTGTATCCATAGCGCCGCGCGGTTCGCGCCAACAGACGCGCTTTGCCGAAGCGTCGGCAATCGATGATGATCAGGAGGGCGCCTTCACCGCTCGGGCGAGCGAACAGTTCGGCGAAGCGGTTTGCAGAACCGTCCAGAGCGTGGACGCCATCGCGCGACCGTGTCAGCCGGTGGGCGAAATGCGTCGCAAAGCAAGCAAGGCGTGCATGCGTCGCAATGAAAACTTCACGCGCCATGCCAATCATCGCGACAGCTTCGGCCCAGTGCGTCTGTGCCGTCAGATGGTAGATGTGATGCAGCGCCTGGATCTGCTCGGTGACCAGCAACGCAAGCGACTTTCCTTCCGAGGCATCGGTCTGCAACTCGCTGAGCGAATTTTGAAGTTGGACAGGGGAGGTGACGGCTGTTTCACGGAAATGGACCTTGACGCTGTCGAGACCCTGATAGCCGAGCGCGCGCAGGAAACGGCCAACCGTCATCGGGCTTAGATCGAGCCTGTCGGCCACGGAGGCAGCGGTCTCGAAAGGAAGGTCGTTCAGATGCTCGGTAAAATATTTCGCAATTCTGCGCTCGGCCGGCGTGCCTGACTTCACATAGTGTCTGAGCTTCTGAACAAAGTCTTCCACATCAGCCTCCCTGACTTCCCAGAGGCAATTCGCGGATGCGCTATTGGCGAGACTTGCCGTTGCAACTATTTCCGGAAGCTGCGTCCTAGGCTCAAGTTTATATCGAACACTATAGACTATATATTATTGTGTTATTTTAGACAAGTTTTCCATCGTTGCATGTAGTTTTATTTCGACTTGCCGTCGGGCGTTGAGATTCCTACATGCACAGATATAACCTGGAGATGCGAAGAATGATCCTCGATGCGGCGCGCCTTGCCTTTTTCAACCTTTTTGCACGGGAAACCCGATCGGTTCTCGTTAAGGTGTTGGGGGTTACGATCCTGGTTCTGATCGGGCTCTGGTTCGTGCTGCGAGGCCTGTTCATTACTTTTCTGTTTCCGTGGATTGCGGGCTTCTTTCCCGAAATCCCGGATTGGGCCGGCTGGCTGAGCTTCGTGTTCGTCGTTCTCGCAAGCATCGGTCTCGCCTTGGGCCTGGCGCTGCTGCTGTCGCCCGTGACCGCGTTGATTGCAGGCCTGTTTCTCGATGACGTGGCGGAAGTGGTGGAGAAGCGGGATTATCCCGAGGATATCCCGGGAACGGCGATGCCGATCGGCCCGGCGATCACGAGTTCTCTCAAGTTCCTGGGCGTGGTGATCGCCGGCAATATTGTCGCCCTGTTCCTCCTTTTCATCCCCGGCGTGAACCTGATCGCCTTCTTTCTGGTAAACGGTTATCTGCTCGGTCGGGAATTCTTCGAATTCGCCGCCATGCGCTTCCGTTCTCCGCAGGAGGCCCGGCTTTTCAGGGCAAAGCACGCTTCTACCGTCTTTCTCGGCGGTCTGGTGATCGCCGCTTTCCTGGCGATCCCCTTCCTCAATCTGCTGACGCCGCTGTTTGCGGCGGGCATGATGGTTCATCTCTATAAGCTGATTTCCCAACGGGATCTCGGTTTTCACCGATCAACTTGAGGAGGCCGATCGTCGGCTATTCGACGGCCTCGCCGATCACCTGCGGCGGTAGCTCGACCAGCGGCGCCGGTACGTCGCAGCTCTTTTCCGGCGATTTGCAGAGATCGGCAATCACGCAGCGCTCGCATTCCGGGCGGCGCGCCTTGCACGTGTAGCGGCCGTGCAGGATCAGCCAATGGTGGGCATGATAAAGGTAGTGACCGGGGATCACCTTCATCAGGCGGTCCTCGACCTCGTCCGGTGTCTTTCCCGGTGCCAGCTTGATGCGATTGGCGATGCGGAATATGTGCGTGTCCACCGCCATCGTCGCCTGGCCGAAGGCCATCGATAGAACCACGTTCGCTGTCTTGCGGCCGACGCCTGGCAAGCGAACGAGTTCCTCCCGCTTGTTCGGAACCTCGCCGCCGAATTCATCGACCAGCATTTGCGAGAGCGCCATGACGTTCTTCGCCTTGTTGCGGTAAAGGCCGATCGTCCTGATGTAGTCGCGCAGCCGTTCCTCGCCGAGCGCCAGCATCTTTTGCGGCGTGTCTGCAACCTTGAAAAGCGCCCGCGTCGCCTTGTTGACACCGGCATCCGTCGCCTGGGCGGAAAGTGCCACGGCAACGACGAGCGTGAATGGATTGGTGTGTGCCAGTTCGCCTCTGGGTTCCGGCCGCTGGATCGAAAAGCGGCGGAATATCTCCTCGCGCTCGGCTTGCGAATACGCAGTGCGCACCGGAACAGCCCTGCGGCGGGCGTTCGCTTTGGAGTTTTGCAAGGTTTTGCGGACGGATTTGAGTTTCGGATCGGGCATCGACAATCTATACTCATCAGCCATGACGGAAAGCAACGCCGGGCGGGCGAACGAACAGCCTGTTTTTGCAGCCGAACTTTTCCCTTACCGGTCGCTCGGCCGCAAGGGCTTCAGGGTGCTGCTTTTGATTTCCGGTACGCTCTGTTTCATCTATGGGATCTTCTTCGTCGTTACCGGCGCTTGGCCGATCGGCTTCTTCCTCGGGCTGGATTTCGCGTTGCTGTACGGTGCCTTCTGGCTCAACTACCGCTCCGGCAGGGCGCGCGAGGAGGTGACTGTTTCGCGCACCGATGTCGCGATCCGAAAGTTTACGCCATCCGGACGCATGGTGGAGCATCACTTCAATCCATTCTGGGCACGTTTCCTCGTTTGCCGCCATCAGGAAATCGGCATTCTATCCATGCATGTTTTTGGTGAAGGCCGGCGGACGGATATCGGCTCCTTCCTCAATCCGGATGATCGCGAAAGCTTTGCCAAGGCATTCAAAGGAGCGCTTGCGACAGTCAAGCAACGGCTTTGAACGTTGCGCAAGAAACGGGTGGCTTGCGGTCCCCTTCTTGACTATCTCCTTGTTACAAGGAGAAGAATGATGAATATGATCGCCCATCTGAACAGAGACACTATGGCCGAGAGTCCGGATTACGAGACCGTCCGTCAGGTCATCGAACTTATCACGGAAGACTATCGCGCCCAGCCGTCGCTGGAGGCGATAGCCGCGCGGCTCAACCAGTCGCCGACGCAGCTCCAGAAGACGTTTACCCGCTGGGCGGGGCTTTCGCCCAAGGCCTTTCTCCAGGCAGTCACGCTCGATCATGCCAAGCGGTTGCTGCGCAAGGAAGACATGCCGCTGCTTGAAACGTCGATCGAGGTGGGTCTTTCCGGTCCAAGCCGTCTTCACGATCTCTTCGTCACCCATGAGGCCATGTCGCCCGGTGAATGGAAGGCAAAGGGCGGCGGCCTGACGATCCGCTACGGCTTCCACCAGTCACCCTTCGGCGTCGCGCTGGTCATGACTACCGATCGCGGCCTTGCAGGCCTTGCTTTCAGCGATCTCGGCGACGAGGCCGCCTGTTTCGAAGACATGAGCTGCCGCTGGCCGAATGCCCAATTTGTCGAAGATCGGCAGGCAACCACGCCTTATGCAACGCGCATTTTCGAGCCCGGAAACTGGTCAGTAGACCAGCCGTTGCGCGTCGTGCTCATCGGCACGGATTTTCAGGTCCGCGTCTGGGAGAGTCTCTTGAAGATTCCGATTGGCAAAGCGATGACCTATTCCGACATTGCCAAAGATATCGGCCAGCCTACGGCATCGCGTGCAGTCGGTGCTGCGATTGGACGCAATCCGATCTCCTTCGTTGTGCCATGTCATCGTGCGCTCGGGAAGAATGGCGACTTGACGGGTTACCATTGGGGTCTCACCCGCAAACGGGCTATATTGGGGTGGGAAGCCGGTCAGGCATGAGTTTCGGCCAGTTCGAGCAGCGCCTTTGCCGCGCTCTCGTCGGTGATCAGCGTATTGCAGCCGATGCGCCGGATGGTGGCACGGATGGCGACGGCGCGGTGTGCCCCACCTGAAGAGAGCACGATGTGGCGCGCCTTCTTCAGCGTGTCCAGATCGACCGACATCACCCGGCTGTTGATGGAGTGATCGACGGTATTGCCGTCCTTGTCCAGAAAATTGAACATCGTGTCGCAGACGCAGCCGGCATCGATCAGCTGCTGCAATTCCGCCTTGGATATCCAGCCTTCCGACAGCGATGTCGAATGCGGGCCAATGTCGCCGCAGCTGACGATCGCAAGGTCAAGGTCTTCCGCCAGCCGATAGATCGTGTCCAGTCCGCATTTCTCGATCAGATTGCGCTTTGTCTCGACCGAATCCACGAGCAGCGGCGAGAGGAACATGTAGCACTCGGCGCCAAGTTGACTGGCCAGCCGCCACGTATAGTCGATGGGGTTGGTCTGGTGCACCGCGACGATGCCGCCAAGCAGCGAGACGACCTTGCAATTGGTGCGGCGGGGCGGCCTGAAGCTCGAAAGCGAAGCCGTCATCGTGCGGCCCCAGCCGACGCCGATCGTATACTCGTCCGGGATCGCCTCGGACAGGAACTGCCCGAGCGCCAGCCCAACGCTCTTTGCAAGACTATCGACGTCGGAACTGACGGGAGCGGGGACAACGATTGCCTCGTCGAGCCCGTAGGCGCGCTCCAGCTTCACGGAAAGCTCGACGCAGTCCCCGATCGAATCGTTGATCCAGATCTGCACCTCGCTGCGCTTCATCGCCTCGTCGAGCAAGCGGATGACCGTCGTGCGGCTTATGGCGAGCTGCTCGGCGACGTCCTTCTGCGTCAGGCCCTGATTGTAGTAGAGCCACGCGGCGCGCAGCCTCAGCGACGAGGCTTCTGAGTAAGCCGTGTGCGTGCCGCGTTTCAGCTTGACCACATCTTCTCCTGCTCGAGTTTCACCCTACTTGCATCCGGAAGCGGAAAAGCAGGGCAAAATTTCCTTGTTCCAGGCGATAATGACGGGCGTGACACTTATGTCAATTGAAATGCACAAATGTCCTTGACTTTCGCTTTTCGCAGTGGCGATAGTCATCCCGACACAGTCGTTTGTCCGAGGAGGACACGCGGGCACTTGAGAAGGCACGCGGTTTCGCTCCTGCAGCAAAGTCATCTGTCTGTAACTACTTCATCGCCGGGCAGAGCTCGCGCCGGTCCGCAGCTCAAGTTAACAGTTCGAGTTCACAAGGGAATTTGACCATGACATCCAAGCTTGACCAACTCCGCGACATGACCACGGTCGTCGCCGACACTGGCGATATCGAGGCTGTCGCCCGCCTGAAGCCGGTGGATTGCACGACCAATCCGACCATCGTTCTGAAGGCACTCGGAACGCCGATGTTTGCCGATGCAATCAAGGAAGCCGTCTCCTGGGGCAAGAAGCAGGGCGGAAACAGCGATGCAGTTGCCGCCGCCGTCGCAGATCGTCTTGCGATCTCCGTTGGCGCCGCGTTGTCGAAGCTCGTGCCGGGGCGCGTATCGACTGAAGTCGATGCTGACCTTTCTTTCGACACTGAAGCATCGATCGCCAAAGCGCACGGGATCATCGCTTCCTACAAGGAGCGCGGCATCGAACGCGACCGCATTCTGATCAAGCTCGCCTCGACCTGGGAAGGCATCCGCGCTGCCGAAGTGCTGCAGAAAGAGGGCATCGACTGCAACCTGACGCTTCTCTTTTCCAAGGCCCAGGCCATAGCCTGCGCCGATGCGAAGGCTTTTCTGATCTCGCCCTTCGTCGGCCGCATCCTCGACTGGTACAAGAAGTCGACCGGCAAGGATTATACTGCGGAAGAGGATCCAGGCGTTCAGTCTGTCCGTGAGATCTACGATTACTACAAGGCCCATGACATCAAGACGATCGTCATGGGCGCCTCGTTCCGCAACGCTGGTGAAATCGAAGCACTGGCCGGTTGCGACCGCCTGACCATCAGTCCGGCGCTGCTCGACGAACTCGCCAATGATCAGGGCACACTGGTTCGCAAGCTCTCGCCGGACACGAAGAAGGCCGAGCCGAGGATCGAGATCGACGAGAAGACGTTCCGCTGGATGATGAACGAAGATGCGATGGCAACCGAAAAACTTGCCGAAGGCATTCGCGCCTTCGCCAAGGACCTGACGGCGCTTCGCTCGATGGTCCAGAAGGAGTTGCAGCTCGCTGCTGCCTGACACCTTCATAGAAAAGGGCTGGAAAGGCGCGGTTGCCAATGGCGGCCGCGCCTTTTTCGTGCTGATATCAATGGCATAAAGCCTGAAAGAAGCCTGAGGAACGACATGGCGGACGACGATCAGCGCAGTTCGATTATGATCTATATCGTCCGGCATCTGAGCATCATCATTGCTTTCCTCGCAGGCTTGGTGGTTTTCCTGCTTCTCACCTCCCGGGATGTAAACGCCAGCAACGTGCTGATCGGCTGGAACGTGACGGCCATCGTGTTTGCATGTATCAGTTGGCGAAGGATGCTTTGCGCAACGGTTGCCGATATCCGCAAGCGAGCCGAAGATCTGGATTTTTCCGACAACTTCGTACTCTTCCTGTCGATCGCAGCGGCACTTGCAAGCATTGCCGGCATTGGGCTCGAGCTGCATTCCGTGAAAGAAGCGCCGCCTGATGTCGCCTTCGCCAGAGCCTGCGCGGCAGTGGTCACGATCCTGGTTTCCTGGGTTTTCCTCCACACGCTCTTCACAATCCACTACGCTCATCGATTTTACGGTGGACCTGACAAGGGTGAAGGCCTGATTTTCCCAGACAGGATCGAAGAGCCTGTCTATTGGGATTTCCTCTATTTCTCATTCACGATCGGCGTGGCCGCGCAGACGGCCGATATTGCCGTCTCCACCATGCAGATGCGAAAGATCGCGCTGCTTCATGCGGTGCTGTCGTTTCTCTTCAATACGACCATCCTGGCACTCGCGATCAATGTCGGGGCGAGCCTGCTCTAGGCAAGACAAGCGGCTCTTAAAGAACCGCTTGGCCAGCGATCAGCGCCAGGATCAGGAAGATCAGGAAGATGACGAGGGCGATGCCGAAGAGGACACGCGCAATCGTTGCGGTGGCGGCTGAGATGCCGGAAAAACCGAAGAAGCCGGCAACCAGTGAAATGACGAGAAATATGAGAGCCCATTTGAGCATGGATGTTTCCTCTGCGTTGGATACAGAAGAGGACGCAGGAAAGACCAAATTGTTCCGCCGCAGACCCTGCGACGGTTCTTCACCACAACCTGATCCTGGTCGGAATTACTCAACCATGGTTGATCATCACGTGACGGACGGCGGTGTAATCCTCCAGCGCATAGACCGACATATCCTTGCCGTAGCCGGATTGCTTGAGACCGCCATGCGGCATTTCGTTGACCAGCATGAAATGCGTGTTGATCCAAGTGCAGCCATATTGCAGGCGCGCGGCCGTCTTCATGCCACGGCTGATGTCCTTGGTCCAGACGGAGGAGGCAAGGCCATAGTCGCTGTCGTTTGCCCAAGCGACGGCATCCTCGACCTCGCTAAAGCGCGTCACGGAGACGACCGGGCCGAAGACCTCGCGGCGGACGATCTCGTCATCCTGCGTGGCACCGGCGATGACGGTGGGCGTGAAGAAGAAGCCCTTGTCGCCTGAGGCCTTGCCGCCGGCGGTAATTTCCATGTGCTTGTGTTCGGCAGCACGGGTGACAAAGCTTTCGACGCGGTCGCGCTGGCGCTTGGAGATCAGCGGACCGATCTCGTTTTCAGTGTCCTCGTCCAGGTTGAACTTAATCGAGGAAACCGCAGAGGAGAGATCGGCGACGAACCTGTCATAAACCTTGGCGTCAGCATAGATACGGCAGGCGGCAGTGCAGTCCTGGCCGGCGTTGTAGTAACCGAAGGTGCGGATGCCTGCGACGACCGCATCGATATCGGCGTCCTCGAAGACGATGACGGGGGCCTTGCCGCCAAGCTCCAGATGCGTGCGCTTTACGGACTTGGCAGCCGCCTGCAGCACCTTCTTGCCGGTCGCGACATCGCCGGTGATCGAGACCATGCCGATGTTCGGGTGGTTGATCAGCGCATTGCCGACGGTTTCTCCGCGACCGAGGATGACGTTGACGACGCCTTCTGGCAGGATGTCGGCGAGCAGTTTCGCCATCTTCAGAGCCGTTAGCGGTGTCTGTTCGGAAGGCTTGAAGACGACGGTGTTGCCGCCGGCGATCGCCGGTGCCAGCTTCCAGGCCATCATCATCAGAGGATAATTCCAGGGCGCGATCGAGCCGACGATGCCGATCGCGTCGCGGCGGATCATCGAGGTGTGACCTGGCAGGTATTCGCCAGAGACCGGACCGTGCAGGTTGCGCACAGCGCCCGCGAAGAAACGGTAGCAATCGACGATCGCCGGGATCTCGTCGTTGAGCACGGCGTTGATCGGCTTGCCGCAGTTCAGTGCCTCGAGCCTGGCAAAGGCCTGCCCGTCCTTCTCTATGGCATCGGCGATCTTCAGCAGATAACCGGAGCGTTCGGCGGGTGTCGTCTGCGACCAGCTCTTGAAAGCCTTCCCGGCGGCTTCCACAGCGGCATCGATCTGGCCGAAGGAAGCTTCCGGCAGATTGAGCACGGTCTCACCCGTCTTCGGGTTCAGGATGTGCTCTTCCGTTTCCGTGCCCATTTCGAAGCGGGATCCAATCAGCATCTGGGTGTCCATGATGTTCTTCCCTTTTATTTGCCGGCTCCGGCGATTTGATCGCCGTCGCGGGTGAGGTAGTAGGCTGCCAGGATCGGCAGGAAGGTGACGAGCACGACGGCCATGGCGACCACGTTGGTGACAGGGCGCTGGCGCGGGCGGATGAGCTCTTCGAGCATCCAGATCGGCAGCGTCGACTGCTGGCCGCCGGTGAAGGTGGTGACGATGACTTCGTCGAATGAGAGGGCAAAGGCAAGCATGCCGCCGGCAAGCAGTGCGGTGCCGATATTCGGCAGGATGACGTGCCGGAAAGTCTGGAAGCCGTCGGCGCCGAGGTCCATCGAAGCTTCGATCAATGAGCCGGAGGTGCGGCGGAAGCGGGCGACTGCATTGTTGTAGACGACCACGATGCAGAAGGTGGCGTGACCAAGCACGATCGTCCAGACCGAGAACGGGATGTCGAACAGGCTGAAGGCCGATCGTAGCGCAATGCCGGTAATGATACCGGGAAGGGCGATCGGCAGAATGACGAGCAAAGAGATGACCTCGCGGCCGAAGAATTTCGTCTGGCTGACGGCGGCAGCACAAAGCGTGCCGAGCACCAGGGCGATAGCGGTGGCGATGCTGGCGACTTGCACAGAAAGGCTAAGGGCTGCCCAGACATCGGGCCGGTTCCAGGCTACGTCGAACCACTGCGTCGTCAGGCCCGGCGGCGGCCACTGGTAGCTCTTCTCCTCGGTAGTGAAGGCATAGACGAAGATCAGCAGGATCGGCAGATGCAGGAAAAGCAGGCCGCTCGCGGCTGCGATCTTCAGGGCAAAAGGGGAGCGGTGTCGGCGGTCAGAGCGCATCGAAAGCCCCCTGTTTTTTTGCAAGCCAGAGATAGATGGCCATGATGACGATCGGCACGACGGAGAAGGCGGCGGCGAGCGGCACGTTACCGGCGGTGCCCTGCTGCGCATAGACCGCCTGGCCGATGAAGAGGCGGGAAGAACCGATGATCTGCGGTATAATGTAATCGCCGAGGGTCAGCGAGAAAGTGAAGATGGAGCCGGCAACGATGCCGGGCAGCGATAGCGGGAACAGCACTGTGCGGAAGGTCTGGCCTGGCGTGGCGCCGAGATCGGAGGCGGCCTCGATCAGGTTTGCAGGCACGCGCTCGAGAGCAGCCTGCGTCGGCAGGATCATGTAGGGCAGCCAGATATAGACGAAAACGACGAAGGTGCCGAGATAGCTCACCGAAAGCGAATTGCCGCCGACGATCGGCAGCGTGAGAATGCCGTCGAGCAGCCATGAGAGATGCAGCTTGGCGAAAATCCAGGTGAGGATGCCTTCCTTGGCGAGGATCAGCTTCCAGGCGTAAATCTTGACGAGATAGCTCGACCAGAGCGGCAGCATGACGCCGAGATAGAAAAACGCCTTCCACTTTCCCTGCGCATAGCGCGCGGCGTAGTAGGCGATTGGGAAGGCGATGACGGCGGATGCGATCGTCACCATGAGCGCCATGGCAAGGGTACGGACGATGATGTCAAAATTGGTTGGATTGAGAAGCTCCGCGTAGGTCGCGAGCGTGAACTCATAGTTGATCAAGCCGGAGAAATCGTCGATCGAGAAGAAACTCTGCAGCAGCAGCGCGATCAGCGAGCCGATATAGATGATGCCGAGCCAGAGCAGCGGCGGCGTCAGCATCAAGAAAAGCAGTAGCTTTGGGTGGCGCCAGAAGGCATCCGACAATCTACCGAAGAAGCCACCGCGGCCGGGCAAGATGGAGGTCGTAACGCCAGGCTTCGTCAGGGCGAGCGATGTCATGCTGCATCATCCATGTAATGCACGTCGGCCGGCTGCCATGCGAGACGCACGCTGGCGCCGATATCCGGCACATTGGCACCTGCCGGTAATGTGACATGCAGGCGTGTTCCCCACATGCCGACCGTCAGGCGATAGGCGGCACCAAGGAAACTGGTATTTTCGACCGCTGCCTCCATGCCGTCGCCGGAAAGATGGATCGCTTCGGGGCGCAGGCTTGCCCAGCGCCTTTCACCGCCGAGCGACGTCATTACATCAGGCGCGATGACATTGGAGGAACCAACGAAATCGGCGACGAAGCGGGTCTTCGGACGGCGGTAGATATCCTGCGGCGAACCTTCCTGAACGATGCGGCCGTTGTTGAAGACGGCGAGGCGGTCTGCCATGGAGAGCGCCTCGCCCTGATCGTGGGTGACAAAGACGAAGGTGATGCCGAGCGCGCGCTGAAGGCTCTTCAATTCTTCCTGCATCTGCTCGCGCAGCTTCAGATCAAGCGCGCCAAGCGGCTCGTCGAGCAGCAGGACCTTCGGCTTGTTGACCAGCGCGCGGGCAAGCGCCACGCGCTGTCGCTGGCCGCCGGAGAGCTGGCCTGGCCGGCGGGCGCCGTAGCCTGGAAGTTTCACCATTTCCAGCGCCTGTTCGACGGCCTTGGTGCGCTCTACCTTGCCGATGCCCTTGACCATCAGCCCGTAGCCGACGTTTTCGAGGATATTGAGATGCGGGAAGAGCGCATAGTCCTGGAAGACGGTGTTGACGTTGCGGCGGTAGGGCGGGACACCGTCTGCCGTTTCTCCGAAAATCTCGATATGCCCCTCCGTCGGCTGTTCGAAGCCGGCGATCAGGCGCAGGCAGGTCGTCTTTCCGGAACCCGACGGACCGAGCATAGCGAAGAACTCGCCCGGTGCGATTTCGAGATCGACGCCGTCGACGGCGCGAACCTGGCCGAAATGGCGCGAAACCTGCTGGAAACGGACGGCGGGGGTCATTGGGGTCTCCAAGTTATACCTGATGCCCCTCGTCCTGCCTGCCGGATAGCTTCTCCCGGCAACGCGGCGATGGGAACACGCGGCGATGCTATCGCCCCTCGGGGCGTTTTGGCGGCGAGAGGTCTTGAGGCATGTTGCCTCTCCCTGCGTGAGGGAGAGGGTCGGGGGCAATCATTGTGCCTGGGTGAGGACTATCGCCCGCCGATAACGCCGATATAGTCCGACACCCAGCGGTGATAGGGCACGCACTCACTCTGCGTCGCGCACTTTGCAACAGGCGTCTTCCAGAATTTGATCTTGTCGAAGTGATCGAAACCGTTGGTCGTGCAGCCGGTATCGGTCAGCAGTTCGTTGCCCTTGCATGCGGCCGGAACGGAGGGAACCGCGCCGAACCAGGCGGCGGCATCACCCTGGACCTTGGCAGACAGCGAGTGCTCCATCCACATATAGGCGCAGTTCGGATGCTCGCTGTCGACATGAAGCATCGTCGTGTCGGCCCAGCCGGTCACGCCTTCCTCGGGGAAGGTCGAGGCGATCTTCTGCTTGTCGGCCTGCATCAGGTTCACCTGGAACGGCCAGGAACCGGATGCGACGACCCCTTCGTTCTTGAAGTCGTCGATCTGAATCATCGCGTCATGCCAGTAGCGGGAGACGAGCTTGCGCTGGCCGCGCAGCAGGTCGAGAGCTGCCTTATACTGATCTTCGTTGAGTTCGTAGGGATCCTTGATGCCGAGATCGGGCTTGTGGGCCATCAGATACATGGCAGCATCGGCGACGTAGATCGGCCCGTCATAGGCCTGGACGCGGCCCTTGTTGGACTTGCCATCGGGCAGCGTTTCTTCCTCGAACACAACCTTCCAGCTGGTCGGGGCATTATCCTTGAAGGCATCGGTATTGTACATCAGAACGTTCGGCCCCCACAGGTAGGGCACGCCATAGTGGACGCCGCCGACCGTATGCCACGGGGCGCTCTGCAAGCGTTCGTCGAGGTTCTTGAAGCTTGGAATGAGATCGGTATTGATCGGCTGCACGCGCTTGCCCGCAACCAGGCGCAGCGAAGCATCGCCCGAAGCGGTGACGAGGTCGAAGCCGCCTTCGTTCATCAGCGCCACCATTTCATCCGAGGTCGCCGCGGTCTTTACGGATACCTTGCAGCCGGTCTTTTTTTCAAAATCGGTAACCCAGTCGTAATTCTTGTCGGTTTCGCCGCGCTCGATATAGCCGGCCCAGGCGACGATGCTGACTGCACCCTCGCCCTTGTCCAAGGCCTTCAACGGTTCGCCAGCAGCAACCTGCGTCACGAAGCTCAAGCTTGCGAGGGCAGCAGTGCACGATTTCAGAAGGTGCTTCATCGTCTGTCTCCCGGTTTGTGCCGCTTGCTGCGGCATATTGTTCCCAGGTGAAAGCTGCGCTGAAAACTCCGGTTTCGCAAATTCATTTATCAGAAAGCCGATATCGGAAATTCCGATACCGTCATCGCGCCCGGCCCGATCGCATAGCTTCGGCAATACCGACGAAATCTCGCGCTGCCTGCGGCAGGCTCGAACCCTTGCGCCAGACCATGCCGACCTGGACGACCGGCAACGAACCGGAGACATCGCGGCTTTCGATCCGGTCGCCTTCAAGCGACCAGGGGCGGTAGACGAGATCGGGAAGCAGCGCGACGCCGGCGCCTGTTGCAACGAGACTGCGAACGGCCTCCACCGACCGGGTGCGAAAGGCGACATGGGGGCGGGCACCGAGCGCCGACAGGAGCTTGCCGGTGTTTTCCTCGATCTCATCGACCGTCAGCATGATCAGCGGTTCGCGGGCGATATCGGCGACCGAGATGATATCGGCAGAAACCAACGGGTGGCCCATCGGCAGCCAGAGACGATAGGGCGAGGTTTCGAGGATCTCCGCCTGCAGGGCCATGCGGTCGCGCAGGTTGGAGATCACCATGACCGCGACATCGAGTTCACCGCCGACCAATAGATGCTCAAGATAGCCGCCATTGTCTTCGATTGCACTCACCTCCACACCCGGACATGCGCGGCGGTATCGCGCCAGAAGATCGGATAGAACATAGCCTGCGACCAGCGAGGTGACACCGATATTCAATGTGCCGGAAAGAGCGCTTTGCACGCCGGAAAAACTGGCGCGGGCATCGGAGACGCTGGCTAGGATTTTTGTCGCGTGCCGGAGGAACTGGTGGCCGTTGTGCGTGATCGTCAGGCCGCGCGGGTGGCGTTCGAAGAGTTCGACGCCGAGGTCGTTTTCCAGCTCCTTCAGCGCTTCTGTGACCGAGGATTGCGAGATCGAAAGATTCTGCGCGGCGCGTGTCACCGAGCCCTGCTCGGCAACGGCGACGAAATACTGGATCTGGCGAAGAGTGAAGGCCATGCGTATTTTTAGAGCATGCCCAAACCGATCATGGCAAGCCAACGGGCGGTGGACCTTTTTTGGTCTTTAGCCGAATTGGTATCTTTCTCGAAAGACCACTTAAGCATTCCGAAACGTCGTTTGACTAGTTTTACGTGCATGTATTGCGTTGGAGTTCTTTCGATGGCGGAGCAGTTGGCGTGAAGGCCCTACTGCGCATCTTCCGGCCCTCCCGGAAATTGGTGATCACGATCGGCGGGATGGCCTTGTTTACAGGCGCTTCCGGCGGTGTTGCCCTTTATATCGGCCGGGACAACCTCATCGGCCAGGCCTTGGAAGAGGCCAACGGCGTCGCCTGCACCGATGTGAACCTGGTAACCATCAAGAAGCAGGATCGCGTCTGGATTCGCAAATACATCAAGACGGAGCCGACGGACGGCCTGACACGGGTCAAGACGGCCCTTCGCGTGGCGCAAGCCGTTTACGCGCAAGAAAGGCCGGATCTGGTACAGGTCGTGGTCCTCGACGAAAACGGTCCCAAACTGCGTTCGGACATCCGTGGCAGGGCCATCGGCGCCGATGTGGTTTATATCCCGAATCCCGACCAGTTGGCCGAAGGGCTGAAAGGCAAACCCTACACTGCCCGCTATTACGACGGTCAGGCGAGCGACAACGGCCTGTTTTTCGGCGAACGCATCGATTTGCCGGACGAAGAGATCCAGGCGCTGAGCGCATCGTTCAAGCAACGCTCCGATTGCATTGATCCGACGGCTGTCGCTGCAACCGCAGGCAAGGGTAACGAAAAAGGCGGCGAAGAGGACGCATCCCCGGAAGGCGAAGCCGTTTCTGCGCCAGAAGGCGGCAAGGCTGCTCCTGCCTCCGGCCATTGATCACCGGGCATGCGAAGGGCGACCATTGGCCGTCCACCCTCTGAAACTGCTCATCCCGCCGCTCAGTCCGCCTTGCTGCGGCGGGCCGGGAAGAGGATGACGTCGCGAATAGAGGGGGAATTCGTAAGCAGCATGATCAGGCGATCGACGCCGATGCCGAGACCGCCGGCGGGAGGCATGCCCTGGTCGATTGCGTCCAGAAATTCCTCGTCCAGCTGTTTTTCCTTTTCGCCGCGTGCGTGAGCCTGCTCCAGCTGTTCGACCATGCGCTTTCGCTGCTCTTGCGGATCGTTGAGTTCCGAAAAGGCGTTGCCAAGTTCCCAGGCGTTGCAATAGGTCTCGAAACGCTCGACAAGGCGCGGCTCGCCCGGCACTTCCTTGGCGAACGGGGAGATGTCCTTCGGGAAATGTGTGACGTGCGCGGGCTGAATGAGCGTGCTTTCGACCTTCTCTTCGAAGATGAAGGCGAGGCATTCGCCCCAGGTCGCGTCCTTCTCGATTTCGAAACCGGCCGCCTTGGTGGCGGCGCGGGCTTCCTCGTCGGTCTTGATCGACAGGAAATCGATGCCGGTCGCTTCCTTGACCGCGTCAGGCATCGGGACACGGCGGAACGGGCCCTTGAAGGAGATCTGCTTGTCGACGAAGGTGAATTCCGTGCTGCCATGGACCGACATGGCAAGCTCGGCGAACATCCGTTCGACGAGGTCCATCATGTCCTCGTAGTCGGCATAGGCCCAGTAGCACTCCATCATGGTGAATTCGGGATTGTGCCTTGTCGAGACGCCTTCGTTGCGGAAGTTGCGGTTGATCTCGAAGACCTTGTCGGTGAGGCCCGAAACCAGCGTGCGCTTCAAGAACAGTTCCGGCGCGATGCGCAGGTACATGTCGAGCTTCAACGTATTGTGATGCGTCTTGAAGGGTTCGGCCGTCGCACCGCCGTAGACCGACTGCAGCATCGGCGTCTCGACTTCCATGAAGCCGTCGTTCTCCATGAAGCGGCGGATGCCGGAGACGATCTTCGAACGCTGCTGGAAACGGAGCTTCGAATCCTCGTTGGTCATGATGTCGAGGTGACGCTTGCGGTATCGCAGCTCTATGTCGGAGAGGCCATGCCATTTCTCGGGCATCGGCAGTAGCGACTTGGTCAGCATGGTGATCTGCTGCGCGTTGATCGTCAGCTCGCCGCGCTTGGTGCGGCGCACCACGCCGGTCACACCGATGATATCGCCGATGTCGATCATCGGCAGCAGGGCGCGAGCCTCTTCCGGCGTCGTGTCCTTGTGGCTGAAGATCTGGATCTTGGCCGAAGCGTCATGGATGTCCATGAACATGCCGGAGTTGCGCGAGGAATAGACTCGGCCTGCGACCGTGACGACATCCTTTGTCTCCGTGTCCGGATCCAGGCCCTCGTATTTCGCGGCGAGTTCGCCATTGGTGATCGTCCGGTGGAAATGCGCCGGATAAACGTCGCCGACCTGTTCGCGCAAAAGTTTCAGCTTCTGGGCGCGGACTTCCGTTGCGTCGGAGGAAAGGGTCGCTGTTTCGGTCTTTTCATTCATGATGCTAACGTCCGGTTCAGTTCTTCGGGCCGACGAGGGAGGCGACCGCCTGGGACGCCAGTTTCAGGCGCTGGCGTACGACCGCGCGGCCGAGGATCGCCATGGAATCGAAGAGCGGCAGCGAGCGCGACGAGCCGGAGACTGCGACGAAAAGCGGGGCGACGACCACTTTCAGCTTCTTGCCCATGCGGTCGGCAACGGCGCGCAGCTCGGCTTCGATCGACTCGACGTTCCATTCAAGGATCTTCTCGAGATCCGGCTGTACCGTGTTGAGGATTTCCAGAATCTCCTCCGGCGGCGACTTGATCTTGACAAAGGCGGATGGATCAAGGTTCAGGTCCGACTTGAACAGGAAACCCGTCAGGTCCGGCAGTTCGCCAAGCTTGGAGATGCGCGACTGCGCAAGCGCAAGACCGGCCCTCAGGCGGTCGTTTTCCATCGCCCATTGCAGGACGCGGTGCTGGAACTCCTCTTGCGAAAGCTTTTCGCGGATCCAGCGGCCGTTCAGCCAATCCAGCTTCTGGATATCGAAGATCGCGCCCGCCTTGGAGAGGTTCTCCGGGTCGAACTTTTCCGCGAGCTCGTCCATCGTCATCAGCTCTTCGCCTTCAGCGATCTGGACGAAGAAGAGGCCGAGGAAGTTCATCAGCGCCTCGGGGATATAGCCGAGCGCGGTGTAATAGGAGATCGAGGTCGGGTTCTTGCGCTTCGACAGCTTTGACTTGTCGGCATTGCGCATGAGCGACAGGTGCATGAATACCGGTGGCTCGAGGCCGAGATACCGGTAGATCAGGATGTGCTTGGGAACCGAAGCCAGCCATTCCTCGCCGCGGGCGACATGGGTGATCTTCATCAGGTGGTCGTCAACCACATTTGCCATGTGATAGGTCGGCATGCCGTCGGCCTTCAAGAGGACCTGCATGTCGACCGCATCCCACGGGATCTCCACCTCGCCGTAGACCCCGTCGGTGAACCTGCAGGAGCCTTCGACCGGGATCTTCATGCGCACGACAGTGGATTCGCCTGCCGCCATGCGCGAGGTGACCTCTTCTGCCGACAGGTTCAGGCAGCGTCCGTCATATTTCGGGGGCAGGTTTGCTGCGCGTTGCGCCTCGCGCATCTTTTCCAGACGCTCGGGCGTGCAGAAACAGCGGAAACCGTGGCCGGCAGAAACGATCTTTTCGACATACTCGCCGTAGATATGCTTGCGGTCGCTCTGGCGGTAAGGCCCATAGGGCCCGCCGATGTCGGGGCCTTCCGACCATTTCAGGCCGCACCATTTCAGCGCATCCAGCACCTTCTTTTCGAATTCCGGGGTCGAGCGCGTAGCATCGGTATCTTCGATGCGCAGAATGAACTCGCCGCCGTGCTTCTTGGCGAAAAGGTAATTGAAGAGAGCGATATAAGCGGTCCCGACATGCGGCTCGCCAGTCGGCGAGGGAGCGATTCGGACGCGGACGCCGGAAGCTGTCATTTTTTGTGCCCGTCAAATGAATGCCGGACGGCTTTCCTGCGAAAGCGACGTTCGGCGGGAAGAATGCAGATCACTGGATCAGGAAACCGGCCGGATAAGGGCGTCGTGCCCCATTCATCCACCGATTGTCCGTTTGGCTGGCCTTAAGGCCATATTCGACCGCGCACGTCAAGGAAAATGGGCGCCGGGCACTCAAAGGGCAGGCCAAACATAAAGAAGCACGGGCACGCTCACCACGATGATGATGAAGGATAGCGGCAGGCCCAGGCGAGGGTAATCACTGAAGCGGTAGCCGCCGGGGCCGAAAACCAGCGTGTTGCACTGATGGCCGATTGGCGTGAGGAAGTCGCAGCCGGCGCCAATGGCAACGGCCATCAGGAAGGCTTCCGGCTTGTAATGAAGGGCCTCGGCGAAGCTCGCCGCGATCGGTCCCATCACGAGGACCGTTGCGGCATTGTTGAGGAACGGCGTCACTGCCATGGCGGTCACCAGCATCAACGCCAGCGCGCCGAACGGCGGCATCTCGGCAGCGAAATCGCCGAGCCATCCGGCAATCAGATCGCTGCCGCCCGTGGTGCGGAGCGTATCGGATACCGGGATCAGCGCTGCAAGCATGATCAGGATCGGCGCATCGAGTGATTTGTAGACATCGACGAGCGGGATCACGCGAAAGACGACCATGGCCAGCGCTGCACAGAAAAAGGCGACCGAAACCGGCGTGAGGCCAGCGGCCGTCACTCCCATGGCGGCGGCGAGGATCAGAAGCGGCACATAGCCTCGGCGTGGCGTGCCAAGCATGATGTCACGCTGGGCAAGCGGAAGGCAGGAAAATTCCTGCAGGAAGGCAGGCAGGTTCCTGCGGCTTCCCTGAAGCAGGAGAACGTCGCCGGCGCGAAGCGTCACTTCGCTCAGCCGCTCGGTGAGCTTGTGACCCTGGCGACTGACGGCGAGCAGGTTGACCCGCCGCCGGTTCCACAGCGAGAGCTGGCGCGCGGAAAGGCCGATCAGCATCGATTCTGCGGTGATGACGGCCTCGATCGACACGAGATCGCCTTCCGCCCTCGCCTCCGGGATGGGCTTTCCCGAAAGCTTCAGCTTCGCGTGGGTCACCACGCGATCGAGTGCATCCGGCACGCCTTCCAGCAATATCGTATCGCCGGTCTTCAGCATCACGTCGGGAAAAGGTGACATGCGGGAGTGGCCGCGCAGGATCGCCGTGGCCACGACTTCGCCGTCGCCGAGTTGAAGGATTTCGTTCAGCTTCTTGCCGTCGAAGCTCGACCCTTCGACAACCGTCGCCTCCGAAAAATAGGTCTTGAGGTCGAGCGCTTCCTCCAGCGAGGGATTCTCGTTTTGCCGTTCCGGCACCAGCCAGTGGAAGAAGATCAAGAAGACGACGCCGACAAGGGTCAGGGTCGCGCCGACAGGCGTGAAGTCGAACATGGTGAAGGGCGCACCGGTGATCTCCTCGCGCAATCGCGATACGACGATGTTGGGCGAGGTGCCGATCTGCGTCATCAAGCCGCCGAGCAGTGCAGCAAAACTCATGGGCATCAGATAGAGCGATGGTGAATTGCCGGTTTTCCTCGCGAACTGGAAGGCGACCGGAATCATGATCGCCAAAGCGCCGATATTCTTGATGAAGGCGGAAAGCACGGCAACTACGATAAGCAACAGCGCGAGTTGGAGATGCGGCTTGTCGAGATTTGGAAAGAAGCGCTTGATCGCCATGTCGACGATCCCCGAGCGTGCGACCCCGGTGCTGACGACGAGCGCGCTGCCGACGATGATGACGATGTCGTCTCCGAAGCCGGAAAAAGCCCTGTCGAAGGGAACGAGACCGGCTGCAACCGCAAGAACGAGGGCACAACAGGCCACAATGTCGTAACGAAACCGATCCCAGATGAAGATTGCCATCATCAGGCCGATCACGCCGAAGGAAAGGATCTGTTGGGTTGTCATACCGCTCCGGAGTTGGGCTGATTGCCGGATGATACTTTTGCGCTTTTCCTGGACCAATCAATGTCACGCAGGCCGCAAAGTTCCTATCCTTCGCCTGGCCGGGCGCAAATGATCGTATCCGGCATCTTTCCGGACAGGGCGCTTCGCGCCAAGCGTCACGGCAGACCATCAGCCGCTGGTTTCGGCAATCACAGGCAAATCGAGGGGGGCCGGCTGACGCAAATGGCGCGGTTTGTCGCGCCCCCCTTTTTAAGACTTTTCAATGCCCGCTGGCTTTCTTCCGCATTCGGGCATTTCTTGCAAACATGTTCAGTACTTCAACGAGCGCAGAGAAGGCCATGGCGGCATAGACATAACCCTTCGGTACATGGAAGCCCATGCCGTCGGCGATGAGTGTGGTGCCGATCATCAGCAGGAAGGCCAGCGCCAGCATGACGATCGTCGGATTTTTCTCGATGAAATTTGCAAGCGGCGTCGCGGCGACCAGCATGACCGTGACGGCGGCGACGACGGCGATGATCATGATCGGCAGGTGCGGGGTCATGCCGACGGCGGTGATGATGCTGTCCACCGAAAAGACAAGGTCGAGCAGCAGGATCTGGCCAATCGCCGCCGCAAAGCCCGTCGTCGCCGAACTCGCGATGAAATCCTGCTCGTGATCCTCCGGATCGACACTGTGGTGAATTTCCTTGGTGGCCTTCCATACGAGGAACAGACCGCCGGCGATCAAGATCATGTCCTTCCAAGAGAAGCCATGACCGAAAGCCTCGAAGACAGGTGTGGTGAGCTGGACGATCCAGGCCACGGTACCAAGCAATGCAAGACGCATGATGAGGGCGAGGCTGATACCCACTTTACGAGCTTTATCACGATGCTCGACCGGCAGCTTGTTGGTGAGAATGGAAATGAAGATCAGGTTGTCGATGCCGAGGACGACTTCCATGACAACCAGGGTCACCAGAGCCACCCAGGCTGCCGGATCCTGAACGAGCATGACGATATCTTGCATAAGCTATTTTCCCTCGCGCCATAGAATCTGACGCCCGCAATTTAAGGTGAAGGCGCCAAGAAACAAGCGCGCAGGGGAATATACGAAAGCGGGAAGGCTTTTATTCCTTGACCGGTATCCAGATTTCCACGATGCCCATGCCGGTATCAGGATCGAAACGCTCGTCGTAACGTTCGAACATGTCTGGCATCTCGCCGTGCTGCAGAGCCGAGGAGGGGAACCATGTCCCGAAGATATGATGCATCGTTGACGCAATAGCGGAGACGTGACCGCGATGGGTG
Source organism: Rhizobium etli 8C-3 (assembly GCF_001908375.1). Classification (NCBI taxonomy): domain Bacteria; kingdom Pseudomonadati; phylum Pseudomonadota; class Alphaproteobacteria; order Hyphomicrobiales; family Rhizobiaceae; genus Rhizobium; species Rhizobium etli. Next base: position 3,583,564 of record NZ_CP017241.1, on the reverse strand, counting down.
AAGACAACGTAGCGCTGAGCGGGCACTTTCAGCGTCGTAAATCCTTCCGGCAGGTCGCCGGCATCCGTGACTTCGGCACCTGCCATATAACGGAACGTTTCGGTTTCTCCTTCGATATGTGTGCAGATCCCATAGGCGACATTGCCGCGCTGGCCGGAAATATTGCCGAAGTAAGAGTTGAATTTCTGCCAAAGCGAGGGAATCGCGGCATTGTCGCCGTAGTCATAGGCCTCTTGCAGTCCGGCAAAAAGCATTGGCGGCAGGGTTTCGAAGCGGGGTTCTTCAAGTTCGTTGAGGCGTGCGGGGTCCATTTTGATCGGCTCCACTAAAGCGAGGTTGCGGAGGTGCCCCTGCTTGCGAATCGCGTCGGGCGTAATGCCGAACTGGTCGCGAAAGGCACGGGTGAAAGCCTCGTGCGAGCCGTAACTCGCGCCGAGGGCAACCTCGAGGATGCTCGATGAACTGCCGATCAGGGCCAATGCGGCGGTGCTCAGCCGACGGCCGCGGAGATAGCCGCTGATCGAGTGGCCGGTGACGAGTCCGAAGACGCGCGACAGATGATAGCGCGACAGACCTGCGGCATCCGAGATATCGTCCAGCGATATATCGCTGGCGGAATGGCTTTCAATAAACCAAATTGCCCGTCCAATGGCACTCATGCGCTCTTCCTTGGTTGCGGTCTCCTGAATAGAGCAAAACTGGCAAGCAGGTTTGATCGCTATTGCTGGATTCCGGTGCCACGCAGAAAGAAATCGAAAACATTCAGGCCGGCCGGTTCTGGTTAACGCCATATGCAGCAAGGAAGACGCGGATCGCACCGCGGATGATGCGGCTCATCTCCTCCTCGCTCGGAGGGCCTGCCATGTCGCCCAGGAGGCGCAGCTTGAAGAAGCCTCCGCCGCAGAGTTCCAGGAACTGGCGAGCGGCAAGCTCGACATCCTCGATCACGAAATGCCCGGCGCCGACCTGCGTCTTCAGATAGTCGGTGAGAACGGTCCGGATGTTTTCGGGGCCGGTAAAGAAGCGTTGACAGAGGTGCGGCATGCGGTCGCGCACTCCGATGACGGTGCGTATGGCATTGATGACCTTTTCTTCGGTTGTGTGCCGGACGAAGGTCATGCCGAAATCATAAAGAGCCGTGTCCGGATCGGGATTGGCATTGAGGGCCGCACGCACGCTGGCGACAAAGGCGGCGCGCTCGGTCTCCATCATCGCGGTAAAAAGCTCTTCCTTGTTGGCGAAGTAGACGTAAAGCGTTCCTTTCGAGACACCAGCCTCGCGCGTCACGTCGTTCATGCTGGCGGCATCGAAGCCGAGTTTCATGAAGACACGCTTCGCCCCTTCGAGAATCTGCCTGCGCTTTGCCGGATCCTCTCCTGCCGCCCATCTGCCGCTTGCGGCCGGGGCTTCGACCGTATCCTTGAAGGTCTCTGTCATTGTCTCCTTAACCACGTCCGCAGTGCGAACATTCTTTCATAAAATCGAACCGCCTGGTTCGATATAGCTTGATATGACTTCTAAAAGGCCCTATGTCAACTGAACCGAACCGTTCAGTTCGATCAATGTCACTCGATTTACCGGTCTTTGCTCATGTCGTCTAACCAGAAAACGAATGTCGCCCGCATCGTCAGCGATTCCGCAAGAGACGAGCCGGTGTCAGACGCCGTTGTCCCTGCCGAACCGGCGAGCGCCGAAGCTCCGCGTGCCCCTCAGGCTGCTCCCGATACGCAGACCGCTCCAGCTGAAAAGAAGAAGCGCCGCAGCCTGGTGCTACCGGTCGTGGCGCTCGCTATTCTGGCCGGCGGTGCATCATACGGCTACGAGTGGTGGACGAACGGCCGTTTCATGGTCTCGACGGACGACGCCTATATCGAAGGCGACATCGCAACGATCTCGCCAAAGGTCACCGGCTATGTCGCGAAGGTGAACGTTGTCGCCAACCAGCAGGTGAAGGCCGGGGACGTGCTCGCCACGCTCGACAACGGCGACTATCAAAACGCCCTCGATCAGGCCGAGGCCCAGATCGCCACGGAGAAGCTGTCGCTGAGCCGCATCGACGCGCAGATCGAAGGAGCCAAGGCAGCGCTTGCTCAGGCCCAGGCCTCCAAAGTGGCTCTCGAGGCGGCAGTCCGTGGCGCCGAGATCACACAGAAGCGCCAGGCTGACCTCCAGGCGAAGTCGGTCGGCACTACGGCCGATCTCGACACTGCCAATATTGCTCTCGACCAGGCCAAGGCCAATCTTGTCGGCGGCGACGCCAACATCAAGTCGGCCGAAGCAAACGTCACCATCCTCCAGGCGCAGCGCAGGGAAGCCGAAGGTTCGGTCCAAACGCTCGAGCTTCAGCGGGACAAGGCAGCCCGCGATCTGTCCTTCACGATCCTCAAGGCACCGTATGATGGCGTCGTCGGCAACCGCTCCGTTCAGGAAGGCGATCTCGTTTCGCCCGGCCAGCGCCTGATGGCGCTCGTTCCGGTGCGTCAGCTGTTCATCGACGCCAACTTCAAGGAAACGCAGATCCAGCACCTGGTTCCGGGCTCGAAGGTCAACGTGCACGTCGATGCTTATGACGACCATCCAATCGTCGGCACCGTCGAGTCGATTTCGCCGGCCTCCGGCTCCGTCTTCTCGCTACTGCCGCCGGAAAATGCGACGGGCAATTTCACAAAGATCATCCAGCGCGTCCCGGTCCGAATTGCGCTGCCTCAAGATGCGCTTGACAGCGGCCGCTTGCGCGCCGGCCTGAGCGTCGTCGTCGATGTCGATACCCGCACGGCGCCCGCTACAGGGCAGGCAGCAAAGTGATCAGCCAGCCGGAGTAGGCCAATGGCTACCACCGCTACAACAGGCGCCATTGCGGTCGCCGGTTCCGAGGAGCGAATGGACCCGCGCAAGCTCATCGCATTCTTTGCGATGGTGCTCGGCATGTTCATGTCGATCCTCGACATCCAGATCGTCTCCGCATCGCTTGCGGAAATCCAGGCCGGCCTTTCTGCCGGCTCGGACGAGATCGGTTGGGTGCAGACGTCATACCTGATTGCGGAAGTCATCATGATTCCGCTGTCGGGAACGCTGGCTCGCATCATCTCGACACGCTATCTTTTCGCTATTTCGGCTGCTGGTTTCACGCTGTCGAGCGTGCTCTGCGCAACGGCAACGAATATCGATCAGATGATCGTTTACCGCGCCATCCAGGGCTTCATCGGCGGCGGTATGATTCCGTCCGTCTTCGCGGCCGCTTTCACCATCTTCCCACCGTCGAAGCGCAGCATCGTATCGCCTATCATCGGCCTGATCGCCACCCTTGCGCCGACCATCGGCCCGACCGTCGGCGGTTACCTCAGCCATGCCTTCTCGTGGCACTGGCTGTTCCTCGTCAACGTCATTCCCGGTATCCTGGTCGCCACCATCACCTGGAATTTCATCGATTTCGACAAGCCGGAACTGTCGCTCCTGAAGAAGTTCGACTGGTGGGGCCTCATCTCCATGGGCATTTTCCTCGGTGCGCTGGAATATGTGCTTGAGGAAGGCAATTCGAACGACTGGTTCAACGACAGCTATATCGTCGCCGGTGCTGTGGCTTCGGCGGCAGGTGCGATCGTCTTCTTCTATCGCGCTTTCACCGTGGACTTCCCCGTCGTCGACCTCAGGGCCTTTACCAACAGGAATTTCTCCTTCGGTTCGGTGTTCTCGTTCGTCATGGGGATCGGGCTATACGGCCTCACCTATATCTATCCGGTCTATCTGGGGCGCATCCGCGGTTACGATTCGCTGATGATCGGCGAGACCATGTTTGTCTCCGGCCTTGCGATGTTCTTCACTGCGCCAATTGCCGGCCGGCTGTCGACGAAGATGGACCTTCGCCTGATGATGGTGATCGGCTTTACCAGCTTTGCGGCCGGCACCTTCGTCATGACCCACCTGACGGACGACTGGGATTTCTACGAGCTCTTCATCCCGCAGGTCCTGCGCGGGTTCGGGCTGATGATGTGCATGGTGCCGATCAACAACATCGCGCTCGGCACGATGCCGCCTTCACGTATCCGTGGTGCTTCAGGTCTGTTCAACCTCACTCGTAATCTCGGCGGGGCAGTCGGCCTTGCGGTGATCAATACCGTTCTCTCCAACCGCCAGGACGTGCACTACGAGCGGCTGCGGGAAAACATGGATTGGGGTAATCCGGCCGCCATCGACCAGATGAACAACCTGACTGCCAACTTCAACTCCTATGGCTTGGACGGTGCTTCGGCCGCCATCAAGCAGATGGTCGGGCTTGCCACCCAGCAGGCGATCATTCTCTCCTTCAGCGACGTTTTCCTGATCCTGACCGTTCTTTTCATGGCCATGATCCTCGGGGTCGCGATGATCAAGAAACCGGCGCCCCAGGGCGGCGGCGGTGGCAGCGGAGGCCACTGAGCGGTCGAAAGCCGGCTTGGGATATGCCGGCCTTTTTTTCGTGCTCGACAGCCGATTGAAATTTTTGATTTACGTACATCAGATTTGGCGATAATGGTTTCATCAGGAGGAGCGATGAGGCCAACAGTTCATGATATCGCCGCTGCGGCCGGGGTCAGCCTGGCCACCGTCGACCGCGTGCTGAACCAGCGCCCCGGTGTGCGCCGCATCACGCGCGAAAAAGTGGAAACGGCAATCCGCGAGATCGGCTATGTGCGCGACGTTGCCGCCGCCAACCTCGCCAAGGGCCGCATTTATCCGCTGGTTTTCATCCTGCCTGCCTCGGACAATTCATTCATGCACGGGCTGCACGCCGAGATCGGCGAAGCGATGATCCGTTCTCCGTCCGAAAGGACGAGTATTCGCACGGTGGAAGTTGCCGCCTTCGATCCGGCCGCTCTGGTTACGGCGCTCGAAAAGCTCGCCGATGAACGTCCCGCCGGGATAGCGCTCGTCGCCACCGACGCGCCTGAGGTCGTCGCTGCAGTCGACAAGCTGGTGTCCGACGGCATTCCTGTCGTCACGCTGGTTTCAGACCTCACCGGTTCGCGCCGGCATCATTACGCGGGCGTCGACAATATCGCCGCCGGCAGAACGGCAGCGCGTCTTCTCGGACGCTTTCTTGGCGATGCCAAGGGCGAGGTTGCGGTGCTTGCCGGCTCCATGCTGGTGCGCGATCATCGCGAGCGCCTTCAAGGTTTTGCCGCTCTGATGGCGCAGGAATTTCCGAAGCTCTCCATCCTGCCGGTCCTCGAAGGCCGCGACGATCCGGAACTGGCGCACAAGCTGGTCGCCGACGTCTTGTCCAAGCATGAGCGGGTGATTGGCGTCTACAGCCTGGGCGCCGGCAATCGTGGTCTTGTCAGGGCGCTGAAGGCGAGAGCCTCGAGCCGCCCGCTGACAGTCGTTGCCCATGAATTGACCGTTCATACGCGCGCTGCCCTCATCGACGGCACGATCGATGCGATCCTCAATCAGAACGCCGGACACGAGGTCCGCAGTGCGATCCGCGTTCTCAAAGCAAAAGCCGACGGGCTTGCCGTCATCGATGCGCAGGAGCGGATCCGGCTCGACATATTCCTGAAGGACAATCTGCCGTAAGGGCAAGGAGAATGACATGTATCTGGGTCTCGATCTCGGAACCTCGGGCGTCAAGGCGATGCTCATCGACGGCGATCAGAAGATCATCGGCTCGGCGAATGGCTCGCTCGATGTTTCGCGGCCGCATTCCGGTTGGTCGCAACAGGAACCGTCGGATTGGATTCGCGCAACCGAGGAGGCTGTTGCGGGCCTGAAAGCGAACCATCCGAAAGAGCTCGGGGCTGTCAGGGGTGTCGGCCTTTCCGGCCAGATGCATGGCGCAACACTGCTCGATGCCGGCGACAGGGTGCTGCGTCCTTGTATTCTCTGGAACGATACGCGTTCCTATCTCGAGGCGGCGGCGCTGGATGCCGATCCCAAATTCCGCAAGCTGACGGGCAACATCGTCTTTCCCGGGTTTACCGCGCCGAAACTCGCCTGGGTCGCCAAGCATGAGCCGGGCATTTTCGCCAAGGTCGCCAAGGTGCTGCTGCCGAAGGACTACCTGCGGCTCTGGCTGACAGGCGAGCACATTTCCGAAATGTCGGATTCTGCCGGTACGTCCTGGCTCGATACCGGCAAACGCAAATGGTCGTCGGAGCTTCTCGCCGCGACCGGTCTCGACGAAAAGCAGATGCCGGCGCTGGTGGAAGGCACGGCGCAGGCAGGAAAGCTGCGCGGCGAACTCGCTGCCAAGTGGGGCATTGCGGGCGATGCTGTCGTTGCCGGCGGGGCAGGCGACAATGCAGCGTCTGCCTGCGGCATGGGCACCGTCAGCGATGGCGCGGCCTTCGTCTCGCTCGGCACGTCGGGCGTTCTCTTCGCGGCGAATGCCGCCTACCTGCCGAAGCCAGACAGTGCAGTCCATGCCTTCTGCCACGCCCTACCCGACACCTGGCATCAGATGGGTGTCATCCTCTCGGCCACCGATGCCTTGAACTGGCATGCAAGCGTTACTGGCAAATCCGCTGCCGATCTCACGAACGAACTCGGCGAGACGCCAAAGGCACCCTCTGGGGTCACCTTCCTTCCTTATCTTTCCGGCGAACGCACGCCGCACAATGATGCCGTCATCCGTGGCGCCTTCATCGGCCTCGAGCATGAGAGCAGTCGGGTTGTGCTGACGCAGGCCGTGCTCGAGGGCGTGTCGTTCGCCATCCGCGACAACCTCGAAGCGCTGCGTTCGGCAGGTACCGATATATCCCGCGTCACCGCCATCGGCGGCGGCTCGCGCTCGCGCTACTGGCTGGCGGCAATCGCAACGGCGCTCGACATTCCGGTTGATCTGCCCGCAGACGGCGATTTCGGCGCCGCCTTCGGCGCGGCGCGGCTTGGGCTGATCGCGGCGACGGGCGCCGAGCCGGTTTCGGTCTGCACGCCGCCGAAGACGGCAAATACGATCGAGCCGGTGGCGGCTTTGAGCGGTGCCTATGAGGATGCCTACAGGCGCTACCGGGCGCTTTATCCGGCGATCAGATCGCTGGCGCATTGAGATGGTGGCTACCCCTCATCCGCCTGCCCGTACTTGCAGCGGCGCCCTGTTCCCCTTTTTCCGGTGGGCAAAGGCAGGGGTTAAGGGGCGCGTGCCTTCATAAACAACAAGAGTGAAACCCAAGGAGACAACACCATGAGCACCGGATTTTTCGGCGATATCCAGAAAGTGAAATATGAAGGCCCCAACAGCACCAATCCGCTGGCCTTCCGCCACTACCAGCCCGACGAAATTGTCATGGGCAAGCGTATGGAAGATCACCTGCGCTTTGCGGTTGCCTACTGGCACACATTCACCTGGCCAGGCGGCGATCCCTTCGGCGGCCAGACCTTCCTGCGGCCCTGGTTCGAAGACACGATGAAGGCAGCAAGGCTGAAGGCCGATGTCGCCTTCGAATTCTTCCAGCTGCTCGGCGCACCCTTTTATTGCTTCCATGACGCCGATGTTCGCCCGGAAGGCAACAGCTTTGCCGAGAACACGAAGAACCTCAACGATATCGTCGATTACTTTGCCGAAAAGCAGGCTGCGACCGGCGTCAAGCTGCTTTGGGGCACGGCGAACCTGTTCTCGAACCGCCGCTTCATGTCGGGTGCCGCGACCAATCCGGATCCGGATGTCTTTGCATTTTCGGCTGCGACGGTGAAGACCTGCATGGATGCGACGCACAAGCTCGGCGGCGAAAACTACGTGCTTTGGGGTGGCCGCGAAGGCTATGAGACGCTGCTCAACACCGACCTCAAGCGCGAGCTCGATCAGCTCGGCCGCTTCCTCAACCTTGTCGTCGAATACAAGCACAAGATCGGCTTCAAGGGCACGATCCTGATCGAGCCAAAGCCGCAGGAGCCCACCAAGCATCAGTACGACTACGATGTCGCGACCGTCTACGGCTTCCTGAAGAGGAATGGCCTGGAAAATGAGGTGAAGGTCAATATCGAGCAGGGCCACGCGATTCTTGCCGGCCATTCCTTCGAGCACGAGCTGGCGCTTGCCAACGCACTCGGCATCTTCGGCTCGATCGACATGAACCGTAACGATTACCAGTCCGGCTGGGATACCGACCAGTTCCCGAACAACGTCCCGGAAATGGCGCTCGCCTATTACCACGTCCTGGCAGGCGGCGGCTTCAAGACCGGCGGCACGAACTTCGATTCGAAGTTGCGGCGTCAGTCGCTCGACCCGGAAGACCTGCTGATCGGCCATATCGGCGGCATGGACTGCTGCGCTCGCGGGCTTAAGGCGGCGGCCAGGATGATAGAGGATAAGGCACTCTCCAAACCGCTCGAGGATCGCTATGCCGGCTGGAACGGCCCCGAAGGCCAGAAGCTCTTGCGCGGCGAATATTCGCTCGAGCAGATCGCAGAGTGGGTTGAAACGCGCAACATCAACCCGCAGCCGAAATCGGGCAAGCAGGAACTGCTGGAAAACGTCGTCAACCGATACGTTTGAGCAATGCGGACCGGCGGCAGCTCTCGTTACCGGCTGCCGCCGTCTCCTTCTTACTTCCTGATCCAGTTCCGCGAGGGCGCCGAGACTGAGTTGCGGACCACCAGGTCGGGTCTGAGCAGGATTTCCGTCTCGGCGGGCTGACGGTCCGACAGCAGTTCGAGCAGCAGCGCCATGGCATGCTTGCCGATGGCGGTGCGCGGCTGGCGGATCGTCGTCAGCGAGGGTGACATAAAGACGGCTTGAGGCACGTCGTCGAAGCCGGTCACGGAAAAATCCCGAGGAATATCGTAGCCGCGCGCGCCAAGGCCGATCATCACGCCGATGGCGGTCTGGTCATTGACGCACATGAAGGCCGTTGGCAGCGTATCGCGCATAAAAAGCTGTTCGACCGCCAGCCGGCCGCTTTCGATCGTGCCGTCGCCTTCGAAGACAATTCGAAGGCCTGGACTGACGCCTGCGGCATCCAGTCCGGCGTCATAACCCATGCGCCGCCGGCTATAGGCGAGGCGGGTGCGCGAATCGCCAATGAAGGCAATATTTCGATGGCCCTCGGCAATCAGCAGGTCGACGGCCTTGCGGGCGCCTGCGATGTCGTCCACGCCGACATAGGGGATGCCGCCGTTGAAGACCGGCTCGAAGACGCCGACACTGGGCGGCAGGCGCGCCGTCATGGTCTGGTGTCCGAAGGGCAGGATGCCGGTGAACAGGATCAGCCCGGCCGCCTGATTGGAATTCAGGAACTTCAGATATTCGAGGCCGCGTTGGGCATCATTCTGCGTATGGCCGATGAGAATGCCGTAGCCGTGCGCGCGGGCTTCATTCTCCAAGCCGACCAGGATGTTGGAGAAATTCGGGTCGCCGATGTCGGGCGCGACGACGAGAATCATGTTCGAGCGCCCGAGCCGCAGGCTGCGCGCCATCGCATTCGTCGTGTAACCGGTGATGGCGATTGCCTGGTTGACCTTGAGGCGTGTCGAGTTCGCGACCTTCTCGGGCATATGGATCGCGCGGGAGACCGTTGCAATCGAAACCTGGGCAATTCGGGCGACGTCTTCGATTGTTGCGGGGCTGGAATTCGACACTGCGCTCTGCCTTGGGTCTCGTCTTGACCGGGACACTACACAGACTTCCCAGAAGGTCAAAGGCGACGCTGAAAAATTCTCATCTATGCAATGATGTAAACCTTTACATCGCCAATGTAAAGGTTTACACAGTCGCTAAAGCGGACGGGAGCCGTAAGGGGAGGGAAGAATGGATCCGGAGACCGTCGAAGGCGCGGTGCTGCTGTCCGCGAGGCGAATTAGCAAGTCGTTCAGCGGCGTTCAGGTGCTCTTCAGCGTCAATTTCGATCTCCGCGCCGGCGAAATTCACGCGCTGATGGGCGAAAACGGTGCCGGCAAATCCACACTCGTCAAGATCCTTTCCGGTTTCGAAGAGCCAAGCTCCGGCGAAATCCTGCTCGACGGCAAGCCTGTAAAGCTGCCGCCCAATGGTGCCGCAGAGGCGCTCGGCATTGTCATCATTCACCAGGAATTCAATCTCGCCGAACACCTGACCGTGACCGAAAGCCTGTTTCTCGGCCGCGAAGTCACCCGTTACGGCGTTCTCGACCGCAAGTATATGCGCGCCGAAGCGCGGCGCGTCCTCGATCTCCTCGGCTCGCATGTCGACGTGAACGCGCAGATCAGCACGCTGTCGATCGCCGACAAGCAGATGGTGGAAATCGCCAAGGCGATCAGCCGCAATGCGCGGATCGTCTTCATGGACGAACCGACCGCCGTGCTCTCGCGCGAGGAGATCAATTTCCTCTTCAAGCAGGTGCGCAAGCTTCGCGACCAGGGAACGAGCTTCGTCTTTGTTTCCCACAAGCTCGACGAAGTCATGGAACTGACCGACCGGGTGACGGTCCTGCGCGACGGCCAATGGGTGAAGACCTCGCCCACCGCCATCCTGGACGGCGAATCCATTGCTCAATTGATGGTCGGGCGGGAGCTCTCCAGCCTGTATCCCGCCAAAAACGAACCCGATGTCGACGAAGAGGTCGTGCTCAGCGTCCATTCCGTATCGACCCACTATGTCCGTGATGCCAGTTTCGAGGTCCGCAGAGGCGAGATCCTCGGCTTTTCCGGCTTGATCGGATCCGGCCGTACCGAGCTTATGGAGGCCATCATCGGTCTGCGCCCGCGCGCATCGGGTGAGGTCACGGTCAACGGGCAGGCCGTGCCTCCGCACGACGTTCATGCCGCAAATCGCGCAGGCCTGGCCTACATGACCAAGGACCGTAAGTCCAAGGGACTGCTTCTCAACTCCGGCATGATCGCCAACCTAACGCTGCAATCCTTGGACAAGCATGGCCGGTTTGGCTATCTGAGCGCTGCGAGCGAAGCCGCTGCGATGGCAAGGGCCCGCCGCCGCTTCGACATCCGCGTCAGGGACGGCAATATCGTTGCCGGCCGCATGTCCGGCGGCAACCAGCAGAAATTGCTGCTGGCGAAAGTCATGGAGATCGAGCCGCAGATCATCATCATCGACGAGCCGACGCGCGGCATCGACGTCGGCACCAAACAGCAGATCTATCATTTCATTTCGGCACTGGCCCGCGATGGTCATTCGATCATCGTGGTGTCTTCGGAGATGCCGGAGGTGATCGGACTTTGCACGCGTATCGCCGTGATGCGCGAGGGGCGAATCGTCGGCATTTTGGAGGGCGATGAGATCTCCGAACAGGAAATCATGCGCTACGCGGCGGGACTGAAGAAAAAGATTGCAGCCTGACCAGGCGAAACGATCGGTCGAGGCGTGACGGCGAATTCCCAGGGATAATGGGACGGGAGGTTGGATTTGAACATGAGTGTAAGCGAGGAAAGCAGCCAAAAGGAAAGCCGGCGCCGATCCTGGCGCGATGTCGATCTTCGGGCGGTCGCGCCCTTTGCGGCACTGGCATTGCTTCTCGTTGTCGGGGCGCTGGTCAATCCGAATTTCATCGGCATCACGAACCTTGCCAATGTTGCAACGAGAAGCGCTTTCATTGCCATCATCGCTGTGGGCGCGACCTTCGTGATATCGGCGGGTGACTTGGACCTTTCCGTGGGCTCGATGGTCGCTTTCGTCGCCAGCCTGATGATCCTGTTCATGAATTCCGGCGCGATCGCCGATCCGGCGCTGATGCTGACGACTGCCATCGTGCTCACGGTCGTGATCGGCGCGTCATGCGGCCTTGCAAACGGTCTCATCACCACCGTCGGCAAGATCGAGCCCTTCATCGCCACGCTCGGCACCATGGGCGTTTACCGCGGCTTGACCACATGGCTTTCGCAGGGCGGCGCCATCACGCTGCGCGAGCCCGAACTGCAGGCACTCTACCGCCCGGCCTATTTCGGCTCCATCCTCGGCGTGCCGGTCCCGATCGCCGTGATCCTTGCCGTCACCGGCGTTGCAGCCTTCGTCCTCTACCGCACCCGCTATGGGCGGCATGTCGTGGCGGTCGGCTCCAGCAGCGACGTGGCGCGTTACTCCGGTATCGCCGTCAATCGCGTACGCACGATCGCCTTCGTCATCCAGGGCCTGTGCGTCGCCATCGCCGTGCTTCTCTACGTGCCGCGGCTTGGCTCGACCTCGGCGACGACGGGCATCCTTTGGGAACTGCAGGCGATCACCGCCGTGGTCGTCGGCGGCACGGCGCTCAAGGGTGGCGCGGGCCGGGTCTGGGGCACGATTTGCGGCGCCTTCATTCTCGAACTCGTCGGCAACATCATGCTGCTTTCGAATTTCATCAGCGAATACCTGATCGGCGCCATCCAGGGGGCGATCATCATCATCGCCATGCTGGTTCAGCGGTCGCTGGTGCGTAAATCGTGAATAGCCGGGTCTATGGGTCGCCCGGTCCTCGATCGACTAGGCCCTTCATTATTTGGGAGAGAGAAAAAATGCGAAGAAAAATTCTGGGGCTGGTGGTTGCCATGGCAGTCCTCACGGGCGTCTCGTATGCCCAGGACAAGAAGGTAACGATCGGCGTTTCCATTCCGGCAGCCGACCACGGCTGGACGGCCGGCGTCGTCTTCCACGCAGAGCGCGTGGCAAAGCTGCTCATGGCCGAACATCCGGGCCTGAACGTCATTGTCAAGACCTCGCCAGATGCTGCAAGTCAGGCAAACGCCGTGCAGGATCTCGCGACCCAAGGCATCGATGCCTTGGTCATCCTGCCGTCGGATCCGGATCCGCTCGTCAACGCCATCAAGGAAATCAAGGATGCCGGCAAGTTCGTGGCGCTCGTCGACCGTGCCCCGAGCAACAACGATGATTCCGTTCGCGATCTCTATGTGGCCGGCAACAACCCGGCGCTCGGCGAAGTCGCCGGCAAGTATATCAAGGAAAACACGCCGGATGCAGAGGTGGTCGTCATCCGCGGCCTGCCGATCCCGATCGACCAGCAGCGCCAGGATGGCTTCGACAAGGGCATCGCTGGTTCGAACGTCAAGGTTCTCGATCGCCAGTACGGCAACTGGAACCGCGACGACGCCTTCAAGGTCATGCAGGACTATCTGACGAAGTACCAGAAAATCGACGTCGTATGGTGCCAGGACGACGACATGGCCGTCGGCGTGCTGCAGGCCATCGAGCAGGCCAAGCGTACCGACATCCAGTATGTCGTCGCCGGCGCCGGCTCCAAGGACATGGTCAAGAAGGTCATCGACGGCGACAAGCTGATCCCCGTCGACGTTCTCTATCCTCCGGCGATGGTCGGCACGGCGATGGAAATGACGGCAGCCAATTTCTACGATCAGGTTCCGGTGCGTGGCACCTATATCCTCGACGCGACGCTCATCACCAAGGATAACGCCAAGGACTTCTACTTCCCCGATTCTCCATTCTGATGTTCCAACTGCAATGCGCCCATTCGCAAGGATGGGCGCATTTTCTCTGCTTGCACACGCGCTGCGGCCAAGAATGCGGCACGTACCTCTTGCAGCCTCCAGACAGGCATGATTAGCTCGCTTCGGTTTGACTTTCGGCATTTCAACTGCATCTGCCCAAAGGCGTGCGGCGCCTTGCCCCAGCCGAAATGCGTGCCAGAAGTTATCATAAACGTTTACGATCGATCATCAGGGAGGATTCTGACATGAAGACGATCAAAGGGCCCGGCCTGTTCCTCGGGCAGTTTGCGGGAGATGCCGCGCCTTTCAATTCATGGGATGCGATCACCAAATGGGCGGCTGATATCGGCTATAAGGGCGTGCAAGTCCCGACCTGGGCCGGTCAGTTGATCGATCTGAAGAAGGCTGCCAGCTCCAAGGATTATTGCGACGAATTCGCCGGCAAGGCGCGTGAAAACGGTATCGAGATCACCGAGCTTTCGACCCACCTGCAAGGCCAGCTGGTTGCCGTTCACCCTGCCTATGACGAAGCCTTCGACGGCTTTGCCGCACCGGAAGTGCGCGGCAATGCGAAGGCCCGGCAGGAATGGGCGGTGGAGCAGGTGAAGATGGCGCTGACGGCCTCCAAGCACCTTGGCATCAAGGCACATGCGACCTTTTCAGGTGCGCTTGCCTGGCCCTTCATTTACCCGTGGCCGCAGCGTCCGGCCGGTCTTGTCGAAACAGCCTTTGACGAGCTTGCCCGCCGCTGGAAGCCGATCCTCGACCATGCCGAGGCGTGCGGCGTCGACGTCTGCTATGAGATCCATCCCGGCGAGGATTTGCATGATGGCGTCACCTACGAGATGTTTCTCGAGCGGGTCGGCAACCATCCGCGCGCCAACATGCTCTACGATCCTTCGCATTACGTCCTGCAGTGCCTCGACTATCTCGACAACATCGACATCTACAAGGATCGCATCAAGATGTTCCACGTCAAGGATGCGGAGTTCAATCCGACCGGTCGCCAGGGCGTCTATGGCGGTTATCAGGGCTGGGTCGAGCGCGCTGGCCGCTTCCGCTCGCTCGGCGACGGTCAGGTGGATTTCGGCGCCGTCTTCTCGAAAATGACGGCCAACAATTTCGACGGCTGGGCCGTTGTCGAATGGGAATGCGCGCTGAAGCATCCCGAAGACGGTGCGCGGGAGGGTGCTGAGTTCGTCAAGGCACACATCATCCGCGTTACCGAGAAGGCCTTCGACGATTTCGCCGGCAGCGGTACGGACCAAGCGGCGAACCGCAGGATGCTCGGGCTCTGAGCCTTGCTTTTTTACTTCTCCCCTCGGGGAGAAGATGTCCCGAAGGACGGATGAGGGGGCGCAGCCGAGCGACGTCTTGAGCAAACGGCGAAAGACTGCATCAGCCGCACCCCCATCCGGCTATCGCCACCTTTTCCCCCTGAGGAGAGGGAGTCGCGAGACCGTCGGCAAACACTCATTTCTTTGGAGGAACCTATGGCAATTGAAGGATCAAGTGAACAGGCGCGCGAGCCGCGCATCCGCCTCGGCATGGTCGGCGGCGGAGCGGGTGCGTTCATCGGCGCCGTGCATCGCATAGCCGCCCGCATCGACGATCAATACGAACTCATCGCAGGTGCGCTGTCGTCGACGCCGGAAAAGGCGATCGCATCGGGCCGCGATCTCGGCCTTGCCCCGTCGCGCACCTACGCAAGCTACCGCGAAATGGCGATCCGTGAGGCGAAGCTTAAGAACGGCATCGAGGCGGTCTCGATCGTCACGCCGAACCATGTTCACTACAATGCCGCCAAGGAATTCCTGCGTCGGGGCATCCACGTCATCTGCGACAAGCCGCTGACCTCCAATCTTGCCGACGCCAAGAGGCTGAAGAAGGTCGCCGACGAGAGCGGCGCGCTATTCATCCTGACGCACAATTACACCGGCTATCCGATGGTCCGTCAGGCGCGCGAGATGATTGCCAATGGTGAACTCGGCGATATCCGCATCGTGCAGGCCGAATATCCGCAGGACTGGCTGACTGAGCCTGTCGAGCAGAGCGGTGCCAAGCAGGCCGTCTGGCGCACCGACCCGGCACAGTCGGGCGCGGGCGGTTCGACCGGCGATATCGGCACGCATGCCTATAACCTTGCCTCCTTCATCACCGGCCTCGAACTCGACAGTCTTGCGGCCGATCTCGATAGTTTCGTCGAAGGCCGTCGCCTGGACGACAACGCTCACGTGCTTCTGCGCTTCAAGGCAAAAGGCAAGGAGAGGCCGGCCAAGGGCATGCTCTGGTGCAGCCAGGTGGCTCCCGGCCATGAAAATGGGCTGAAGATTCGCGTCTACGGCACCAAGGGCGGCTTCGAGTGGGTGCAGGCAGACCCCAACTATCTCTGGTACACGCCGTTCGGCGAGCCGAAGCGCCTGATTACCCGCAACGGCGCGGGTTCGGGTGCTGCCGCTGCCCGCGTCTCACGCATTCCCTCCGGCCATCCGGAAGGCTACCTCGAAGCCTTCGCGACGATCTATACGGAAGCGGCCCATGCGATCAATGCGCACAAGAAGGGCAAAGCGGTCGAAAAGGCCGTGGTCTATCCGACCGTCGATGACGGCGTGAAGGGCGTTGCCTTCGTCGAGGCCTGCGTTGCTTCGTCGAAGCGGAATGGGGCTTGGGTCAAGCTTTGATGACCGGATCTTGGGCGAGCCCCTCGTCCGGCTGCAGCCACCTTCTCCCCGCGAACGGGGGAGGTCCATCGCCTCGTTTTTCCGGAGACGTCAGCGTGAGTGCGACACCTACCCGGCAGGTTCGCTATCGGCCTGCACCGTTGCAGGATTGACGTTTCCACTCTGTACAACGCCGGTTCCTTTGGCTACACCGCCGCTTGACCGACCAGTCCATAACCAGACGGGGTTTTTTGATGCTAGATCCCAAGACACTCGCCGCCCGCTTTCCGGGCGATTTCACCTTCGGCGTCGCGACGGCTGCCTTCCAGATCGAAGGTGCCAGTAAAGCGGATGGGCGCAAACCGTCGATCTGGGATGCCTTCTGCAACATGCCGGGCCGTGTCCATAACCGCGATAACGGCGATATTGCCTGCGATCACTACAATCGGCTCGAGCAGGACCTTGACCTGATCAAGGACATGGGGGTCGAGGCCTATCGCTTCTCGATCGCCTGGCCGCGCATCATTCCAGATGGAACAGGGCCTGTGAACGAAGCCGGCCTCGATTTCTACGACCGCCTCGTAGACGGTTGCAAGGCGCGAGGCATCAAGACCTTCGCGACGCTTTATCACTGGGACCTGCCGCTGCTGTTGGCAGGCGACGGCGGCTGGACGGCGCGCTCCACGGCCTACGCCTATCAACGCTACGCAAAGACCGTCATGGCGCGTCTCGGCGACCGGCTCGACAGCGTCGCGACCTTCAACGAACCATGGTGCATCGTCTGGCTCAGCCACCTCTACGGCATCCACGCACCGGGCGAGCGCAACATGCAGGCAGCCCTTCACGCCATGCACTACATCAACCTTGCGCACGGGCTTGGTGTCGAGGCCATCCGCGCCGAGGCGCCGAAGGTGCCAGCCGGCCTGGTGCTGAATGCGATGCCCGTCATTCCAAGATCACAGAGCAAGGCGGATATTGCGGCCGGCGAACGCGCGCATCAGTTCCACAACGGCGCCTTCTTCGATCCGGTCTTCAAGGGCGAGTATCCGAGCGAGTTCGTGGAAGCACTCGGCGGCAACATGCCCGCCGTCGAAGATGGGGACCTGAAGATCATCGGCCAGACGCTCGATTGGTGGGGGCTGAACTACTATACGCCTTTGCGTGTTGCCGACGACCCGGCAAAAAACGGCGATTTCCCGTGGACGGCCGAAGCGCCGCGTGCCAGCGACGTGAAGACAGATATCGGCTGGGAGGTCTATGCGCCCGGCCTCAAGCATGTCGTCGAAGACCTCTATCGTCGCTATGAACTGCCGGAATGCTACATCACCGAGAATGGCGCCTGCTACAACATGGATGTGGTCAACGGCGAGGTCGATGACCAGCCGCGACTGGATTATTACAGCGATCACCTGGCGGTCGTCGCCGATCTCATCAAGGACGGCTTCCCCATGCGCGGTTACTTCGCCTGGAGCCTGATGGACAACTTCGAATGGGCGGAAGGCTACAAGATGCGTTTCGGCCTCGTGCATGTCGATTACGACACCCAGGTCCGCACGCTCAAGAAGAGCGGCAAATGGTACCGGGAGCTGGCAAGCCAGTTTCCGGCGGGCAATCACAAGGCGGGTTGAACCTTCCGCCGCTTCTGGCGAGAAGACCCGAAAGCCGGTTGGGCCTTCTGGAAGACCCGACCTCTTGTTGTTCGATCGTTCGCTCCTTTCATCGTTCACCCCCATCCGACACTTCACCCGCCGGGGAAGAAGCAGGCGGTGCTGCTTCGTCACTCAGGCGATTGCACAATGGGTGGTTTTTTGCCGCCCTGACCGATTCAAAGAAAAAATCTCTCTGTCAATCGCGACTGGAACTCCGCCATAAAGCATTACATCCCTGCGCATGGCAGCCATGCGCCGATCAAATTGAATCTTCCGGTTGTGTGATGATAAAGACTGCCTCTCTGTTCCGAATGCGTTGCCGAATGCCGGCCTGATCAGACGCGCCGCGTCGCCAGCCATTCAGCGATTGCCGACTAGTTGAACATCGAGAGCATCCATGCCTTCCGACCCTTCCAGCGCGGCCAATGCCGCAAACAGCGTCCTCTTCGAAGCCGTATCGAAACGCTTCGGCGCCGAGAACAAATCGTTTACCGCCCTTGAAGCGGTCGATTTTGCCGTCGCACGCAGCTCCATTACTGGCATCATCGGGCGTTCCGGGGCCGGCAAGTCGACGCTGATCCGTCTTGTCAACGGCCTGGAACGTCCAACAAGCGGCAAGATCATCGTCGATGGCGTCAACGTGCCCGATCTGGACGAGGCTGGCCTGCGTGTGCTGCGCCGTTCGGTCGGCATGATCTTCCAGCATTTCAACCTGTTGTCCTCGCGCACCGCCTTCGGCAATGTGGCACTGCCCCTGGAAATCGCCGGTTTCGACAAAAACGCCATTCGTGCACGCGTCGAGCCGCTGCTTAATCTCGTCGGGCTTTCGGACAAACGAGACCGCTATCCGGCAGAACTGTCCGGTGGGCAGAAACAGCGCGTCGGCATTGCCCGCGCACTTGCCACGCAGCCGAAGCTCTTGCTTTCCGATGAAGCGACCTCCGCGCTCGATCCGGAGACCACCCAGTCGATCCTAGAGCTCTTAAAGCGGATCAATGCAGAGTTGGGGCTTACGGTGCTTCTGATCACCCACGAGATGGAGGTCGTCAAAGCCGTCACCAGCGACGTTGCGGTGATCGACAAGGGCATCATCGTCGAGCGCGGCCGCACCTTCGAGGTCTTCACCCGGCCGCAACATCCAACGACGCGCGCTCTGCTTGCCGGGTTGCCGGGTTCGAAGCTTCCGGCAGCGCTGGCATCCGGCCTGCGGCCGCACAAGACACAAGGCGGTCGCGTTGCCGTGCGCATCACGTTCTTCGGGCGAACTGCTGAACAGCCGCTGATCTCGCAGCTTATCCAGACGTTGGGTTCGGATATCAACATTATCGCCGGAACGGTCGACGAGATCGGCGGCGAACCCTACGGCTCGCTTATCATCACCTATGCCGCGGATGATGCGACTTTTGCGAAAGCGGATGAATTCTTCAACGCGAACGGTCTCGTTGCGGAGGTGCTCGGCTATGTCTCCTGATCTTCTGCTTCTCATAGCCAAGGCAACGCTCGACACGCTGCGCATGGTGGCGATCGCCGGCCTCATCGGCTCCCTGATCGGGTTGCCGATCGGCGTGTTCCTGGCCACAAGCGGTCGCGGCGAGCTCTTTCCGGCGCCTTCTTTCAACAGAGTCGTTGGACTGCTCGTCAACGCAACGCGCTCGACGCCTTTCATCATCCTCGTCGTTGCGATCATTCCATTCACGCGCCTGGTTACCGGCACGTCGATCGGCACCAAGGCCGCGATCGTACCGTTGACGATCGCAACCATCCCGTTCTTCGCGCGGCTCGTCGAGGCTGCCATCCGCGACGTCGACAAGGGCTTGATCGAAGCCGCCCGCGCCATGGGTGCGACCCCGATGCAGATCGTGCGCAAGGTGCTTCTTGCCGAAGCGCGTCCGGCGCTGACACTGGCGCTCACGATGACGCTGGTCAGCCTCATCGGCTATTCGGCGATGGTCGGCGCCGTGGGCGGCGGCGGGCTCGGCGATCTCGGCATTCGCTATGGCTACCAGCGTTTCATGCCGGACGTGATGCTGGTCGTCGTCATCGTCCTGATCCTGCTCGTCCAGGCGGTGCAGAGCGCCGGCGATGCACTTGCCCGCCGTTTCGACAAGCGATCGCGCAAGAATTGATCGAATTGCCATTAACCCAAGGAGAAGATCGATGAAGAAAATCATCCTCGCGGCCGCCCTTGCAGCGGCCTTTGCGACTGCTGCCGCGGCCGAAAGCATCAAGATTGGCGTCACGCCAGGTCCGCATGCACAGATCATGGAGAAGGTGAAGGAAGTTGCAGCGCCCAAGGGCCTCGACATCGAGATCCTTGAATTTTCCGACTATGTCGTGCCGAACCAGGCGCTTGCCGATGGTGAGCTGAACGCCAACTCCTTCCAGCACAAGCCTTATCTCGACAACCAGGTCGCCGATCGCGGCTTCGCGATCGTTGACGTCGCCTATACGGTCAACTTCCCGATGGGCATCTATTCCAAGAAGGTGAAGAGCCTGGACGACCTCGCCGATGGTGCCACTGTTGCGATCCCCAACGACCCCACCAATGGCGGCCGTGCTCTGCTGATCCTCGCCGATAAGGGATTGATCAAGCTCAAGGACGGCGCGAGCCTGAAGGTCGGACCTGCCGATGTCACGGAAAATGCCAGGAATCTGAAGTTCGCCGAACTCGATGCCGCCCAGCTGCCGCGTTCCCTCGACGATGTAGATGCTGCCGTTATCAACACCAACTATGCGTTGGAAGCCGGTCTTGATCCTTCCAAGGATCCGATTGCCCGCGAAGGCGAAAAGGCACCCTATGTCAATATCCTTGCGGTCAACGAGAAGGACAAGGATCAGCCTTGGGTGAAGACGCTGGTCGAAGCCTATCACAGCGATGACGTGAAGCAGTTCATCGCCGATACTTTCAAGGGTTCGGTTATCGCAGGCTGGTAAGCGACCCAACCGGTATGAAATCAAGCCCTCCCGTTCCGAGGGGAGGGCATTTCGATGCGCGGTGATCTTCATTCAGAAAAATCACCCTGGATGAAGCCTTGTAGCCTTTCGCTTTAACCGTTTTTGAAGCCTTGACTGGCAAAGTCCCCGTTATCGGGGAGTCATGTATGCCTGCGTTCTTTAGGCAAAAAAATCAGGCATCGGGGATCGGCCGCCACGCAACTGTTGCGGGTGTGCTTTTTTCCTTTGCGGCTATGGTCGCGGTCGTTACCGTCATGGTGCTGACGGCTTTGTCGCGCGTCACCGATAACGCCAATATTCTCGACGAGGAACGTTCGCGCGAAACCACGGCCGGGGCGATCAAGACGTTCGAAGCGCAACTCGGCGCGACGCTGAACGACTACGCCGCCTGGGACGACGCGGCCGTCAATGTCTATGCCCCGGATGGCATGGCTTGGACGATCAGCAACTACGGCGAAATGTCCTCCAATAGCGCGCTCTTCGACGTGGCGATCGTCATAGATGACGACAAGAAGCCGCTGATGGTCTATCGCGACGGCCAGCCGTCAAACGACGCGATCGACGATTTCTTTGCGCCGTCGCTGTGGACGTTGTTCGACAAAGTGAAGGCCGCCGGGCTCTCATCACCGGAAGCCGTGGGTTTCGTCGGCACCAAGAGCGGCATTGCGGCAGTCGGCGTTGCGCTCGTGCGTGAAAAATCCGGCACGCTGAATGCACCTCAAGGGCAGCGCCGCTACCTGATTTTTGCCCGCCATCTGAACGGGCAGACCATCAAGGGCCTCGGCGAGACCTATGTCATCCAGGGATTGAAGCTGGTGCCGGCCGCTTACGACGCGCACTATTCCGTGGCCATCGATGACGCCGCCGGCAAGGCACTCGGAAAACTCGTATGGATTTCGCGTTCGCCGGGCGACATCAGCTACGCACAGGTGCGCCCGACGATTGTGAAGGCACTCAGCCTCGTCGGGCTGTTCTTCGCCGGCCTGCTCGTCATCGGCTGGCTTGCCGGACGCCGGCTGAAGGCGGAGGAAAACACTGCCCGCGAGGATGCGCTCCGCGATCGCCTCAGCGGTCTGTCGAACCGCGAAGGCCTTGGGATTGCTGTCGATGACGTCGTTGCCAAGGCGAGGCAGACCGGCAAGAACGTACTGCTCCTCTATCTCGACCTCGACGGTTTCAAGGAGGTCAACGATGCCTACGGGCATGGCACCGGTGATCAGTTGATCCGCGCAGTTGCTGCCGGCCTCAAGGTGCTGGTTCCAGATGGCGCGGTTCTGGCGCGCATTGGCGGCGACGAATTTGCGATTGCTTTCCTGTCTGAAGGCGGCAGCGCCGATGCGCTGCAGCTTTCGGAACAGATCCTGGATTTTTTGGCGGAGCCGCTGGAGATCGGCCGGCGCGTCGTCGTCATCGGCGCCAGCATCGGCATCGCGATGGCTGCTGGCGGGACGATCGGCCGCGAAGAATTGGTCCGCCGGGCCGATCTTGCGATGTACAAGGCCAAGGAAGCGGGCCGGGCCCGCATGACGCTTTACGATCCCGCCATGGATGCCGACCGCGAGGAGCGCAATGCGCTTGAACTCGATCTGCGCGTTGCGATCGAAAGTGGCGATCTGACGCTTGCCTATCAGCCGCTGATCGATGCCGCTACACATGAGATGAACGGCGTCGAAGCGCTGGTACGCTGGAATCGTCCCGGCCACGGACCAGTCTCACCGGACGTATTCATCCCCATCGCTGAGACCAGCGGGCTTATCGAGGCGCTTGGTCTGTTTGTGCTGCGCAAGGCCTGTGAGACCGCCAAGCAATGGCCGGAGCTGCGCGTTGCCGTAAACGTTTCCCCCGGCCAGTTCCGCAATCCGGCCTTTACCGACTATGTTCGCTATGTCCTGAAACATACGGCGATCGAGGCGGAACGCGTAACGCTGGAGATCACCGAAGGATACATGATCCAGAATCCGCAGCGCACCCGTCAATCGATCGAGCGGCTGAAGACGCTCGGCGTCAAGATCGCGCTCGACGATTTCGGCTCGGGCTTTTCGTCGATCGGTTATCTCCGCCAATTCGGTTTCGACCGCATCAAGATCGATCGTTCGCTGGTCGAGGGCGTGACCGAAAGCGACAGCCAGCGCGAGATGTTGCAGGCAACCGTCGCGCTTGCCCGCTCACTGGATATTCCGGTGACGGCCGAGGGCATCGAGACGGAAGAGCAGGCACTGGCCGTTCGTCTCTTTGGTTGCGATTGCCTGCAGGGTTATTTCTTCAGCAAGCCGGTGCCGGCAGACAGGATCACCGAAATGCTTGAAGCACGCCGTGCCCTGGACGCGATGCCGCGCCAGATAACCGCTGCCTGAACCTAAGTCCCGATGTGCTTGAGACCGCGTTTCTTGGCAAGCGCGATCTGCAGCTGCCGCTGGCGATAGCGAAGCCGGTCGTCTTCAGTGCGCGTATGGTAGCAGTAGCTGCAGGAAACGCCTTCCTCGTAAAGCGGCGAGGTGGTTTCCTTTGCGGTGATCGGATTGCGGCAGGCATGGCAGAGCTTGTGCTCGCCTTCCTTCAGTCCGTGCTCGACCGACACCCGCTCGTCGAACACGAAGCAGGCGCCGTCCCACAGGCTTTCCTCCCTTGGAACCTCCTCCAGATACTTCAAGATACCGCCCTTGAGGTGGTAGACCTCCTCGAAACCCTGCTCCTTCATGAAGGCCGTCGCCTTTTCGCAGCGGATACCACCGGTGCAGTACATGGCGATCTTCGGCTTGTTGTGCAGGCCGGTGTTCTGGCGCACCCATTCCGGAAATTCGCGGAAGGTCCTGGTTTTCGGATCGACGGCGCCCCGAAAGGTGCCGATCGCCGTTTCGTAGTCGTTGCGCGTGTCGATGACAACCGTGTCGGGATCGGAAATCAACGCGTTCCAATCCTGCGGCATCACATAGGTCCCAACCACCTTGTTGGGGTCGATATTGTCGACCCCCATCGTGACGATCTCTTTTTTGAGTTTCACCTTCATGCGCAGGAAAGGCATTTTGGATGCGCGGCTTTCCTTGTGCTCCAGGGCGATGAATTCCGGCTGCGCCCGCAGGTAGGCGAGCACCGTTTCGATGCCGGCATCCGGTCCGGCGATCGTCCCGTTGATACCTTCATGCGCCAACAGCAGCGTCCCCTTCACGCCGTTTTCTTCGCAAAGCGTCTGCAGGGGCACGCACAGGCTTTCAAAGCGCGGCACGGAAACAAAATGATAAAGCGCCGCCACGAGGAACGGGCTGGTGTGATTGATGCTGTCGGTCATGGCGCTGAAATACAGTCTGAAGCGTTTTTGCGCAAGCTTTGCCATTGCGGGCGCGCGCGCCAAGTGTTGGCGCTTTTCGAATTCAGTTCCGGCTCAACAGCCAGAGTGCCTCGATCCGGCTGGCCTCATGTTGCGGTTTGTCGGCAAAGATGCGGCCGGCCTCTTGGAGCGCGGTTTGCCGCTCTTCCTGTTGGCGGAAGATGATGGCATCGAGCAGGTGGGCGAGATCTTCATTGCGGGTAAAGAGCTGCGGCTCCGCCTCAACCAGTTGCGACAGCACCGAGAGATCGTTGACGCGGCCGAGCCGTTCTGCGAGATCCGTGGCTGCATCCTGCTTCGCCTTCATCGCGGCGGGCCACAAATTTCGCAGCAGCGCGTGATAGAGCCGGTAGTCGTAGGTTCGCTTGCGCAGTTCATGAAAATCCTCGGTCGCTGCCGTATCGCGGCATGCATCGAACGCCGTGCGCGCTCTTTGCGAAGTGCGCTTCCAGCTGTTGGCGAGCATGCGGGCGTTCCTGCTGCGCTTGTTCTTGAAAGAAACCCTCTCGACTTCGCCGATCGCGTCCTTCAGCGAGACGGCCGTCTCGTGAAGCTTCTGCTCAAGCCCGCTTTCGGCCTCCGCCATCCAGTCACGCCGTGCTTGCAAAATTGTGACGATGCGCATGAGCGCCTCGCTCTCTGCGTTGCCGCGGGCGCCTTTTTGCAAATATTCGGCAGTACCGATCAGGGCTGTGGCGTCCCGGATCGATGAAAGCGATTTTGCCGTCTCGCGCAGCCTGGCATTTTGTCGCTTCTGAAAGTCCGGAACCTCCTTGGCCACGAGCCGGTAAAGAGAGCGCAGCCGCTTGACGTTCTTGCGAAAAGCATGGACCGCCTCATGCGCGCCGCCCGGCCGCTCCTCGAGAACAGCAATGGCACGTTCCAGCTGTTCCGTTGCCACTCTTCGAAACTCATCGGTGAAATCGAAATCAGGCCGTATGCGAAAGGGCATCCTGATCGTACTCGAATTCGGTCGCCAGCGCTTGGTTGGAATAGCGGAAATCGCCGGTCACTTCGCGGCCAAGCCAGGCCGGGCGGGAGGGATCGTCATTTTCGGACGTCATCTCCACCTCAGCGATCACCAGGCCGCGATGCGCACCGGCAAAGACATCGACTTCCCACACGAAGCTGTCATGCGGCACGCGGTAGCGCGTTTTTTCGATCACCAGGCCAATGGCGCTTTGCATCAGCTCTTCGGCGTCAGAAACGGGAATTTCGTATTCGAATTCGTCGCGGGTCACGCTGCTGCGGCCGATCTTGATCGTCAGCCGCGCGCTCTTTCCGTCAAGGATGCGCACACGCACGGACCGGTCGTCCATCGAGGCGATGTAACCTTGTCTGAGGATCGATTTCGTCACGGCCTTGGCGCGCCAGCCGTCGTTGCGTACCAGAAATTTCCGCTCGATCTCTTTCGCCATTTCAGTGAACCTTTTGTGACGATCGCCGCACCGTAGCGTAAATCTCCCGGAAGGGATACCCATCTTCTTGCCGCATCTGTTTTGTCTCGACAAACAGGGTCCATAGGGGTATTCGGGAGCCCAATTCAATCGTTTAAGGAACCGTGCGGCCATGGGCGAGAAGACAGAAAAGCTCCTTTCCATCCTCAAACTCCAGCCAGTTGTTCCGGTGCTTATCGTCGATGACGTGAAGTCCGGCGTTTTGCTGGCGCGTGCGCTGGTCGCAGGCGGCCTGAAGGCGATTGAGATCACCATGCGCACGCCTGCAGCACTCGATACGGTCCGTGCCGTTGCCCAGGAGGTCGAAGGTGCGGAAGTCGGCGCAGGCACGATCCTGGATGCAAAGCAGTGGGATGCGGCCATTGCTGCCGGCTCGAAGTTCGTCGTCAGCCCGGGGGCCACGCAGGAACTGCTCGATGCCGCTTCGGCATCGCCGGTTCCGCTGCTGCCGGGCGCTGCTACGGCAAGCGAGGTCATGGCGCTTCGCGAAGAAGGCTACAAGGTATTGAAATTCTTTCCCGCCGAACAGGCAGGCGGAGCCGCATATCTCAAGGCGCTTTCCTCGCCGCTCGCCGGCACGCTCTTCTGCCCGACCGGTGGCATTTCGCTCAAAAACGCCAATGATTACCTGTCTTTGCCAAACGTCATCTGCGTTGGCGGATCCTGGGTGGCGCCGAAGGAACTCGTCGCTGCGGGCGATTGGGAAGGCATCACCAAACTCGCCTCGGAAGCGGCTGCGCTGAAAGGCTGACATTTTCCTGATCGCAACAAGGTGCCGGCGGCTTCGCCGGCATTTGTATTTGCCAATCTGGTTCCTATCTTCAGTTCTGCCTCAACAGGGAGACGATGAAGGATGTTCGACGCGAAGAAGCTTCTTGACCAGTTCCTGGGATCTCAAATACCGGGCGTCGGCGGAAGTGTCCGCAACCGGGCCGGCGATGCCGTCCAGTTGGCCAAGGATAATCCGTGGAAGGCCGGAGCGCTGGCGACTGTGCTTCTTGGGACGAAGACGGGCCGCAACATTGCCGGCAACGCGATAGCAATCGGCGGGCTCGCAGCGATCGCCGGCCTCGGATACCAGGCCTACAAGAACTACCAGGCGGGCCAGGCACCTGCCACGCCTTCGGATGCCCCTCCGCCGTCGACGCCGGTTCTCCTGCCGGCACCCGCCGATTCCGGTTTCGGTCCGGCTTCGCCTGCTGGCAGCAACGAATTTGCCCTGGTGCTGATCCGCGCCATGATCGCGGCGGCCAAAGCCGACGGCCATATCGACGACGCCGAGCGAGCGCATGTCATGGACAAGATGAGGGCCGCCGACGTCAGCGGTGAAGCTGCGTCATTCATCGAGCGCGAGCTCGCCTCGCCAACCGATCTCGACGCGCTGGTCGCAGCCGCCACTACGGAGGAACAGAGGGTCGAGCTCTATACGGCATCGCGCCTGACGATCGAGCCGGACTCGCGGGCCGAGCGCGGCTATCTCGATCTCCTTGCGGGGCGTCTTAGCCTTGCCGATGCGCTTGTGGACCATATCGAGGCAACGGTTTCCTCCGCCAAGGTTTCCTTGTCACGGTGACATGCAGGCTGGTTGCCTTTCCCGGGCGGCTGGCCTATCCACTCTTCCGATGAGAGGAGTGAGCATGCGCGATCTATCGAATTTCAAGGTGCCGGCACCTGGTTACGTGACACTGAAGGGGCGCTACGTGACCGTCGAGCCCTATGTCCGGGCCGAGCATCTTCAGGCGCTCTGGGACGGACTGGGCGGCATGCGCATCAATCCGCTGCTTCTGTATTTCGCGCAGGACGACTTCACCGGCATCGCCGATTTTGCCAACTGGCTCGATAACGCCTGCAAGTCCGGCTGGCTCACTCACATCTTCCGCGACAACGCCACCGGCAGGATCGTCGGCATGGCCAATTATATGCGTGCCGACCCAGCCAACGGCGTCGTCGAGATCGGCGGGGTGGCGCACGGGCCGGATATGAAGCGTTCGCCGCTTTCCACCGAGGCCCATTACCTTTTGGCCAAGCATGTCTTCGAAGATCTCGGATACCGCCGCTACGAATGGAAGTGCGACAACAACAACGAAGCCAGCAAGACGACGGCCGCGCGCTACGGCTTCAAGTTCGAAGGTGTCTTTCGGCAGCATATGATCTCCAAGCGCCGCAACCGCGACACGGCCTGGTTCTCGATGATCGACAGCGAGTGGCCGCTGATCAGCGAGGCTTTCGAGACCTGGCTTTCGCCGGAGAACTTCGATGCCGAAGGCAAGCAGCGCCGGCGCCTGCAGGATATCCGTTCCGATCTTGAAAAGGAAAGGCTCGCATGAGCCCCGAAAGCCGCTCACAGGCGATCGCCGCCGCCACCATCCTCATTTGCGTGGGACTGGCCATCTATTTCCTGCCGACGCTCGTCCTTTGGATCGGCAACTATTCTCCCGTGCTTGCCGTCATTGCCGGCGCGGCGCTTCTGCTCGGCTTCTTCGCGATATTCTGGTTGAGGGCGCAGTATCAGCGAGGCAGGGGGAAGTAAGAGCCTACCCCTGAAGCGAGGCGCCCAGCAAAAGCACGCCCATGCAAATCACCAGGACGGCGCCCAGGATTTCGATCGCGTTGCCAATCCAGATCGATCTCGCTGAGCCACGGCCGCAGATGCCGACGGCGGTGCCCTTGGCGGCAACCGTAAGGATCGCGAGGATTGAGACCGTGATGGCCGTGCCAAGCGACATGGCGAGCACGGAAAGAATGCCGCCGAGATAAAGGCCGTTCAGCAGCGAAAAGGTCATGACGAGCAACGCGCCGGAGCAGGGGCGAAGACCGACGGCAACGATCGCTGACCAGGCTTCGCGGATGCTGAATTTGTCGCCGCCCAAAAGCGACGGGTCAGGTGCATGAGAGCGGCCGCAGGTTTCGCAGGCCATGCCGGAGATGAAGTTGTGCCCCGCCTTGCGTGCCTGCTTCTCGCCGAAGGCATAGGCTTGCCTGCGGCTTTCATTGTCCTTCCAGTCGAGCATCATGCTGACCGGGCCGGCCGATGTTTCCACGACTTCACGCTCTGGCAGGCCGCCGATCATCGAACGAAGTTTGCGCAAGAGAAGCGAGCTACCGAAGGCGATGACCATGATGAAGCTTGTGATCTCCATCGCATTCGTCGCCTGCGTCAGCGTAATGCCGCTCCCACGCAGAATGAGCCAGGCACCGCCCACCAGCGCCACTGCCATTGCACCTTGAATGAATGCCGAGATGAAGGAGATCACTACGCCGCGCTTCAGCTCGATTTCGTTGGCGATCATGTAGGAGGAGATCACCGCCTTGCCATGCCCGGGACCGGCCGCATGGAAGACGCCATAGGCGAAGGAAAGACCGATCAGCGACGCAAGCTGCCACGGGTCTTCACGCATTGCCTTCAGGGTGTCCGTCAGCGCGCGGTAGAAGGCCTGCTGTTCGTAATTGATGTAGGCGAGCAACGGCGCCAGCGGTCCGCCTGTCGGCTGGAAACTCGGCTCGGCAGTGCCAATCCCGAGCGGCGATTGGGCATGGGCCACGTTCATCAGCGCAAGCAGTGCGAGTGCGGCCATCGAAAGGAACAGCAAAGCGTTCCGTTTCAGCATGAAACCTCCAGCTTGGTGGCAAAGAGCTTGGACATGTCGGTGCCGGTCGGATCGTTGAAGAAGGCGTCGGTCAGCGACTGCTTGTTTTGAGATATCACCTGATCGGCGTCCGGCCGCAGCACATCATGCTTGCAGTTCTTGAAGCCGTCCCCGACCGTTGAAAGCTCCTTGTCCGTCGGAAAGTCGATCGAGGTGTAGAGCGTGGGGTCGTAGACGCCGAAGGTGAGCGTGCCCTTAAGCGGCATCTTCTGCGCGGGCTTTACAGCGAAGAACATCAGGAGCTGTCCTTCCTTGTAGTCGACGTGAATGATGTCCGGCTTCTCCACGGTCACGTTCTTTCCGTCGATCGTCAGATTCATGTAGTAGCCGTAGTCCGAGAGCGACTCGCGCACGGTATTGCCGACTTCGGCTAGCTCGTTCGGCTCCAGCTTCAGATCGGTGTTCTTGTCGAAATCCATGACGACGGAGGAGGAGAACACCTCGTCGAAACGCCACACGTTCCGCAACTCCTGAACGCTGCCGTCGGGCGCTGCCACGACTTCGAGCCGAGCTTCCACGAAAATGTGCGGATGTGCCGTGACCGCGGCCGGCGCAAGAAAGATCAGCGCGGCCATCAGGTAAGTGGAATTCTTCATGTGTCGGGTACCGCTCTGCCCAAATCGGTTGGTGTCTTCTTGCCGGAGAATGGGACGGAATTGGGACGGGCCTCAAGGCGGCAAAGTGAATCAGGCCGGCTTCAAGCCTGCTTCTTGAACCAAGCATGAAGGTAATCCACGAAAATGCGGACCTTTGCCGGCAGGTAGCGCCGATGCGGATAGACGGCATAAATCCCGCGATCGGTCGGTATGTAGTCGTTGAACAGGGTCACGAGCCGGCCGTCTTCGATCGGCTTACGAGCGATGAAGTCCGGAATGACCGCAATGCCGATGCCCGACAATGCCGCGCGCAATGTCGCATGCGGGCTGTTCACCTCGATCGGCCCGGAAACGGCGACAGCGAATGACGTGCTGTCGGGATTGTAGAATCGGACGCTTGCCTGCGTGCGCGAGTTCGTATCGACGATGAAGGGAACGTTGGAAATGTCGGTCGGATGTTCGAGGTTCGGATAGCGCTCGAGAAACTCCGGTGTGGCGCAGACGTGGACGCGGAAATCCGAGATCTTTCGCGCGATCATTCCCGAATCTTCAAGCTTGGTGACGCGAATCGCCAGGTCGAAACCTTCTTCGATCAGATCGACGAACCGGTCGTCTGCGGCGATTTCCAGCTGCAGATCGGGGTTCTCCTTGCAAAAATCGATCAGAGACTGACCGACATCGGCATCGACAAAGGTGCGCGGCACCGAGATCTTCAGCCGGCCCTTGAGTTGCGCGTTGTTCTCGCGGACCAGATCGGCGAGGTTGTCGATCTCCTTCAAAATGTCGGAGGCGGTGCGGTAGTAAGTATGCCCGGCCTCGGTCATCGAAAACTGCCGGGTGGTGCGATTGAGCAGCAGGGCACCCAACTCGTCTTCCAGCTCGCGCACATATTTGGAAAGCAGCGCCTTGGAGCGGCCCGTGCGCCGCGCTGCGGCGGAAAAACCTTCCGCTTCAACGACATCGATGAAGGCACGTATGCGCGTCAATGTGTCCATGGCCGTCTCCCGTTGTTGCGAAAGATTGAACAAATTGCGCGCGGTTGTTCAATTTATTTTTTTAGCGATCGGCAAAAAAATTCTTGATTATGACTGCGAATATTCTTATCTCGTCCTCAGCCCAAAGTCGCACGTGCCCATGGGTGTCCGCCGACCCTCGATTAGGTGAGGTCATCGGTAAGGTACCTGGAACTAACCCCTCCAGTCGCTATTCCGGCCAACCGGGAAATGCGAGGACGCCTAAGCAACGACGGTGCGGGCCTTTCTGGTGTCTTCCGGCTTTCCATCAGCCGGGGTTACTGAAGAGGCACACCTTCATTGCCGGAAGTGCGGTTGGGATTTTCCCTCCAATCCATGGCAGACAAAGCCGAACTATGCCGCTCTCGTGGCGTTGGTTCAATATTTGCGCATCGAGCGCTTGCTATGGTTCCGG